>JANPKV010000059.1:0-21483 GCA_031426185.1 Rhodobacterales bacterium | reverse complement strand
GGCCTTTGACCTTGCCAGCCCGCATGGGCGGATGATGGCAACCCTGCTGGCGGGAATTGCGGAGTTCGAGCGCGACCTTCTGCGCGAACGGGTGCGGTCGGGGATCGCGGCGGCGAAAGCCCGCGGCAAGGTGCTGGGGCGGCGTGCAGGAGATCGACCGGTGGCCGACCGGCTGGGCCCGCAGGTCATCGCGGCGGTGGCGGCGGGACGCAGCTACCGCTGGATCGCGCGGGACCTGGGGATTTCGAAAAACACGGTGGCAGCCATCGTGGCGCGGCACCGGGCAGCCCCCGGGACCTGACGCCGCCCGGTTTTTGCGTCGGGGCCCCTGCCGGAGGGGAAGTCTGCCGGGCTCACACCCCCCCGGCAGCAGTTCCGGGATGCGCTGCACGCGCAAACAAGGTAGGGTCCGGCCCAGCGTTCCTGTTCCTGCCCGGTTGCCCCATGCCCAATGCCTTTGCCTATCTTGTGTTCTTTTCCTGGCCGATCGTGGTCATGGTGCTCTTTTGGAAGCTGCCTTTGCCCCGGGCGCTGGCGGTCTCGATCCTGGGCGGCTATCTTTTCCTGCCCGAGCAAGTGGGCATAGACCTGCCGGTGCTGCCCTCACTGGACAAGACGCTGATGCCAAGCATGGCGGCCGGCATCATGTGCCTGATCATGGCGCGCAGGCGCGTGGTCCCGGCGCCACGCGCTGCGGCGGGCTGGCCGGCGCCGCCTGCCCCGAAACCTGCAGACGAGACGGTGCGCACCGCCCGCGGCCGCGTATTGTTCCGGACGCTCATTGTCCTGTTGTTCCTGACGCCGGTGCTGACTGTGATGCAAAATGCCGAACCGGTCATCACGGGGCCTGGATTCATTCCCGGACTCAGGCCCTATGATATCGGCTCGCTAATACTGACGCAGGGCGTGACCTTCTTGCCGTTTTTCCTCGCGCAACGCTTTCTGGCCCGGCCCGAGGACCAGGTCATGCTGTTGCATACTTTCGTGATTGCGGGCCTCGGTTATTCGGTTCTCTGTCTTTACGAGATCCGGATGAGCCCCCAGCTGAATGTTCACCTTTATGGGTTCTTCTCCCATTCCTTCCTTCAGCACATGCGCGCTGGCGGCTTCCGCCCAATCGTCTTTCTACCGCACGGGCTTGAGGTTGGCATTTTCTTGGCAATAACGATCCTGGCCGCCGCAGCGATGTTCCGGTGTAGGATGCGCAACGGCAAAAGGATCACAGCATTCGGCTGGCTCATGGCAGCGATCTGGCTTTTGTCCGTGCTGTTCTTGTCAAAAGCGGTGGGCCCGCTGGCGCTGGCACTGATCTTCGTACCGGTGGTGATCTTTCTGAGCACCCAAGGCCAGTTGTTGTTCGCAATGATTGTGGCGGGGATCACGCTCTTTTACCCGCTGCTGCGCGGGGCGGGCTGGATTCCGGTCGACACGGTCTATGAATTTACCCTGGCACGCAGCGAAGATCGCGCGCAATCGCTGAAATTCCGGCTCGACAACGAAGATATCCTGCTGG
The DNA here is from genome assembly GCA_031426185.1 of Rhodobacterales bacterium. GTDB lineage: Bacteria > Pseudomonadota > Alphaproteobacteria > Rhodobacterales > Rhodobacteraceae > JAJNPS01. The sequence goes on along the minus strand of JANPKV010000059.1, from coordinate 19,970 downwards.
AGCGCGCGGCCGAAAAGCCGATATCGGGCTGGGGGTCCTGGGGGCGCAACCTGACCTATGATCCCTATACGGGGCGCCAGGCCACCATTCCGGACGGGGCCTGGATCATCCTGATCGGCTCGTCGGGCTGGGTAGGCTATATCCTGCATTTCGGACTGCTGACGGCCCCTTTGTTCCTGTTGGGAATATCGCGGCGCAAGCTGGGATTGTCGGTGGAAAGTGCGGGCCTTGCGATGGTGCTGGCGATCAATCTGATGGATCTGATCCCGAACGCGTCATTGACACCGCTGACCTACCTGGTCGCGGGGTCCCTTGCAGGGCGCTATGCAATGGCGCAGGTCCCGGCCCCGAAGGTGGCGGCTGGCGTCCCAGCGCCGCCAAAACCAGGCCGCGCGGGCTGGCCGCAGCCGGCGGTGCAGGTGGCGCGCACGGCACGGGTCCGCGTGGTCCCGGGCATGGCCGCAGGATCCGAGACCGCCGATCAGGGGATCAGGGGATCGGATCCAAAAAAATACCGACAGCCACGGCGAGGGCCAGAATGACGGCCATGGTGATGGCCGGGCCGCGGCGGGCCGTGGCTGCACCGCGCGACGGCAGCGGCGCCGGACGGGGCCTCGTGGCGGCGGGGGGAGACATGTTCGCCCTGCCACGGGTGGGCGTGGGGCGGCATGACGATGCGGCACGCCTGCGGATTCGGATTTGAGGGTGGAATTGAGATGGTGGAGTATCTGATCACCGGGGGCTGCGGTTTTGTCGGGTCGCATCTGGCAGATGCGCTGCTGGCGCGGGGCGATGGGGTGGTCGTGCTGGACAACCTGTCCACCGGCAAGCGTGCCAATTTGGCGCCCGCGGTGCAGGTGATCGAGGGGGATGTGGCGGACCCCGGGGCCGTGGCGCGGGCCATAGCGGGCTGTGCGGGGGTGTTCCATCTGGCGGGGATCGCTTCGGTCGCCTATTGCAACGAACACTGGCGCGAGGGGCATCTGACCAATCAGACCGGCACTGTGACGGTGTTCGAGGCAGCGGCGCGGGCGGGGCAAGTGCCGGTGGTCTATACATCGTCCGCCGCCGTCTATGGCGATGCGGGTCCGGGGGCGGTGAATGAGGCGCGGGTGCCGCGCCCGCAGACGCCCTATGGCGTAGACAAGCTGGGATCGGAACTGCACGGGCGCATCGCGATGGGGGTGCATGGTCTGCCGACCGTGGGCTTGCGGCCGTTCAACATCTATGGCCCGCGGCAAGATCCGTCTTCCGCCTATTCGGGAGTGATCTCGATCTTCAACAACCGCTTGGCGCAAGGATTGCCGGTGACGGTTTTCGGTGACGGCTTGCAGACGCGGGATTTCGTCTTTGTCGCCGATGTGGTGCGGTTTCTCATGGCGGCGATGGCGCGCGCGCCGCAGGCGGCCGGAGAGGTGTTCAACGTCTGCACCGGACGGACGACGACGCTTCTGGCGCTGATAGACACGCTGGCACGGCTGCATGGGCGGGTGCCGGTGGTGCAGCATGGCGATCCACGCGTGGGGGATATCTGGGAATCGCTCGGCGACCCGAACCGCGCACGCGCTATGCTGGGCGTGACCGCAGAGGTGACGCTGGAAGACGGGCTGGCGGCGCTGCTGCGGGGGGCGTAAAGGGCCGCAGACGGCCCCCTCCCGCGCTTGCCGTGGGCAAGTTTTAGTCACCAGTCGAGGACAGACCGCCCGCCTGCTCTCTCAACCCATGTTCCCTTGACAGCCACTGCCCGTTCCGTTCAGTGTCCTCAGGCGAAAAACGCTGGGCGAAACGCTGATTACCTTTGGCACGCTGTTGATCTTGAATGCGAACTTGATCGGTCTTTCCCCGAGATGTCTGGACATCGGCAAACCCAGCGAAAGGTCCGAACTGCGCGGCAGAGAGGCCTTCAATGACCAACAGCACTGAAGTCCGGCCACTGCGGGCAGCCTTTGTCACTCCAGCATGGCCCGGTGTGCTAACGCCAAACGGTATTGCGACGGCAGTCAGCCACCTGGCAGCGGGTTTGCAAAGCGCGGGGCACGAAGTCACCATCATAGCGCATTGGGTGGATGCACCGCATGACCACCCGCGCGTCGTTGCGATGCCCGATGCCAGGCTGCGGCTGGTAGATCGTCTGCGCCGAAAGCTGGACCCGGAAGGCTGGTTTGTACGGTCCATGGTGGATCGGCACGCAGAGGCGATCCGGCGCGCAGTTGACTTGTATGGTGTCGAAGTTGTCGTGATGGAAGAGACGCAGGGCTGGGTCGGAAACCTCCGGGGAAAGGTATCCGTACCGATCGTGGCGACCTTGCACGGCCCTTGGTGGCTCCATCGCATGGCAGGCAGTGCCCCGGACGATGCCGCCAGCGCCCGTCGAGAGGCGCGCGAAGCCAAGGGCCTGCAGCAGGTGGATGGCATAACCTCGCCATCGGCCGTCGTGCTGCGGCAGACAGAGGCGCTGTGGGGCCTTCCGAAGGTCCCAGCGGCCGTGATCCCAAACCCGTTTCCGGTTCCGGCGCAGGGCATCGATCTGACCGATGAGCTTCTGAACCATGTCCTCTTTGTCGGTCGGTTCGACCACATCAAGGGCGGCGACCTTGTCGTCGACGCATTCGCGTTGATCGCCGCGGCGCACCCTACCGCGCAGTTCACTTTTGTCGGGCCGGACGCGGGAGTGCCGCGCGCCGGGGGCGGCATGGACATGCTGTCCGACCGACTTGCCCGCCTGCCCGAGCCTATCCGATCGCGGATCAGGGCGGTCGGAAAGCAGTCGCGCGAGGAAGTGGCCGCCTTGCGCGCACGGCACGGCGTCACTCTGGTCGCGTCCCGCTATGAAAACTTCGGCGGCACGCTGATTGAAGCCATGGCTGTCGGGTCAGCAGTCGTGTCAACCAGCGTCGGTGGCCAGAAAGAGATCGCGACGCATGAGGAGACCGGTCTTCTGGTTCCACCTGAGGATCCAGAGGCCATGGCCGAGGCTTGCCTTCGGCTGATGGGCGACCCCGAAATGGCGCGCCGCCTGGGCGAAGCCGCGCGCCGTCATGTTACCGACGGCTATGCGCCCGAAGCCATTGCCCGGCGCATGGCTGACTTCCTGACCCAAGTCCTCCGGGCCTGAGGGGCCGTCAGATCCCCAGCTTGCGCAACGGCTTGGCAATCCGGCGATACAGGACCGGCGGCAGGAAGTTCTGCAATCTGCGGTGCCGTGCGTTCTGGCGATCCTCTTGGTCGACGCTGCCGGGGCGTGGCTTGAACAGCGTCGAGTGGGACCCGCGGGTGTCGTCCCAGGTCGCGGTGTAATAGTAAAGCGCGATCGACATCCGTGGCTCACCGTTCGGATTGGCCAACGGTTCGGGATTGCCATGCCAGGTGTCGGAGGCGGTGCTGAAACAGACCATGCGGTTGAAGATCGGCACGAAGCTCGCGACCTTCTCGGTCATGCCGGTGTTCCAGATCTCGAAGGAGCCGCCCCATTCCTCGCGCCAGTCCTTGTTGAGATAGATCAGCACGTTGAGCCGACGCTCGAGGTTCACCTTGCCGTGGTGGTTGAAGTCGGCATGGATGTCGAGATGCCCGCCATTGACCACACCATAGCGCTGCAAACATAATGACTGGGCGGGTCAAATCTCGGTGACAATGCCGGGTCAGTTCTCAGTGACAATTAACAATCAGGGCTTCCGTGGCGAGGGCATGGAGCGTGACAACGTGCTTCTTGAATTTTTCCGTCCCTGACCAGTCGCCGGATCCGTCAGTTCGCGGGGGGCGGGCTGCCATGGCTACCAGTAGCCGATCACACAGGCACGGCCGGCTCATCCCCCAGCCGCCATCTTGCGGAACGTCTCGTTGCCCGCCACCAGTTCGTCATAGGTGCCCTGCGCCACCAGCCGACCCTTCTCCATCAGGAAGATCGTGTCGCAATCCTTCACCGTCGACAGCCGGTGGGCGATCAGGATGATCGTCTTGTCGGCACGGATCGAGGCGACCGCCTCCATCACCACGCGTTCGGTGATGTTGTCGAGCGCGCTCGTCGCCTCGTCGAGGATCAGCAGTGTCGGGTCGTGATAGAGTGCGCGGGCGATGCCGATGCGCTGGCGCTGCCCGCCCGAGAGCCGCACGCCGCGTTCGCCGACGAAGGTGTCATAGCCCTGCGGCAGTTCCGAGACGATGAAATCATGCAGCGCGGCCAGCCGGGCGGCGCGTTCCACCGCGGTGAGGTCGATCTCTTCGGGCGGCACGCCGAAGGCGATGTTCGCGGCCACCGTGTCGTCGGTCAGATAGATCGCCTGCGGCACATAGCCGAGCGTCCGCTGCCAGGCGCGCAGGGTCTCGCGCGTAACCGCCACGCCATCGACGCGGATCGTGCCGGTCTGCGGGACGAGCAGGCCCAGGACCAGATCGACCAGAGTGGTCTTGCCCGCCCCGGTGCCGCCCACGATTCCCACGGTCTGGCGGGCGGGGATCGTCAGGTTGACCGCCGCGAGGGCGGCCCGGCCGGCTTCGGGATAGGCATAGCCCACGCCGTCGAGTTCCAGGACCCGCGTCAGCGGCAGGCGAATGTCGGGGGCCGTGGCGACGGGACGGTCCGGAACGGTGGCGCGCGCGGCCATGACATCGCCATGGATGAGATCGAGCGCCGCCGTATTGGACCGGATCGAGGACAGGCCGTGGTAGATCTGCTGAAGCGCCGGCAAAAGCCGCATCACCGCGAAGGCGAAGACGCCGAGCGTCGGGATTACCGCCAGAAGATCGCCCTCGCTGCGCAGCAGCAGCACGAAGATGATCACCAGCAGGATGCCGAAGGTCAGCGCCTCAAGCACAAAGCGCGGCATTTCGCCCATGATCTGCAGGATGGCCGTGGCACGAGAAAAATCCCGCGCTACCTCGCCGAAACGACGGGAATAGCCATCCTCGAGTCCGAGGAGCTTGACCTCGCGGAACCCGCCTGCCGCCTCGTTGGTCAGCCGGTAGCGGTCGCCGCTGCGATCGCGCATCTCGCGCCCCCAATGCAGCAACCTGCGCCGCAGCCAGAGATAGATGCAGGCATAGCCGCCCCCCATCAGGGCCGCGGCGAGGATCGAGACCAGGGGATCGACCGCAAGCAGGAACCCCACGATGGCAAGGACGAGCAGCACATTGGCCAGCAGCCGGACGCTGGGGATGATGAGCTGACCGACCAGCCGGTCCACCTCGCCCAGCACGCTATGGCTGATGTCGGCGCTGTTGCGCGTCAAGAACCAGCTATAGGGCTGGTGCAGATAGGCCCCGAGCAGCCGGGCCGAGATCGTCCAGGAACGCATGGTCGAAAAGCGGACGATCGCATAGGTCCCGCCGGCCTTGATCGCGAGGCCCGTCATCACCACCACGAAGACCGCCGCCGCGAGGATGATCTGGAACGACGCTATATCGGAGAACCCGAACCCCTCGTAGGCCCAGGAAAGCGTCCGGCTTTCGGCGATCTGTTCGGGCCGGGCCAGCACGCCGAGCAGCACGAAGACCATCGAGATGCCGATCACCTCGGCGAAGGCGACGACGATCATCAGCGCCATGAGCAAAACGAAACGCCGCCGCTCGCGGGTGTCGAGCAGATCGAAGATCTGGCGATAGGCCCGGATCACGCGAACGCCCTCCCTTGTGCGGTCCGGTCGGGGACCGGACCGGGCCAGCAGTAGGGATGCGGCAGCGCGGCGTCAACCAGAGATGCCTCAGAGATCCCAGACCTCGACGGTGACCGTGGCCTTGGTGAAGTGACCCATGTCGTCGGCCGCCCAGTACTCGAAGCTGTCCGTGCCGGTGAAGCCACGGTTCGTCCGATAGAGAAGCGTGCCATCCTCCTGCTGGAAGACATCGCCATTGTGCGGATCGGTGAAGCCGTCCACGGCCAGATAGCGGCCCTCGGGATCGCGGTCGTTGGCCAGCACGTCAAACCGGATATCCTGCCCTGCGGCGGTGGAGGCAAGGTCGTCCTTGGTGATCGGGGCGGCATCGTTGGGATTGTAGAACCCGTGATTGACCGCGCCATAGCTGTTGAGTTCCCAGTCCGAGAGGTTCAGCGTCACGACATAGCTGAACTTCAGCAGTTCCCCCGTCGCCCGATCGGCCACGAAATCCGGAATGAGCGCGATCTTCTGTCCGTTGGCCAGCGTGTAATAGACGGTGGCCTTCAGCAGGTCGGGCACCTCCCAGGCATAGATTGTCTGCGGATCCCCTACCTTCTGCCTGGAAATGGTTACAAGAGAGTCTATCTTGGTGCCGATCAGCGTGAGATGCTCGTTCCAGCCGATGCTGACACTGCCCTGGGTGAAGCTCAGCCGCCCCTCGGCGAGGTCGGCCGAGGTAAGTATATTGTGCCGCGCGCGCCTTGGCGGGGTCAGTGTCTCGCCGGTCAGGGCCTTGAGATAATTTGACGATTGGATTGTATCGCATGGCTGAACCCATAAAAGTGCTGATCGTCGCGCCAAACGCGTCCTCGAAATTCGGCGGCGAGGCGTTTTTGCCGCTGAAGTATTTCGACCTTCTGTGCGACCGGGGACATGCTGCACGTCTGATCACCCATGGGCGCAACCGCGACAGCCTGAGCGAGAGCTTTCCCGAGCTTGTTGATCGCATTGACTATATCGACGACACCGCAGCCTACCGGATGGTGTGGAACATAGGCAAAAGGCTGCCATCGCGGCTGCGGGACGTGGTGACGGGGGTGATCCTGACGACGATGACCGAAATCGCGCAGGCCCGGTTGATCCGCCAGTATGTGCAGCGAGACGAGGTGGATGTGATCCACCAGCCGATCCCCGTGTCGCCCAAGCAGCCGTCGTCGATCTACGGATTTGGCGTGCCGGTGGTGATTGGGCCGATGAACGGCGGCATGAACTATCCTAAAGGCTACGAGGATTTCGAAGGCAGTTTCGTGACCCGGGCGGTGGCGCTGGCGAGGGTTCTGGCCAAGGTGATGAACTGGGTGTTTCCGGGCAAGCGGCGCGCGGAGTTTCTACTGGTCGCCAACGCCCGCACGCGTGCCGCCCTTCCGATCGCCCATCCACGCATTGTTGAACTCGTCGAGAACGCTGTGGACCTACGGACCTGGAAAGCTGGCGCGCCACGGGGCCAGCGCGCAGCGGGCACGCCCTTTCGTCTGGTCTTTGTGGGCCGTCTGGTCGACTGGAAATGCGTGGACATGACGCTGGGCGCAGTAGAACGCGCGCGGGTGGCAGGGGTGGACGTGACACTCGATATCCTCGGCGACGGGCCGGAACTTTCCGCGTTGCGCCAGCGCGCGGTGGCCTTGGGTGAGGCGGTGCGGTTTCGTGGATTTCAGCCACAGGCCGTCTGCGCCGACGTGCTGGCGGCTTCGGACGCGCTGATCCTCAATTCGGTCTGGGAATGCGGAGGCGCCGTGGTGCTGGAGGCGATGGCGCTGGGATTGCCGGTCATCGCGTCGGACTGGGGCGGCCCGGCGGACTACCTTGATGCCACTTGCGGGATGCTTGTTCATCCCGAACCGCGAGACGAATTCGCCGAACGTCTGGCTAGAGCCATCTTGCAGCTTGCCGGTGCGCCGGAACTTTGCCTGTCGATGGGGGTGGCTGGAGCCGCCAAGGTCCGGCGCGACTATGACTGGCAGGGCAAGATCGACCGGATTGAGGGGATCTACCGGGAAGCCATCGTACGGGCGCGACTGTCGCCCTAAACCGCCAACGCAGTGGTCTTGACGACCGTGCGCAGCGCAAAGCTTGACTGCATCTGCCGCACACCCGGCAAGGAACTGGCGGTAGATGCGGGCTCAACGGCCTACCGGTGGATCGTCCACCGCGACCTTCGGCGCGCCGAGACGAACAGTTTCAATCTGAAGCCTCTGACAATGCTGGGAATCTTGCCGAGGGTTACCGCAACGCCATCTGGTTTGACAACGACATCGAGCGCCGCCGTCATGTGCATGACCAACTATGCCGGAACTGAACAAAACCGGCTCGACAGGTCTGCCTCAAGTGCCGAAAACGTCCCCAACGGGCCGAGTCTGACACCGCCGCTTCGTTGGCGCCGTCCAAAGCCGGGAAATTAGCGCTACAGAAGCAGCCATCCGGGACGAAAGACGCTTGAACCTGAGGCAGCGCCAGACAATTATGCCCTCAAATGGCAGACCTCTTGGGGAATGTCGGTTAACACGAGGTAGTGCAAGTTTGCGCGAACCCTACCTTTGGGGTATTATGATTATGTCCTGCGCTTTGAGAACTATTGGTTTGACGTGTCGGAGACACAAATCGTTCTCAGGTGAAAAGCTTTCCCTGCTTTAGGTTGTTCAAATCAAAATCGGGAGGCTGAGAGATGGAAAAAATAGAGGCAATCGATCAAGTCAAACAGGCCGCTGAGGCAGTATCTGCGACTGTACCTGACTGGACCCGCGAGCGTCCTAGAAACTTCTGGGATCCGTCACGCCGTCTCTTAAAGACGGTGCGGGACTATCAAACTGCTGGGGTCCGGGCGCGGCCTTTTTCCGGGCTTATTAGAAAATACTGTGTACTGCGTCATCGCTTCTGGTCTCTAGTCACAGGGGCTGAGATTGATTTAAAGGCCCAGATAGGCGGCGGGCTGTTGCTACCGCACCCCAATGGAATCGTCATTCATCCACAGGTCTTGATTGGGCCAAATTGCCTCATTTTTCAACAAGTCACGCTCGGCGTCGGCCGGGGTGGCTTCCCGGTGATCGGCGGTCATGTTGATATTGGGGCAGGCGCGCGCATTCTGGGTGGCGTCACGATTGGCGATCACGCAATTATTGGGGCTAACGCCGTGGTAGTTAAGGATGTGCCACGATATGGACGAGCGGTTGGTGTACCCGCTGTTGTCAGCATTAGAGATGACGCACCGGTCGAACTGCTGCGCTGAATAAGGCGAAAATGGTAGCAGGCTGGCCAGCAAGAACGCCGCGTTCCGGCTCAGCCGGTCCAACTTCGCGATGACCAATGTAGGACCTGTGACCTTTGCCCGATGAAGCGCCTTGCCAGCTCTGGTCGATCCGCCTTTAAGGAATGTCTGCTGATGCCACCTGGTTCACCATGACGGGCCGGACGGAGCGCTAACGATCTAAAGCAGATGGAAGCCATATGAACCGAAACTTGGCATGAGTTCCTCGACGACTTCGTCCATGACGCCGATTTCGTCGCCCGCATCAAGGCACAAGCATCGCGGTAGCAACCGGCCGGTTACCACCAGACGCGCGTGCGAGACAGGCGAGTGAACCCTAACTTTTTCGGCGCGGAAGCACTTTGCGAAGCCACGAAATCAGCCAACCGAGCCCCGGGAGACGATCATAAAAACGGCGCTGCTGCACGTCGGAACGCGAGCGGCGTTGAGTTGCGATGGCCGGCGATAGGACCAGCGTGCTGCACCCAGTTCGGCTACCTCGGAAAGACGTGATCAGGCCGTCAATATGCCCTTCATGGATGGGTGCGGGATGATTTTCCGGTAGGTAGCCTTTCAAATACTGCAGAAGCGCAGGCAAAATTCGGTGATGGACACCGTAAAGGTGCAATCCAGTAATATCGTAACGAGACCCCACATTAATCAATCCGGTGCCTTCGTCGACGAAGCGGTCGGTGTAGTGATATCCAGCAAAGAAAAAGTCCCAGTCGTCACCCCCCAACGGTGATAACATCCTTGAAAAATCAGACGCAGGAGGCAACAGAAAGGTAAGGTCGTCCTCTGCAATTAGCACAGCCCGATCGCCGCGATCTAGCGATTCTTGTAACACTGTCAGATGACTTAGAAACGCCCCGTGAGCACCCGGCGAAGCAAATCCAGCCGATGTGCGACCTCGGATCCCTGGGAAGAACTCCACATCAGCCCACCCTGGAACAAGACCAATCCTCGCCAATTCAGCGGTCGTCTCGTTCCGCCGATCCAGTCGGCTTGGTAAGTTAATTATCCGTAGCGCATCGAAATGCCGCATTAATTCCGAACCAAATGTGGTATTCTTTACTATCATTTGTCTCACTTCCTGGCGAGTCACTGCTACTCCGACATTCCCCAAGTGACCTGCCGTCTGGCGTGAAGATCGCCTGATTTTTCCAGTTGAACAAGCATTTTTCGCGCCGAGCGGCTTGTGCGGTCGTGCAAACGGCTGGAACTGGGCGGATTGGGCCGCGGATCCGCAGTGTCCTTGCCTTGCGGCGGCGTGTTTCAGCGCGGCGGACAGACCTGTCGTGCCGCTTTCGTTCAGTTTGGGTCGGGATCGCGGTTATGCGCATAGCGGTGGCGCTCGAAGGCGGCGGATGGCGCGCACCATCGGGCCGGTGACGGCCACGTCGGCCAGTTGGAAGGTGATGGCGCGGGCGTGACGCACCACGCGGGCGCCGATCTTGATCAGTTTGAGTTGCAGGCTGGTCAGCGACCAGTCGGCCATCGCTTCCGGCAGTTCGATGCAACGCAGGAAGGTTGCCAGATTGTAGGCCAGTGCGTGCAGCTGCAACCGCACCTCGTTGTCGCGGAACCGCTTGCAGGACAGCCGGGTCCAACTGAAAGCGTATTTGCCTTCCTTGATGTCTACTCGGCGGTGCCGCGCTGGTTATAGAACCGCACCACCCAGTCTGGCTCCATGGGCAGGTCGGTGACGATGAAGCCGACACTTGGGAACAGCTCGCCCGGAGGCCATTCGATCTTGGCGATGACGCGGCGTGGCTTGTCCCAGGACGCCGCCTGATACTCGAAGTCCTCGTAGAAGCGTTTGACCTTGGTCAGCGAGGGCCGCCCCACGGGCCGGGTCAGCCGATGTGCGATCTTCTCACGCAGGACATTGTTGGCAGGCAATCGGATGGCGTAGAAGTAACCCGCTTCCTCCAACCGCTCATAGATCGCGGGGCTGGCATAGGCGGCATCGGCCCGAAAGAAGCGCAGGATGTCGCGCCCGGCATAGCGGGCAATCACCGGGTCGAGCACATCCTGCCAGCCGTCGCGCTGTGGACGTTGCCGTGACGCAAGGCGCAGTGTTCCAGCATACCGAATTGGTTGAACACGAAGAGCGGATGATAGCATTTGCAGTCAAAGTGCCCGTTCCAGGCCGTGCCCTCTTGCTCGCCATGGGTCGGGCTGACCGAGCTGTCCATGTCCAGTGTGATGTACTTCAAGACCCTTGCGGTCATGAAACCGGTCGATCCACTGGCCGTTCAGATCGGCCAGCGCCGCCCGGTTCTCGTGTGCGGGCAGTGTCTCGGTCTCGAACCGCCCCATCTGCGAGGCTGAGGCAGCTTGCGCATCGACAGCGCGACCGCCCACGACCTGACGCATGACCGGATCGACGGCCAGCCGGTCGGCGTCGTTGACGTCCTCGTATCCGGCCAGCCTGCCGAACACAGATTGCCGGAACAGCCCGTCGAGCCGGTGGACCGTGTTCTTGCCCCGGCGGTTGTCGCACAGCGCAGCAGAAGCCAGATCGGACAACCCGAGCGCGTCATCCAGCTCGCGCATCACCAGAAGGCCACCGTCGGAACTGAGCTGCGTGCCGCGAAATTCCAGCCGCACCCGATTGTCGAAATCCACCCGATCTGCTCGCTGCAAGCCCGCACCCTCTGGGTGATCCATAAAGCACGCCCTTCTTAGCCACCAACATATTGATTTATATAGGAAATATCACGGTCAGGACAGCAAAATCAAAGATCTACTTGGGGAATGCGGAATGAATAGATGGCATAAAGCAAGGTCAGCCCCAGATCGAGGATTAACCCGTCCAAAATGACATCTCGCCGAGAAAGATCAGTTAGAATGTCGCCGGCGATGCCGTCGGGGGGGTAGGTGTCGGCAGAGGTTCCCGTTGTAACGGCGCACATGGCAAGTTTGCCTTTGAACATGCCAGTGTCATAACTCCGACCCGGTAAATAGGCGAAGCCGCGGGCAAAACGCGGTCCACCCACCCCCCCGGCAGCGACTTTTTCAGCGCGCTGGACAGACCTGTCCTGCAGCTTTCGTTCAGTTTGGGTCCGGATCGCGGTCCTGCGCATATTGGTGGCGTATCAGCGCGGAAAAAAAATTACTCCATTTCGGCAAGCTCGTTTCCGAAACGGTTACCCAGAACGCACGTTAGATGTTTCCGAATTATTCAACATATTGAAACTTCAGTTATAAAGTCCCTCAACATTAGACCAGCGAAGTGGTTCTAGGTCGAAACCTACTCGACGAAGATTCGAAATTCAGATCGCGAGAAAAAAATCTCAGCGTGGTTCCCCCCACCGGTCCCTGCGAGCAAACGCCTCATAGATTTGCCCCCCGTGGCCCTACGTCATCGATTCGGGTTCGGTAGCTCATCAGGTCGGATTGCTTCGTTCCTCCAGGTCCGACTTCGCATCTGCACCCGAGGCTACCAGACCCTCGCAGGCTTCGCCCTGCACCTAACCACCGCAATCGCCGACGGTCGTATACCGCAAACTGGACCCGGCTGGGGAGGATGGGAGATGGATGAAGGCGAGCAAAATTACGGACGCGCTAAAGGCGTTCATCATTTAGATGACAGACGCCGTGTTAGCTCGCCGGAATTTTAACGGCCCAATCTTCGCAACAAGTTACGAGCCTTGCGATAGATGATGGGTGGCACGAATTCGCGCACAATCCGTTGTGTAGCTTCGCTGCTTTTGGCGTCAGCTGTACCTGGTCGCGGTTTGAATACTGTTGACTGTGAGACACGACCATCTTCCCATGTGGCGGTGTAATAATACATTGCAATTGAAAGTCTGGGATCCCCGTTTGGGTGATTCACCGGTTCGGGGTTGCCATGCATTGTGTCGTCTCCAGTTGAAAAACAACACATGCGATTCATAACAGGTGCAAAGCTTTCTACCTTTTCCTTCATGTCGTTCGTCCAGATCTCGAAAGAACCGCCGTATTCTTCTTTCCAATCAGGGTTGAGATAAATCAAAAGATTCAGCCGACGCTCCAAATTCATGATCGTGTGATGGTTGAAGTCTGCATGGATACTCAGAAATCCGGTTGTGTTTGAGCGATGGATGCCACCCCCTTGAAAATATGGATCAGGAATCAAGCCTTTGATACCAGACATATTTTCCAAAAACTGAATAAATGGACGCGAATTCAGCGCGTGAAAAACCGATCTAGAATAAACAGGCATACGATCGGGATTAAACGACGTCTTAAGCTTTTCGTTTTCACTTGGATTCTCAGCAGCTTGATCTCCCATTGACAATGCCTCTTCGCGAACTCGTTCAAGGATCTCAAGTGGTAGGAAATTATCGACACAAATATAATGAAAAGGCTTTTTTGACTGATATTCTGCCGCAATTGAACTGCCCGCTTCTTTTGTCTGCTTCTGAGACATTGTCAGCGTTTTAGGATCAATCGGGAAAAATGAAGTCATGACGTTTACCTTCTATAATCGACATTCGCCAAGCGGCCTGCCGCTTGACGGCAAGATCGCCTGATTCTTCCCGTAGAGCAAGTGTTTGTCGCCCCGAGCGGTGTCTGCGGTCGCAGAGGCGAAGTCGGGCGGGTCAAGCCGCGAACCCGCGGTATCCTGGTCTGGTGGCGCCGTTTTTCAGCGCAGCGGACCGACCTGTTGCCGCTTTCGTTGAGTTTGGGGATCGCGGTCATGCGCATAGCGGTGGCGCTCGTAATCGGCGGATGGCAGCGAGGATGGCGCGCACCATCGGGCCGGTGACCGTGACCTCGGCCAGCTGGAAGGCTATTGCGCAGGTGTGGCGCACGACGCGGGCGCCTATCTTGCTGCAAGGCTGAGGCCGCCTGAGCGTCAACAGCACGGGCGCCCACAACCTGGCGCATGACCGGATCGAGGGCAAGGCGGTCGGCGTCATTGACATCCTCGTATCCAGCCAGCCGCCCATAGACCGGCTGCCGGAATAGCCCGTCGAGCCGGTGGACGGTGTTCTTGCCCCGGCGGTTGTCGCACAGCGATGCAGACGCGAGGCCAGACAGCCCGAGCGCGTCATCAAGCTCGCGCATCACCAGAAGGCCCCCGTCCGAGCTGAGCTGCGTGCCGCGAAATTCCAACCGCACGCGAGCCTCGTCAAAGCCCGGGCACAAAGCGCGGCAATGGGCCGAGAGTGGCGGACATCGCGTCTTGCAGGCGTGCCTCGGCGGCGGCCAGCGCCGCCTCGCCTGCGCCGACATCGCCGGGGGTTCGCGGGATGGCCGTGATCAGCCGCACCAGGGCACTGTCGCTGCGGCCATTGGTGATCTTGCCGAGCATGAGCTGCAGCTTGGCCGAAAAGCCCGAGGCGGTGCGGCGGCCTTGCTGTTCGAACCAGTAATAGACCAGCATCCGGTCCGCCCCGTTCTGGATAAGCGCGCGGTTGAGCATGAAGGGCGCGCCGTCCGGTCCGGTGGCCGCGATCTGGTCCAGGGCGGCGATTTCCCAGCCCGCCCCCGGCAGGCAAACCTCGGGCGAATGCGCCCCGCCGGTCATCTGGTCCTTGTACCAGGCAATGAAGAGATCGACCGATACCGGCTCGTCCGGTCTTGTCAGGGCCACGGAATGATAGTCATCCGCCGCCAGCACCCGCTCGATCGCGGGATCAAAGGCACGGGGCGGGCCGGCCTGCCAGTCGTCAAGGGCGGTCGGAAAGAGGGCGAAGGGCTCACGGCTGGCCAGCACAGGCTGGTGGGGCGGCACAAAGGCCCAGGCCGTGGCGAGGCCCAGCGACAACCCCGCTGCCAGCATCATCGCCCCCGAAGCCGGCACATCGCGCAGACGCAGCGCCTGCGGGACAAGGCCGCCCATATCGACATCCAGCGCCTGAGACAGCCGCATGTGGTCGCGGCGAAAGAACAACAGCGCCCAGGCCAGCGCGAAAAGGATCGCCACGCAGGCCAGAAAGATCACCCAGCCTTCGAAGAAATGGGTGAAGCCCTCCAGATGCGCAGGGCCCCAGCGGTCCACGATCCAGCCCGCTATGGCGATGCGGACCGAATTCATCACCACGGTGATCGGCACGGCGGAGACCAGAAGCACCGCCTTGTGCCAGACGGGGCCGCGGTAGAGAACGGCGAAGATGTAGGAAAAGCTGAGGATCGGAAAAAGGTAGCGCAGGCCCGAGCAGGCCTCGGCGACGTGGAGCTTGATCACGCCAAGGTCGATGATGTTGCCATCGAGGAAAACCGGCACCTGGATCAGGCGCAGGAACCACACGCCAAGTTCCGACGACACCCCCTGCAAGGTGGTCGACAGGCCGTAATAAAGGACCGCCGGCAAGGGAAGCATGTAGACCAGATGCAGCACCGGCGGCCAGAAGGCCCGGCCCTGCCGCCAGCCGAACCCGATCAGCAGCATCGCCCCGGTCCACAGGATGAGGCCATAGGCCACGATGTCGCCGATGCCGATGAGGCTTCCCGCAGCCCCCAGCATCAGCGCCAGCATCAGAAGGGCGACCCCCGGGCCGCGATCGGTGACGGGGGTGGTCCGGGGTGGATGATCCTTCAGCTGGCGCAGAAAGAGGATGCCTGACAGGATCGGGATCAGCGGCCCGTGGCTGTATTCGGGGACCCCCCAGGCAGCGACCAGCGTAAAGAGGCCGTCGCGAAAGAAAACCGCCGCCCCCAGCACCGCCAGACACAGCCAGAAGGGCCCCGCCAACGGGTGGGTCCCGAAAAAGCCGGATCGTCGGGAGGGCGGGGAAGAAATGTTGCTCATGCGTCAGGGGGTCAAATGCGGGTCAGACCGAGACTAAAGGATTTCAGGGGGCGAAACCATGCCCCCCGGCCCGGCTGTCAGCAACAGGGCGGACGCGGGCCGTCGACGCCAAAGCGCACGATGCCCACGGCCAGAAGGGCACCAAGAGAAAGGAAGAGACCTGTCATCAGCATGGGTGGGTCCACCTTGTCCAACGCTGCTCCGCGCATGGTGGCGGAACCGATCGTCCTTAGCTCTACCGGCAAAAATGGCTTTTGTCGGGCGGGCCTTGGCCGGATGCCGCGATCTGGCGCGATCTTGCCGAAGGGTCGGCGACAGCACGCCTAGCCCGCTTCTTGTTTTGCCGCAGTTCCGCTCTAGCCTCTGCCCCGCCGCACGAAGCCCAGGAAGGCCGCGTCCGGACTGCGCAGGCGTGGGCGGCCCGAGCGCGCCCAAAAGGCGCGCCAGTCGGCCTGCAGGGCATGCACATCCGCCCCGGGGACCAGGCGGCGTGCCTCGTCCAGCGCCTCGGGGGAGGCATGGGGACCGACATGGGGTTCGATGACGATGGCGCGGGGGGTGACGCGCAGGATGTCGCCAGGTTCTTCGGCCAGCACGTAATCGGGAATGGTGTCGGCGGCGATCACCTCGCGCAGCATGGCACGAAAGACCCGGCGTGGGCTGGCGGAGCCGGATTTCTTCAACAGCGTCTCGACCGAAATGCGCCATTCCGGCTGGCGCCCGCAATGCTTTCGCGCAAGCTCATACAAGCGGCGCTCCAGCGGACGGCGGAGGCGGAAATAGTCTCTGCTCAGCGTCAAGACAGACTTCGACAGCACCGCGCGGAACAGCCAGTCCGAAAGCGTCACCGACACCGCGATCATGCGGCCCTGACGCGACTGGCGCAGGATCTGCCAGCCTTCGATGAGACCGAAGCCTTCGGTCAGTTCATAGCCGCCGGTATGATCCCCATTTTGGCCCCCCTGCACGATATTGGTGGTTATGCGGGTCCCGGCAAGGCGTTCTAGAGCATCACGCAGGCGCTGATAAGCATCCCCGCTGGTCTCTCGCCCTGTCGCCAGCAAGAGGTCATGCGCGGTGAGGCGCAACCGCCGGTCGACCGGGCGGCCTGCATTCAAGGCCGCCATCAGCTGGCTGATGCAATAGATCAGGATGTCCTTGTCATGGATCGTGGCAAGGCCGCGGACTGAGGGGGTGACACTGATCTCAGTGTCGTTATGGGCGTAGCGCAGGATGCGCCGGTCGGGGCGCGTGGAAAGCGAAAAGACCGGGTGCTCCATCGTCGCCATGTCATCTTTGGGAATCGCATCGAGAACGTCGCACAGGAAGAAATCGGGCTGGCCACGTGCCAGTGCCGCCCCCCCCGCCCCGTTCCGACCCACTTGCGCCATACCACTGCCCCCAGTTCTGCCCCCATTGGCGCCCTTGCAGGACAGCGTCCCAAGGTTGATCTGGGACTCGGGGTTTCAGTGACACCACGCTAAAGTTATCCACAAGCAGGGTCCAGTGCGGTCATCGGGGGACCGGAGTCGCCGCGTCGGGGGACTGGAGTCATGTCATCGGGGGATCGGAGTCGCCAATATTTAAATCCAACTGTTTATTCAAGGGCTTGAGTGACCGCTGTTGGAGCGTAACATTAAATTAACTCATATCTAACAAAGAGGACATTTTTTTATGCCCTGCTCATGCGGCACCAAAGGCACCCTACCCTTGGGAAAATCTCCTAAGAAGTCCACTTTAAGTGTTGCGAATGTGGCCATGTTCGCAGAATCAGCGTATATTGCCAAAAAGCACGCACATGCGGGGATAAGAGGCATAATGGCACGGGACAGTAACGATCCCCCACCCTATTTCGGCATCAGCCCCGAAGCGGCTTTGGCCGAGCTGGACGCGCCCACCGATACCAAGCAGTTTGCGGCGATTGCCCGTGCCTGTACAAGGGGGCGGGCGGATCTAGCCGAGCGGGGCCTCGATGCGCGCGGGGAGCGCAGCTTGCGACTCTTTTCGACTTGGGAGATCACCAAGTACCTGATTCCGGTCGCCACCGCGCATTTTCGCCGCGTGCTGAAGGCGAACCCTGCCCTGCCCCAAGGGCGGTCGGAGACCGAGGGCGGGGCCAAGTGGTTCAGTTTTGACGAAGTGCTGGTCTTGAGGGCGCATTTCGCGGCCGAGGGGTCGAAAGCGAAGAACTACCTGCCGTGGCGCCCAAAAGAGTTGCCCGCCAAGATCGTGGCTGTTGCCAATTTCAAGGGGGGTGTGGGCAAGACCTCTACCTGCGCACATCTGGCGATGTCGGCCGCGCTGGATGGCTACCGCGTATTGGTGATCGACCTCGACAGTCAGGGCTCGATGACCTCGATCTTTGGCGGTCGCGTGGCGGATGAATGGGCGACGGTGTTTCCGCTGATCGCGCGGCATTACGCCACCCATCTGCGGGCCGACAACCAGCGTCGGATGGACCGGGGCGAAAGTCCCCTGCCCCTCGATGACACGCTGGTGGAAGCCCTGAAGGTCAAGGCCCCCGACCTGATCCAGAAGACCCACTGGCCGAATATCGACCTGATCGGGGCGCAGCTGAACCTTTACTGGGCCGAATTCCAGATCCCCGTCTGGCGTATGCAAGGCCGCGGCTGGAAGCTCTGGGAGGCGGTGTCGGAGACGCTTTTGGCGGATGGCATCCTGGAGGACTATGACATCGTCTTTCTCGATACGCCCCCTGCGCTGGGGTATCTGACCATCAACGGGTTATCTGCCGCCGATATCCTGCTGGTGCCGACGGGGGCGTCGTTTCTGGAGTTCGACAGCACGGGGCGGTTCTTTGACATGCTGCATGCGACATTCACCTCCATCGAAGAGGGCGAGAACCTCGCTGCCCGCGCCCTTGGCCGCGAGGAGCTGCATTTCGAATGGGATGCGGTGCGCACGGTGATTACCCGCTATGACGGGGCCCAGCAGGCAGAGATGGCGGCGCTGATGCAGGCCTATCTGGGGCGCAGCCTTTCGCCCTATCGGCAGGATTTCACAGCGCTCATCGGCCAGGCGGGAGAGCGGGTGCATGGCATCTATGAGGCCGATTACCGCGATTTTAACCGCGAGACCTATATCCGGGGGCGCGAGACGTTCGATGCGACCTATGCGGCGTTCAAGCGGTTGCTGATCGGGGTCTGGGCGCGCGATCTGGGTGAGGCCCCCGACCTGCCCCGCCAGAAGAAAGGATAGACCATGGCCAAACGCAGACGCCTGACGCCGGTCGGGGATGACTGGGCAGCCGATGAGGGTCTAACAGCATTGTCAGAGCCGAAACCGGCGCTGGTACCGGGCCTGATCGCTCCCGCTCCCATTGCGCGCGTGGCGGGGGATGCGGCCACCACAGCGGCGTTCGAGGCGGTCAGCGACGAGCTGCACCGGGCAAGGGTCGAGGGGCGGCTGGTGCAGACGCTGCCTTTGGCGGCGGTGCAGGACGATTATCTTGTGCGCGACCGAATCCTGGCCGAAGACGAAGATCTGGCCGCGCTTATGGCATCCTTGCGCGCACGTGGGCAGCAGGCTCCGATCGATGTCGTCGATCTTGGCGCCGGACGTTACGGGCTGATTTCGGGCTGGAGGCGCCTAAGCGCGCTGCGCCTCCTGGCGGCAGAGACGGGCGAGGCGCGGTTCGGGGTGGTGCGTGCCCTGCTGCGGCGGCCGGCGGAATCCTCTGATGCCTATGTCGCAATGGTCGAGGAAAACGAGATACGCGTCGGCCTCAGCTATTACGAACGCGCGCGGATCGTGGCGAAGCTGGTCGATCAGGGGGTTTATCATTCGACCCAAAAGGCCTTGCAGAGCCTGTTTTCAACCGCCAGCCGGGCAAAACGGTCCAAGATCGGAACCTTTATCGGCATTGTCGTGGCACTGGACGGGGTGCTTTTGTATCCCGCACGTATCCCGGAACGGCTCGGGCTAGCGCTGGCCCATGCGCTGGAGGCCGATCTGGGGCTGGCCGCACGCATCCGCGATCGGCTGGTGGCCGCCCCCCCTCTGGATGCCGAGGCGGAAACCACCCTTCTGGCCGCGCTGCTTGCCGAGGCGAGGCCGCCCATTGTTTCGCATGCGAAACAATCTCAGGTAGATCCCGAAGAAGTTGCTCCGGGTATCTCCTTGGGTGGCAAAGCCGGACATCTGACCCTGTCGGGACCCGGTGTGACCCCGGCTTTCCACGACCGGCTCATTGCCTGGTTGCAGGGGGCGGGATAAAGGTGCATCGACGGGTCGGCGGACAATCGCCCGGGCTTTCGGGGGCATTGTTTCCATTTCCGGTCCGACTGGTATCAAGACGCCATCCGCGCGT
>JANPKV010000058.1:0-2433 GCA_031426185.1 Rhodobacterales bacterium | reverse complement strand
ATTGACCCACAGCGTCGCCACGCCCGCCCCGCACAGCAAGGCCCAGGCAAAGTGGCGCACGAAAGAAGAGACGCGGTACATTGCGGGCGCAGGTCCCAAAGGCGAAGTGCCCTGAACGCCTTGGCTAACCAAAGCGGACAGGCATCGCAAGAATGCGGATGCAGGATTGCGGCCATCCGTGGCGTCGGTGCAAGATCACCCCATGACCCTCATCAAGGACCTGCAAGGCTGCAGGATATGCGCAGCACGGTTTGCCGCAACCGCGACGGCGCATTGGCCGCGTCCGATGGCATGGTTTCGTCCCGAGGCGCGGGTGCTGATTGCAAGTCAGGCACCAGGCGCGCGGGCGCATGCATCGGGGCGGCCCTTTACGGACGCCTCGGGCGACAGGTTGCGCCGATGGATGGGACTTGACGAGGCTGCGTTCTATGACCTGACACGGGTGGCCATCGTACCCATGGCGTTCTGTTTTCCCGGCTATGACGCCAAGGGCTCGGATCTGCCGCCGCCACCGATCTGTGCCGCGACCTGGCGGACACGCATCCTTTCGGAATTGCCGAAGGTCCGCTTGACGCTGCTGGTCGGAGGAGCCGCGATGCGGTGGCATCTGGGGCAGACCCATGTCACCGCGACCGTGGCAGACTGGCGCAGTCATGCCGTGGACGACGTCTTTCCCTTGCCCCATCCGTCGTGGCGCAATACCGCATGGCTGAACCGCAACCCCTGGTTCGAGGCGGAGCTTGTGCCGATGTTGCGCATTCGGGTACGGGCGGTGATGGAGGATGCGACGTGACTGACCCGACCCCCCTGGACCTCGCGCATGCGGCGGCCGATGTCGAACCGGAACGCGAAGGCGCGCGGCTGGCGTTCTACGCGCGGTTGGCGGACGGCGAAATGTTCGTCCTTCTGGCGCGCGAAGCGGTGGGCGGGGGCGCAATCGAGCCGCGGGTTTTTCCGCTGGAGAGTGGCCCCGTGGTGCTGGCCTTCGACACCGAGGCACGTCTCGCGGCGTTTTCGGGCGGTGTGGCGCCCTATGCCGCATTGCCGGGCCGGGTGCTTGCGGCACAACTGAAAGGGCAGGGGATCGGCCTTGGAGTCAATCTCGGGGTCGCGCCCTCATCGATGCTGTTGCCACCCGAAGCGCTGGACTGGCTGGCGATGGCACTGGACACCGCCCCGCAGGAGCTTGAGGCCCGCCCGATCCTGTTTCATGCGCCGACAGGCTTGCCCGAGGCGCTGATCACCGCGCTGGATGCGGCGCTGGCACGGGCAGGGGGGCTTGCACAGGTCGCCCTGCTGGCGGGGGTCACCTATGAGGGCGGCAGGCGGGGACACATGCTGGCCTATCTGGATGCGGCATCCGGGGCCGAGGCGGCCCTGGCGCAGGCCGCGTCCGAGGCGCTCGTGTTTTCCGGTGTCGAGGCGGGCGAAATGGACGTGACATTCCTTGCATCGGCCGATGCGGCAGCCGTGTCGATGGCGCGGGTGGCGTTGCGGTTCGACCTGACGGTCACCGAGGTGGCCCCGGTGAAGCTGGGTCCCGGGCTGGACCCGGCCAAACCGCCAAAGCTGCGATAAGGCAATCGCGGACCGCAGGGGGGCGTCGCGTCTATTTCAGGGCGCGTCCCTTCGTCGGCCGTCCGCGCTGGCCTTGTCGTCGCAATGACACAGGCGGGGTTGCCTGCGAAAAGACGGCGATGAGATAATTCGCGCCCCTCAATTGTTCACGCCCCGGCGGAAGAAATATGGGGTATTTTAATACCGTTCTTGGAGATCATTGAAATAGAACGATTTAATCTTGTCCTCGCGCCTTGACGCGTCACGTCCCATCGGCGATACACCCCCATCCTGCGCCCACGGCATCCGCCACAGGCGCACAACGCCATCACTCATGGGACGACCCGCATGAAAACCTTTACGGCTACTCCGGCCGATATCGACAAGAAATGGATCCTGATCGACGCCGAAGGCGTGGTCCTGGGCCGTCTTGCGACCATCGTTGCCAGCATCCTGCGCGGCAAGAACAAGCCGACCTTCACCCCGCATATGGACATGGGTGACAACGTCATTGTGATCAATGCCGACAAGATCCAGATGACCGGCAACAAGCGCAACGACAAGGTCTATTTCTGGCATACCGGCCATCCGGGCGGCATCAAGCAGCGCACGGCCCGTCAGGTGCTGGAAGGCGCGCACCCTGAGCGTGTCGTCGAAAAAGCCGTTGAGCGGATGATCACGCGCAACCGTCTTGGCCGCCAGCAGATGACCAACCTGCGCATCTATGCAGGGGCTGCCCATCCGCACGAAGCCCAGCAGCCGACCGTTCTCGACCTGAAGTCGATGAACCCGAAAAACACCCGGAGCGCATGAGCATGGCCGACATCAAATCCCTCGACGATCTGAAATCGGCGGTTGACGGCACCCCGGCATCGG
>JANPKV010000057.1:0-9237 GCA_031426185.1 Rhodobacterales bacterium | reverse complement strand
GGTGGCACATCCAGCGGGCAGGGCAGAAAGTCGATGACAGCGTTCAGCATCGGCTGCACGCCCTTGTTCTTGAACGCAGAACCGGCAAGGATCGGCACAAAGTCGATGGCCAGCGTGCCCTTGCGGATCAGCGTGCGCAGCGTCGCCTCATCAGGTTCGTTACCCTCGAGATAGGCTTCCATCGAAGCGTCATCCTGCTCGACAGCAAGTTCAAGCATGTTGTAGCGCCACTTGTCGGCCTCGGCCTTCAGTTCGGCGCGGATCGGCTGGCGCACCCAGGACGCACCCAGATCTTCGCCCTGATACACCCATTCTTCCATGGTTATCAGGTCGATGATACCTTCCAGCTTGTCCTCGGCCCCGATCGGCAGCTGGATCGGCATCGGCACGGCGCCGGTGCGATCGCGGATCATCTTGACGCAGTTCATGAAGTCCGCGCCGGTCTTGTCCATCTTGTTGACGAACACGATCCGGGGAACCTTGTAGCGGTCAGCCTGACGCCAGACGGTTTCGGTCTGGGGCTCCACACCGGCGTTGCCGTCGAGCAGCACCACAGCACCATCCAGCACCGCCAGCGAACGCTCGACTTCGATGGTGAAGTCGACGTGGCCGGGGGTGTCGATGATGTTGAAGCGGTACTTGTCGTCGGACGACAGGTCGGCGCTGTCGATCTGGCGCTGCCAGAACGTCGTGGTCGCAGCCGAGGTGATGGTGATCCCCCGCTCCTGCTCCTGCTCCATCCAGTCCATCGTCGCGGCGCCATCATGCACTTCGCCGATTTTGTGGGTCTTGCCGGTGTAATACAGGATGCGTTCGGTCGTCGTCGTCTTGCCTGCGTCGATGTGGGCAATGATACCGAAGTTCCGATATCGGTTCAGCGCGTATTCGCGTGCCATGTTGCCCTCTTACCAGCGATAGTGGCTGAACGCTTTGTTTGCGTCGGCCATCTTGTGGGTGTCTTCGCGCTTTTTGACCGCGGTGCCGCGGTTCTGCACGGCATCGGCCAATTCGGCGGCCAGACGCTCTTCCATGGTGTGTTCGTTACGCTTGCGGGCCGCGATGATCAGCCAGCGGATGGCCAGTGCTTCGCGACGCTCGGTGCGCACTTCGACGGGGACCTGATAGGTCGCACCACCGACGCGGCGTGACCGCACTTCGACGGACGGCTTCACGTTTTCCAGCGCTTCGTGGAAAGCCGAGATCGGCTCGCGCTTCAGGCGGGCCTGAACCCGATCCAATGCGCCATAAACGATGCCTTCCGCGACGGACTTTTTGCCGTCCAGCATCAGGTTGTTCATGAACTTGGTCAGAACCTTGTCGCCATACTTGGCGTCAGGAAGAATCTCGCGTTTTTCAGCGGCGTGACGGCGTGACATATCTTATCTCCTCACTTCGGACGCTTGGCGCCGTATTTCGAACGACGCTGGCGACGGTCTTTGACGCCCTGCGTGTCGAGAACGCCGCGGAGGATGTGATAACGCACGCCCGGAAGGTCTTTGATACGACCGCCGCGGATCAGGACCACGGAGTGTTCCTGAAGGTTGTGCTTTTCGCCGGGAATGTAGCAGATGACCTCAAAGCTGTTGGTCAGGCGCACCTTGGCGACTTTCCGCATGGCCGAGTTCGGCTTTTTTGGTGTGGTCGTATAGACGCGGGTACAAACGCCCCGTTTCTGCGGGCAAGATTCCAGGTGCTGCGACTTGGACTTGCGAACGTTCGGCTCCCGCGGTTTGCGGATAAGCTGCTGGATCGTCGGCATTCACGTACCTCGGTTTTGCGCAATCTCTCGCGCTGTCAATACTCGCACCGAACTTCGGCGCACTGCTTCTCGACGGTGCCTTGCGCGAATCGCAAAACACAAACACCGCTCGCGTCCCCTTCGCAGGGACGGCGCGGTGGAATTCCAGAGGATCGGGGCGTTTCGGCCCGGATCATGACCACATCAAGCATTCTGATCCCAAGGTCACGGACGAGCCATCCCCTTGGACAAACGGGCGTATAGGGGGAGTCGCAGGGGTTGTCAACACGGGCACTGGCGCCCATTTCCCCCCGGTCAGGCGGCCTGTGCGCGCAGCCGGGCCTCGCGTAGAAACGTGTAGACCCCTGTCGCCACGACCAGTGCCGCCCCCAGCAGCGTAAGCGCGTCCGGCAGGGTCCCAAACAGCGCCCAGCCGAGCACGATCGCCCAAAGAAGGGCTGTGTATCTGAACGGCGCCACCACCACCATGTCACCGACCCGCATGGAGGCCACCGCCGTGATGTATCCGATCACCAGAAAGAACGCAGAGAACGCGATCAACCCGGCTTCGCGCGGGGCCACGGGTTCCCAGCCTTCGATGGTGGCCCCGATGACGCCCACCACCGCGACCGCCACCGCGGACCAGATCGATACCGTGACGGAAGACACCGCCGAGGAAATCCGGCTGGAGGCAAGATCGCGCACGACCACGAATCCGACCGAGGCCAGCCCCATGAGCGACCAGACGTCAAACCCCTCCGGTCCCGGACGGATGATCAGCATGACGCCGGCAAGACCGATCAGGATCGCGGTCATCCGTCGCCAACCAATTCTTGTCCCGAACACAAGCGCCGCAGCCAACGTGACCGCAAGCGGCAGGAACTGCATGATCGCCGACAGGTTTGCGAGCGGCATGTGGACCAGTGCCGCCAGAAACAAAAGGCTTGCTGCGACCTCGGCCACCACGCGCAGTGCGACCAACCAGATATCTGCGCGCGGCATGCCCCAGGTCAAAAGACGCGCGCGCCACCCGATCACGCCCAGCGCCAGTACCGAGAGCCCTCCGCGCAGTGCTATGACCTCATAAAGCGGCAGCGTCTCCGTCACCGCCTTGACGGCCGTGTCGTTTATGACAAAGGCCGCCATGGAGACGCACATGATGATGACGCCGCGCGCATTGTCCGATAGGGTCATGGAGAGATGCTACTTTTTGCCTGCCGCCCGCAATGCCGCCTCAAACGCATCGCCGTCAATGCCGAAACGCGCCGACAGGACCGGTTTCACACGGGCAAGGTCCCAGACGTCGCCCTTTCCCTGACCCTTGGGGCGCGTGTCGTTCGATTGGTGCCGTCCGCGCAGGTACATCAGGCTGTCATTCTGGCTGATGGTCGGCATGAACTCGGCCAGGCGGTGATGGCCGTAATCCATCACACCGGTTGAACTGTCTGGCGGAAAGTAAAGCGTCAGGCCACAGGACCAGTCCGTGGCCGCCCTCTTTTCATAGATCAGGGTGTCGCCGGTGTCGGTGACCTGAAGACCCCTTGCATAGTTGGATGCGACAAGCCCCTGACGGCGGTAAAGACCCTCGACCAGCTCAAAGTCCGCGCGGCTGCGCGCGATGTAATCGACTGCGACCGCGTCGTCGTCATCAAGGCGGAACTGCCCGACCACGTCTGCCTGCGGATCGGTGAACGGCGCCATGGCCGCCATGCAGACATCACGGTGCCGGCCCGGCGGCTGCAAGACAAGTTTGACCTGCGGCAGATCCGCGATCAGATCGCGAAGGCGCGTCAGCCATGGCTCGGGAAAATCCGTTCCCACCAGAACGACCAGCGTAAAGTGCGGGTCCGATTGCGCACGCAGACTGCCAAGACAAAGATGTTCAAACCAGACAAACCTGCCGGCAAGCCGATGGGGGTCGTAAAGCATGGCGCGCCGCGCCTGCAGATCCGGGTGCACCACCTGAAACCCGCCCTCGACAAGCACCGAAAACCGGCACAGGCCGAGCATCTGGATGCGGTACGGTTTCGGCGTCGAAGACAACAAGACGGCACCCCGATCCCAATGATGGCGCCCTGCCGCCGGTAATTTTCGTGATCTCTTTAGCATGCGCAAAGCGGCGCAACCAGACGCGGCCAGGCTGATGGCATGGCGCCCGTTTGGTCAAAGAAAAACCCCCGCCACCCTTGCGGGCGGCGGGGGTCAAAGGTCTCGGGATCAGATCAATCCCGGCTTTCGATCGTGTCGATCAGGCCTGCATCGGCAAAGTCGGCCTCCGGCGCGCCCATATCCATGACCGGCAGCGGGGCTGCCAGTGCGGCTGCGTGTTCCGCATCGGCCTTGCGGGCCTCGATCACGGTCTGGTCGCGGTCGGCGGCAATCTTCTTGACGCGGCTGGTGGCTCCGCCGGTGCCTGCCGGGATCAACCGGCCGACGATGACGTTTTCCTTCAGGCCCACCAGCTTGTCGCGCTTGCCCTGAACCGACGCTTCGGTCAGCACACGCGTGGTTTCCTGGAACGACGCCGCCGAGATGAAGCTGCGGGTCTGCAAGGACGCCTTGGTGATCCCCAGAAGGATCGCCTCGGCCGAGGCTTCGCGCAGGCCGCGATTGCGGGCCTTCACGTTTTCTTCCTCAAGCTCCTGCTTGTCGACATGCTCCCCCTTCAGCAGCGTGGTGTCGCCGCTGTCGAGAATCTCCAGCTTTTGCAGCATCTGGCGAACGATCACCTCGATGTGCTTGTCGTTGATCTTCACGCCTTGCAGACGGTAAACGTCCTGCACTTCGTCGATCATGTAGTTCGCCAGCGCCTCGACGCCCAGGATCCGCAGGATGTCATGCGGCGCCGGGTTGCCGTCCATGATGTAGTCACCCTTCTGGACAAAGTCGCCTTCCTGAACCGGAATGTGCTTGCCCTTGGGGATCATGTACTCGACGGCGGTCAGCGTCTCATCGACCGGTTCGACGGTGATGCGGCGCTTGTTCTTGTAGTCTTTGCCGAAGCGGACATAGCCGTCCATTTCCGCGATGATCGCGTGATCTTTCGGGCGACGCGCTTCGAACAGTTCCGCCACGCGGGGAAGACCCCCGGTGATGTCCTTGGTCTTGGCACCTTCGCGCGGGATACGCGCCACCACATCGCCCGGCCGCAGTTCCTGACCGTCTTCGACGGAAAGGATCGCGTCCACCGACATCGGGTAGGTGATCGGGTTGCCCGCATCGTTGCGTACGGGCTCTCCGGTCGCCGGGTCCATGATGATGATCTCGGGCTTGAGCTCATTGCCTTTCGGCACCGAACGCCAGTCCGACACGATCTTTTGCGTCATGCCCGTCGCATCATCGGTATCTTCACGCACCGAGATGCCCGAGACGAGGTCCGTAAACCGCGCCACACCGGCCTTTTCGGCAATGATCGGCAAGGTATAGGGGTCCCATTCGAACAGTTTGGCCCCCCGTTTGACCGCCATGCCGTCCTTGGCATGCACCTTGGCACCATACGAGATCTTGTGCACGGCCCGGTCCTGCCCGGCTTCGTCCACGATCGCGATCTGCATGCTGCGGCCGTTGACGATCTGGTCACCATTGGCGTTCGTCAAAAGGTTCGCGTTGCGGAACTCGATCTTGCCCTCCTGGCTGGCTTCGAGGAAGGACTGCTGACCGCCCTGGGCGATACCGCCGATGTGGAACGTCCGCATCGTCAGCTGGGTGCCGGGTTCACCGATGGACTGGGCGGCGATGATGCCGACCGCTTCACCGATGTTGACCAGCGTACCCCGAGCGAGGTCACGGCCGTAGCACGCCCCGCACACGCCCTCTTCGGCTTCGCAGGTCAGCGGGCTGCGGATGCGGCACGACGCCACGCCTGCCTGATCGATCAGATCCGCCCGACGTTCGTCGATCAGTTCACCCTTGGCCACCACGACCTCATCGGTCCCCGGCACCATGATGTCATCCGCCGCAACCCGGCCCAGCACACGCTCGGCCAAGGACTGCACCACTTCACCGTCGCTGACCGCCGCCACCGCGGTGATCGCATTCTCGGTGCCGCAGTCGAGGGACCGCACGATGCAGTCCTGCGCCACGTCCACCAGACGACGGGTCAGATAGCCCGAGTTCGCCGTCTTCAACGCCGTATCCGCCAGACCCTTGCGGGCGCCGTGGGTGGAGTTGAAGTATTCAAGAACGGTCAGACCTTCCTTGAAGTTGGAGATGATCGGCGTCTCGATGATCTCGCCCGAAGGCTTGGCCATCAGGCCGCGCATCCCGCCCAGCTGTTTCATCTGCGCAGGCGAACCACGCGCACCGGAGTGCGACATCATGTAGACCGAGTTCGGTTCCTTTTCCGCCCCCGCATCGTCGTAGCGGACGGCCGAAATCTCGGCCATCATTTCGCCCGCGACCTTGTCGGAACATTTCGACCAGGCATCGACGACCTTGTTGTACTTTTCACCCTGGGTGATCAGGCCGTCCATGTATTGCTGTTCGAATTCCTTCACCTGATCGCGAACCTCGTTGACGATGGTCCACTTGGTGTCGGGGATCAGCATATCGTCCTTGCCGAAGGAAATCCCGGCCTTGAACGCCTCGCGGAAGCCCAGACCCATGATCTGGTCGCAGAAGATGACCGACTCTTTCTGGCCGCAATAGCGGTAGACGGTGTCGATGACGGTCTGCACGTCCTTTTTCCGCAAGAGGCGGTTCACCAGATCGAAGGGTGCCTTGGCATTCAGCGGCAGAAGGTTGCCCAGACGCAGACGTCCCGGCGTGGTCTCGTACCGCTTCCAGACAATGTTGCCCTCTTCGTCGACCTGACGCAGACGGCCCTTGATCTTGGCATGCAGATGCACCGCACCGGCAGCCAAGGCATGCTCCACCTCTTCCATGTCCGCAAAGGCCATGCCTTCGCCGGTCATGCCCTTGCGTTCCATGGTAGTGTAGTAAAGCCCCAGCACCATGTCCTGCGACGGCACGATAATCGGCGCGCCGTTGGCGGGTGACAGCACGTTGTTGGTCGACATCATCAGCACGCGGGCTTCAAGCTGGGCTTCCAGCGAAAGCGGCACGTGGACGGCCATCTGGTCCCCGTCGAAGTCGGCGTTGAAGGCCGAACAGACGAGCGGGTGCAGCTGGATCGCCTTGCCTTCGATCAGGATCGGCTCGAACGCCTGGATGCCCAATCGGTGCAGCGTCGGCGCGCGGTTCAGCAGAACCGGGTGTTCGCGGATGACCTCATCCAAGATATCCCAGACCTCGGGACGTTCCTTTTCGACCAGTTTCTTCGCCTGCTTGACGGTCGAGGACAGACCCTTGGCCTCTAGCCGCGAGTAGATGAACGGCTTGAAGAGTTCCAAGGCCATCTTCTTGGGCAGACCGCACTGGTGCAGCTTCAGTTCCGGGCCCGTAACGATAACCGAACGGCCCGAGAAGTCGACCCGCTTGCCCAGAAGGTTCTGGCGGAAGCGGCCCTGCTTGCCTTTCAGCATGTCGGACAGCGATTTCAGCGGACGCTTGTTGGTGCCCGTGATCACGCGACCCCGACGGCCGTTGTCAAACAGCGCGTCGACCGCCTCTTGCAGCATCCGCTTTTCGTTCCGGACGATGATGTCCGGCGCACGAAGCTCGATCAGGCGCTTCAGGCGGTTGTTGCGGTTGATGACGCGGCGGTAGAGGTCGTTCAGGTCGGACGTGGCAAACCGGCCGCCGTCCAGCGGGACCAGCGGGCGCAGTTCCGGCGGGATGACCGGCAGGACGGTGAGGACCATCCATTCGGGGCGGTTGCCGGATTCCAGGAACGACTCGACGATCTTCAGACGCTTGATGATCTTTTTCGGCTTCAGCTCGCCCGTGGCCTCCTTGAGGTCCGCGCGCAGGGTTTCTGCCGTCTGTTCCAGATCGATCGCCGCCAGCATTTCGCGGATCGCTTCGGCACCGATATTGGCGGTGAACGCGTCAGCGCCATACTGGTCCTGCGCGTCGAGGAATTCCTCTTCGGTCAGCATCTGGCAATAGGTCAGGTCCGTCAGACCCGGCTCGATCACCACATAGTTTTCAAAGTAGAGGATGCGTTCCAGATCGCGCAGCGTCATGTCGAGCATCAGGCCGATGCGGCTGGGCAGCGATTTCAGGAACCAGATGTGGGCAACGGGTGCTGCCAGTTCGATATGGCCCATCCGCTCGCGCCGCACCTTTTGCAAGGTGACTTCGACGCCGCACTTTTCGCAGACGACGCCGCGATATTTCATGCGCTTGTATTTGCCGCAGAGGCATTCGTAATCCTTGATCGGCCCGAAGATACGCGCACAGAAGAGGCCATCACGCTCCGGCTTGAACGTGCGGTAGTTGATGGTTTCCGGCTTCTTGATCTCGCCGAACGACCACGACAGGATCCGCTCTGGCGAGGCCAGGCTGATCTTGATTTCGTCAAAGGTCTTGACGGGTGCAACCGGATTGAACGGGTTGGTCGAGAGTTCCTGGTTCATCTGACTTTCCTTTGGCGAGAGCGAGAGGCGTGATCGCATCGCGCACGGTATTTCTTGGGCCGCGTTCTGTTGGTCAAACCCACACCCACGGCATGGTCTTGTGTAAGACTGAACGTATTTGGTAGCGCATACGGTATCCGAAACTGTCGTAGGACGAATTGTCGATCCCGCGAACACCCGCAAAATCAGGGACCTCGCTCATTCTCTGGCAGACCTTCATGTCCTTGAAGGCCCCCTTGTCGATCATGTCGCGCATGATCCGTTCGTCAGTAAATTTCAGCGAGCCGGACCCGAGCACCCGTTCGATGATCGTCGGGGCCTGCTTCCTTGCAAAGCCGACAAGACCGAAATCGACAAATCGCATCGGATAATTGCGGCAGTGCAGAATAAGATCATTGTTTCCTTGAGTCTTGCGAAGGATTGCGGCGAGATTCCGAACGACATAGCGCCCCGTTATCTTCCAGACATGACTGTCGTTTGATTTGTGAACAAGTTCGGACTGCGCAAATGCCTCGCGAAGAAGATGGCACTCTCCCATGAATCTCGGCTCGTCTTCCGACTGTCGGGCATCATAGGAAATCAGTTCAACCTGATCCCCCAATCCCGAATCCGTCACAGTTCTTTCAAAGTCCGCCATGCCATATCCAGAGTTTTCAACGAATGCTAAACCACTTATTACGCCCTCGCGTAGAAGGCAGAGATTGTGCTGCAAGGCCACTTTGTAATCCGCGATCCGATCAGCAACATTTGCGCGCGCGAGTTCGCGCGCGCCCTTTGGCGGACTTATCGTTCCTGTCATCAACAGAATGGTCATCCCGAATTCACCTGCGTTCGGTTGCGGTCCTGACAGCCAGTTCCCATAGCATAGAACTGCAAAACGTCACTCCTCCTCCGCATCCAGGAGTTCCATGTTGAGGCCGAGGCCCCTGACTTCCTTGACGAGAACGTTGAACGATTCCGGCACGCCGGCCTCGAAGTTGTCCTCGCCCTTGACGATCGACTCGTAGACCTTGGTCCGGC
>JANPKV010000056.1:0-7965 GCA_031426185.1 Rhodobacterales bacterium | reverse complement strand
TGGCGGAGGAGGTGGGATTCGAACCCACGGTAGACTTGCGCCTACGTCGGTTTTCAAGACCGGTGCGTTAAACCACTCCGCCACTCCTCCCGATGGCGCGGGCATAACGGGGCTGGGGCGATTCTGAAAGGGGGGAGGCCTCTTGGCAAAGTGATGCTCTTGGTGAAAGGCCGCTCTTTCCACTCAGCCGCCAAGGCGGTAGTATCTTGCCCATTACAGGTTTGCGTCCTGCGCCACTTGCTTTGTGGCACCAGCGGACGGACTCCAAGAGCAAGAACAATCGCGGCACAGAACGCGAAAGCAGGGGCAGAGCATGCGACATTCAGCGTTCCGATCTTTCGGCCTGGCATCGGTCACGGTTTTATTGCTTGGCGCGTGCCAGGGCGGACAGGGACCTTTTGCGGGGGCGGGCAACTCCGACGATGCTTCGGTTGACGACACGATGGTCGCCGGCGCTGCCGCGACCACGTCCACGCGTCTGGTGGATCGTGACGTCGAATCCCCCGAAGTGTTCCAGGTTGAAGATACCGCCCTTTGGGATGGCAGGCCGTCGCTGGGGGGTGTCTGGGTCGCCTCGCCCGAAGCGACGGACCCCGAGCGCGTCATCATGCGCAATCCCGAAAACGGCAAGTTCGTCATCGGTGCGCTGTTCCGGCGCGAGCGCGACAACCCGGGGCCAGAACTTCAGATCTCGTCGGATGCGGCCGCAGCCCTCGGGTTTCTGGCCGGGCAGCCGGGCAAGATCAACGTGACAGCGCTGCGCCGCGAAGAGGCGCCTGCGACAACCGATGCCAACCAGCCCATCCTTGATGCTGCTGAAACTGTCGAGACGACGCCGATCGATCCGATTGCAGGCGCCGCGGCGGCCATCGACCGCGCGGAAGGCAAAGCCGAAGCAGTCCCGTCCGAACCGGTTTCCGCCGAGGCCGTCGCGTCCGAGGACACCACGGCAGCGCCCACGGGCAAGCGCGTGCCCAAGATGGATCCCAGCGCCCTGATCGCGGCAAGTCCGGCCATTGCTGATGCCCCGCCCCCTGCCCCGGCGGACGCGCCCGCTGCGGCATCTGGTGACACGCGTATCCAGATCGGCATCTTTTCGGTCGAGTCCAACGCCCAGCGGGCCGTCGACGCGCTGACCAAGGCGGGTGTTTCCAGCACGATCCGCAAAGAGGAAAGCCAAGGCAAGGCGTTCTGGAGCGTTGTCGCACGCGGCAACAAGTCGACGCTGGCAAAGGTGAAATCGGCGGGTTTTGCCGATGCCTATGTGGTCAAAGGCTGATCGGGGGACTGACGGATGCGCAAGGCAGGACGGATTGCGGGCCTGATCGGGGCCCTGATGCTCAGCCACATCGCCTCTGCGTTCGCGTTTGAGACGCAGGCTTCGGCGGCCTGGGTTTATGACGCGACGACGCATACCGTGTTGATGGACAAGCGCGGCGACGAATCCCTGCCGCCCGCCTCGATGTCGAAACTGATGACCATCAACATGCTGTTTGAGGCACTGCGGGACGGGCGCGTCACCATGGAGACGACGTTTGCGGTGTCCTCACGGGCCACGTCTATGGGCGGGTCCACCATGTTCCTGCAGGAATCCGACCGCCCCACTGTGCGCGACCTTATCCACGGCATGATCGTCAATTCCGGCAATGACGCCTGCGTGGTCGTGGCAGAGGGGCTGGCGGGCACCGAAGAAGCCTTTGCGGCACAGATGACCGAGCGCGGCCGCGCAATCGGTCTGACCAAATCGGTGTTCAAGAATTCAAGCGGCTGGCCCGATCCGGAGCACCGCATGTCGATGCGCGATCTGGGCATCGTGGCACAACGCTTGATCGAAGAGTTTCCCGAATACTACCCGATCTTTGCGGAGACGGAGTTCAACTACAAGGACCGCGCCGAGGCCAACAGTTTCAACCGCAATCCGCTTTTGACCTTGGGGATCGGGGCGGACGGGCTGAAGACGGGGCACACCTCGGAGGCGGGTTACGGCCTTGTGGGGTCTGCCAAGCAGGGCGACCGACGGGTCATCTTTTCGATCTCGGGCCTGTCCAGCGACACCGCGCGTGCCGAAGAGGCCGAGCGGATCGTGTCTTGGGCCTTTCGTCAGTTTGCGCAGAAGACCGTGGCCAAGGCGGGTGTGCGCGTGGCGGAGGCCGATGTCTGGTTGGGCGAAGCCGCAACGGTGGGTCTGGTTCCGGCCGCCGATGTCCGCCTTTTGGTGCCGGCGCTTGTGCAAGACACCGTGACCGCGGAAGTGATCTACAAGGGCCCGCTTGCGGCACCGATCACCGCCGGGACCGAGGTTGCTGAACTGGTGATCCATGTCCCCGATCTGCCAGATGCCCGCGTTCCGCTGGTGGCTGAAACCGACGTCGCCAAGGGCGGCTTTTTCGCGCGGGTGACGACATCGGCGCGCATTCTGTACGGGCATGCCAACAGACTGCTGCCACAATCGTGACGGCGTCGGGCGGCGGTGTTTTTGTCAGCTTCGAAGGCATCGACGGGTCAGGAAAGTCGACGCAGGCGCGCAAACTCGCCGAGGCATTGACCAGGCGTGGCATCGCGTGCGTGTTGACCCGCGAACCCGGCGGCAGTCCCGGGGCAGAAGAAATCCGGCGGCTCGTGCTTGAGGGAGATCCTGACCGGTGGTCGGCGGAAACCGAAATCCTGCTGTTCACTGCCGCCCGTCGCGATCATCTGGAAAAGACCATTCGCCCCGCCCTCGCGCGTGGCGAGGTGGTGATCAGCGACCGCTTTGCGGATTCGACGCGGATCTTTCAAGGGATCACGCGGGGCGATCTGACCCGGACAGTCGATGACCTGCACGACATGATGATCGGGTTTGAACCCGACCTGACACTTCTGATCGACATCGACCCTGTGCTGGGGCTGGATCGCGCGACGGCCCGCGCCGGGGCGGAAATGCGGTTCGAGGATATGGGGCTGGCGTTCCAGACCTTGGCGCGACAGGGGTTTCTGAATCTTGCGGCGCATCATGCGCGGTTCCGGATCATCGACGGGGCGCGCGACCCGGAGGTCGTGGCAAGCGACGTGCTGCAGGCCGTGCTGCACCACCTTGGACCGCGCGCGGCACATGTCTGACGAGACGCTTGAACCCGACCGGCTGGAGGGGGCACCGCATCCTCGCGAGACCGTGGATCTTTACGGTCAGGCAGCCGCGGAAGCCGAGTTTCTGTCGGCCTTTACGTCGAGTCGTCTGCCGCATGCCTGGCTGATCACCGGGCCGCGCGGCATCGGCAAGGCGACCTTTGCCTGGCGCGCCGCCCGGTTCCTTTTGGCCGCGCCCAAGGATGACGGCGGGATGTTCGGTGCGCCGCCGCCGCCCACCGACCTTTCCGTAAATCCCGACCTGCCAGCTGCGCGGCATGTCCGCGCTTTGACCCATCCCGGCCTTTTCCTGTTGCGCCGCAGCTGGGATGCCGACCGCAAGAAGATACGCGGCCAGATCGTTGTCGACGACATGCGCAAAATGAAAGGCTTTTTCAACCTGTCGGTGGCGGATGGCGGGCGGCGTGTCGTCATCATCGACGATGCCGACGAGATGAACCCGAATGCCGCCAATGCGCTGCTGAAACTGCTGGAAGAACCGCCCCCCGGCGCGGTCCTTTTCCTGATCAGCCATCAACCGTTCCGCCTGTTGCCGACGATCCGGTCGCGCTGCCGCGCATTGCGCCTGCGGACTCTCGCGCCCGGCGATCTTGATCTTGCGCTGCGTGCTGCGGGCGGGCCGGGTGGCGAAAGCTCTGCTGCGGCGCTGGCCGAACTGGCGGGTGGCTCGGTCGGCGCGGCGCTGCAACTGACGGCCCAAGGGGGGCTGGAGCTTTACGCCCAGATCGTCGCGTTGATGAGCACGCTCCCAAAATTGAGCCGGCCGCGGATGATCGCGCTTTGCGAAGCGGCGGCGGGCCGCGCGGGCGACACGCGGTTCGACCTGACTGTGACACTGCTAGACCTTTTTCTGGCGCGACTGGCGCGGTCGGGCACGAAGGGCACCGCGCCGCCCGAAGCCGCCCCGGGCGAGGCCGCGATCCTGCAACGTCTGGCCCCGGACCGGATCGCTGCGCGGGCCTGGGCCGACTGCGCGCAAACGCTGGGCAACCGCGCGCGTCAGGGCAAGGCGGTCAACCTTGACCCTGCCGCCCTTCTCATGGATATGGTGCTCAAGATTGACGAGACGGCGGGTATGCTCGCCCCAAGGTAGGCCCGATGCCCCCTGACAGCCCGGAACTCGCCACCAGATCGGAACTGGTCGACAGCCATTGCCACCTCGATTTTCCTGATTTCGAACAGGACTTGCCGCAGATCCTTGCCCGCGCCCGCGCCGCAGGCGTGCGCCGGATGGTCACGATCTGCACACGCTTGCGTCTGGAGCCGTCCGTGCGTGCCCTTGCGGAGGCGCATGATGGAGTATTCTACGCCGCCGGCACCCACCCGATGAGTGCTGCGGACGAGCCTTTGGCGACCGTCGAGGCACTGGTGGCACTTGCACGGCATCCGAAATTCGTGGGGATCGGCGAGACGGGACTGGATTATCACTACACCGCCCACAGCAAGGCGATCCAGCAACAGTCGCTGCGCATCCACATTCAGGCGGCGCAGCAAACCGGGCTGCCCCTGATCATCCACGCCCGCGACGCCGATGACGACGTCGCGGCGATTCTGACCGAAGGGTTCCAGGATCGGCCCTATACCTGTGTCATGCACTGCTTTTCGTCAGGGTCTGTGCTTGCGCGGCGGGCGCTGGACCTGGGGTTCTATCTGTCGATGTCGGGAATCGCGGCGTTCCCCAGGTCGCAGGAACTGCGCGACATCTTTGCTGCGGCACCGCTGGACCGGATCCTGCTGGAAACCGACAGCCCCTATCTCGCCCCGCCCCCGCATCGCGGCCGGCGCAACGAGCCTGCCTACACCGCCTTTACCGCGCAGGTCGGTGCTGCAGTGTTCAAGATTGCCGAAGCCGATTTCGCCGCCGCCACGACGGCCAATTTCGACCGGCTGTTCGTCAAGGCCACGCCCCAGGCCAGGGCCGCATGATGGCGCGCATGACCTTTACCATCCTCGGCTGTGGATCGTCCGGCGGGGTGCCGCGACTGGGCGGCGACTGGGGCGACTGCGACCCGACCAACCCGGCCAACAAGCGCCGCCGCTGTTCGCTTCTGGTCGAGCGCGTCACCGAGGCCGGCACGACACGGGTTCTGATCGACACCTCACCCGACATGCGCGAACAACTGCTGGATGCCGGCATCGGCACGCTCGACGGGGTCGTCTACACCCATGCCCATGCCGACCACACCAATGGCATCGACGACCTGCGTCAGATCGTGTTCAACCTGCGCCAACGCCTTGATGTCTGGGCCGACGCCGAGACCCGCGCCGATCTTCTGGTGCGGTTCGGCTATGCCTTCGTGCAGCCCGAGGGGTCGGGATATCCCTCGATCCTGAACATGCACCTGATCGACGGCCCGGTCACGATCACGGGCGCGGGCGGCGCGGTCACGCTGGTACCGTTCAGCGTCGGCCATGGCGGGTCCGAGGCCCTGGGGTTCCGCATCGATGACGTCGCCTATCTGCCCGATGTGGTCGACATCCCGGCCGCGAGCTGGCCGGTGCTGGCCAACCTTGACTGCTGGATCCTCGACGCCCTGCGCCGCACGCCACATCCGACGCATGCCCATCTTGCGCTGTCGCTGGACTGGATCGCCCGCGCCAAACCAAAGCGGGCGGTGCTGACCAACATGCATCTGGACATGGATTACGCGACCCTGTGCGCCGAACTGCCCGCCGACATCCGGCCTGCTTTCGACGGCATGACGATCACCACCGGGGACCGTGGTTGAGCGTCCTTCTTGACGTCGTTCTGCCCGTCTTTCTGGTGATCGGTTTCGGCTATGCTGCCGCGCGCTGGGGCCGGTTTTCCGAAAGTGCCGTCGACGGGGTGATGGTCTTTGCCCAGACCTATGGGCTGCCGGTGCTGCTGTTTGCCTCCATCGCGCGGCTGGATCTGAGCGTTGCCTATGATCCGGGGTTGATGATCAGCTTTTTCGCCGGCGGCTTTGCGGGTTTTGCAGCCGGGTATTTTGGCGCGCGGCACTATTTTGGCCGCCCCGTCACCGACGCGATTGCATTCGGCTTTGTCGGCCTGTTCTCCAATACCCTGCTTTTGGGTGTGCCGATCACCGAACGCGCCTATGGGGCGGATGCGCTGCAGGGCAACTTTGCCATCATCTCGGTCCATGCCCCGTTGTTCTATGCCTTTGGCATCACCTTGATGGAGCTTGCAAAAAGCCGGGGACAGGCGATGGCGCGCGGGGCGTTGCTGCGCCAGGTTCTGCGCGCCATCCTGAGCCAACCGCTGGTCCTTGGCATCATCGCGGGGTTTGCCGTCAATCTGTCGGGCTTGCCGTTGCCGTCCGTCGTGTGGTCCGGCATCGATCTGATCATCCGTGCGGCCCTGCCCGCCGCGCTGTTCGGTCTTGGGGGGGTGCTGTTCAGGTATCGCCCCGAGGGTGACGTGAAGGCCATAGCCTTGCTTTCGGTGGCCTCGCTTGTCCTGCATCCGGGCGTCACATGGGTGTTGGGCACGCAGGTTTTTGACCTCGACACGGCGGCACTCCGGTCGGCGGTCATCACGGCGGCAATGGCGCCGGGGGTGAATGCCTATGTCTTTGCCAATCTTTACGGCGTGGCCAAACGGGTCGCGGCCTCGACTGTCCTGATCGCGACCGCGCTGTCCATCGGGTCGATCTGGGTCTGGTTGCAAATCCTGCCGTGACAACAACAAGGCCCGCTCATTGCTGAGCGGGCCCATGTCAGAACACCTGGTGCGGATGAAAAGACTCGAACTTTCACTCCGGTTAAGGAACAGCGACCTCAACGCTGCGCGTCTACCAATTCCGCCACATCCGCAAACCGGGCCTTGACGCCGCCGGGTTTAGCGAAGGCCACAGCATAAGGAAAGGGGGATTTTCACGCCCCCTCTGATGCCCTCGCCCGCCGGTCCGTCAGTTCCCGAACAGCAGCATCGGCAGCTTGACCGCCATGGCAAGTGCCGCACCGCTTGTCGCACCGATGGCGTCCGGCAGGCCGGGCGCGGCGGCAAGTTCCGGCGCGGGCGGGTCCTCGGTCACGGTGGCGGCCAGCTCGCCCGGCGCCGCCGCATCGGGCGCGGGTACAACTGGCTCGGTCGCGGCCTGATCCTGCATGACCGTTCCCGCGTCGGGCGCAACCTGCAGGTCCGGCAGGCGCGCCTCCTGCACGGCGGGGGCAGCCGGGGCAAGTTCGCCTGCACGCCCGTTCAGGGTATAGGACGCCTTCTGGATGATGGCGGGACGGTCGGCCAGCCCGGGTGCAAACACGCCCTGCCCCTGATTCATCGCCTCGACCGCGATGTCATACCAACCCATTGCCAGATCGGGCCGCAGCGTCGCGCCGAACCCCTGACTCAGGTGATGGCCCAGCAATTCGGCGTAGCCCCGTTCGCCCAGCGCGGTCAGCAGCAGCGCCGAGCCGATCGCCACCGGCAGGTTGTCGGTCGTGTAACCCACCCCGAGGCAGACCTTGGCCGTCCCGGAGAGTTGCGCCGGGGCCATGCCGGACCCGGTGATGAAGCTTGCGACCGAAGCCTGCACCTGTTCGGCCGGTTGCAGGGACAGCATGTTGACCTGCGCGAACAGGACCTCGCCAAAGGCCAGGCACTGATCGGAGATCTGTGCGGGGGTGAAGCCCGCGACCGATGCGGCCAGTTCCTCGCCCTGGGACATGGCATAGGTCCGGGCAAGGCAGAACTGTTCGGACAGCGCCACGTTCGGATCGCCCATCGAGGCGACGGTCGCATAGCCGCCGTTGGTGTTGGTCATCAGGCTGACCTTGTTGCAATGCGAGGCGAGCGAAACCTGCACCGTGCCGGACGACATGAAGGACGGAAGCGCCGTCCCCTCCGGTGCAGCC
>JANPKV010000055.1:0-54138 GCA_031426185.1 Rhodobacterales bacterium | reverse complement strand
ACATGGCGTTCAGTTCGGGGTCATGAATTTCGGCCCGGTTCAGCACATCAGCCAAGGTGCGCCGGATAAGTTCGCCGACGCGCAACTGCCGCTGCGACGGGCCAGAGCCGCCATGTGTCTTCTTTTGTGCCATCCTTGGGGATTTAGGCGCTTTTGGCGGCGACCGCAACGGCGGGCTTTCCGGGTTGGTCAAAGGCCGCTAAAGCGGGGGGACATGTGGGAGGATGCGATGAGCCAGGCAATTGCGACGGTTGTGACCGGTGCCTCGGGGCGGATGGGGCAGATGCTGGTGCGCGAAATGCTGGCCTCGGACCGGGTGCGTCTGCATGCCTGCCTCGAACGGCCGGGCCATGGCTGGATCGGGCAGGACATCGGTGTCGCGATGGGCGGTGCGCCGGTCGGCGTGATCGTCGGCGACGACCCGCTGGAAGCGTTCGCCCAGGCGCAGGCGGTGGTCGACTTTACCGCGCCCGCAGCGACCGTGGAATTTGCGGCCCTGGCGGCGCAGGCGCGGGTGGTGCATGTGATCGGCACAACCGGGCTGGAGGGCGAGCATCTGGCGAAGTTGTCCCTTGCGGCGCATCACGCGGTGATCGTGCGCGCAGGCAATATGAGCCTGGGCTTGAACCTGCTGACCCGGATCACGGAAAAGGTCGCGCGGGCACTGGATGACGACTGGGACATCGAGATTGTCGAGGCGCATCACAAGATGAAGGTCGATGCCCCATCGGGGACGGCGTTGATGCTGGGTCAGGCGGCGGCGACAGGGCGGGGTGTCGATCTCGGTGCAGCCAAGGTTGCAGCGCGTGACGGGATCACGGGTGCCCGCAATCGGGGAAGTATCGGGTTCTCGTCGATCCGGGGCGGTGACATCGTGGGTGAGCATGACGTGATCTTTGCCGCGATGGGGGAACGGATCGTCCTGCGCCATGTTGCTACCGACAGAACAATCTTTGCCCGCGGGGCGCTGCGCGCTGCGATCTGGGGACAAAGCCAAAAGCCCGGCGAGTACGATATGATGGATGTCCTGGGATTGTAGCAGGCGTCCGCACCCGAAAGTGATCCGTTGACCGCGACGCCGCGTAAGCAAACGATAGATCAAGTGGAACATGCTGCCATGGCGCGTCTTGCCCCAGCCTTCGCCATTCTGCCCGCTCTGGCCTTTCCGGCAATCGCTTCGGGCGCGGATTTCTTGCCCGTTACCGACAAGAGCGCCTTCATCGACCTTGTGGACGGTCGCGAGCTGCGCATCGGGCTTTACGATCTGTCGCTGAACGTGACGCCTGACGGACGCATCGCGGGGTCGGCGCTGGGCTGGGAGATCACCGGGACGTGGACGTGGCAAGACGGCTATTTCTGCCGCGAGATGGACTGGAGCGGAACGGCCATCGAGTCGAACTGCCAACTGGTCGAATCGCGCGGTGATCAGGAACTGCGCTTTACCGTCGATCGCGGCGAGGGCCGGTCAGCACGGTTCAAGCTTCGCTGAGGCGGGCGATCAGAAGTCGATCGCCAGCCCCTTTTTCTCCCAGTCGCCATAACGGACAGGCTCCGGCCCGTCGCGTCCGCCAAGTTCGGGCGGCAGCGGCGTTGCGGCTGAGGCTTTGCGGCGCGCCTCTGCTTCGGCGAGGGCGCGTTTGGCGGCGGGGGGCAGGTCGGGTGTTTCGTCAGGCATCTGACCAGGCTTTCGAATGGTTGTGCAACTTCGGAGCTTGATATAGCCCGGTTTGACTGACGCACAAGGAACCGAAGGGACATCGCGTGGCGGTTGAAGGGCTGACGGCACGGCTGGGGGCGGTGCGGTTGTTGACCGCCATCCTGCAGGATGGGGCCATGCTGAACCAGCTGATCGCCGATCCCGCCGGCCCCCTGGCGGGCCTAGGCGCGGACGAGGCGGCCCGGGCACAACGTCTGTGTCTGACGGTGTTGCGGCAATTGGAGCGTGCTGACGGCGTGTTGCAGCCGTTGATGCGCAAGGCGCCGCCGCTGTTCATCCTGAACGTGCTGCGGTTGGCCGTGGTGGAACTCGACGGAGGGGCCGCCCCGCATGGCGTCGTGCATGTGGCGGTCGAATGCGCCCGCAGCGACCGGCGGGCCGCGCATTTCGCGGGGCTGGTGAATGCGGTGCTCCGCAAGGTGCCGGCGGGTCCGATCCTGCAGGCGATGCCGGTGCAAAAGCTGCCACGCTGGCTGCGACAGCCATTGGTGCATGCCTACGGGCGCGATGCCGTCGCGGCGATCGAGGCGGTTCAGTCAGCGGCTCCGCCGATCGACATCACCCTCAAGGCCGGTGGGGGGGAGCGGCCGGACGGTGTCGATCTGCCCAACGGTTCCCGGCGCCTGAAGGACTTTTCGCGCGTCTCGGGGCTGCCCGGATATGCGTCGGGCGACTGGTGGGTGCAGGATGCGGCCGCAGCGATGGCGGTGCAGTTGCTGGCTCCGAAATCCGGCGAGCGGGTGCTGGACCTGTGTGCCGCGCCCGGCGGCAAGACGTTGCAGATGGCGGATGCAGGGGCGGTTGTAACTGCGCTGGACATCTCGGCCCCGCGGGCGGCGCGGCTGCGGGACAATCTGGCGCGGACGGGGCTTGCGGCCGAGGTCGTGATTGCCGACGCGCTGGTGTGGCAGCCGGAAGCGCCGTTTGATGCGGTCTTGCTGGACGCTCCCTGTTCGGCCAGCGGCACGATCCGGCGGCACCCGGATTTGCCGCTGGTCAAGGACGGGTCGGACCTGGCCAGCCTGACCGCATTGCAGGCGCAACTGATCGACCGCGCGCTGGGCATGTTGCGGCCCGGAGGCCGGCTGGTCTACTGCGTCTGCTCGTTGTTGCCGGACGAGGCCGAAGCGCAACTGGCGGCGGCGTTGTCGCGTCACCCGGGGTTGAAGATCGTTCCGCCCGCCATGGCTTGGGTTGATCCGGCGTGGATCACGGCGGATGGCGGCCTGCGACTGCGCCCGGATTACTGGGCCGACATCGGCGGGATGGACGGGTTCTTCATGGCTTTGCTGACGGTCTAGGGGCGAACATCCGGTAATAGGCCCAGTCCGGCAGAAACTGTGACAACCGAAACAGCCACGAGAACACCGTCGGAAAGCTGATCTTGAAGCGGTCGGTCATCATGTGTTCGAACACATATTGCGCGGCCTGATCCGGCTCCATCAGAAATGGCATGGAAAAGTCGTTCTTGTCGGTCAGCCGTGTGCGGATGAAGCCGGGATTGGCGACCTGGACGGAAATGCCGGTGCCGCGCAGATCGGCATACATCGACTCGGCCAGTGCCATGGTCCCGGCCTTCGATGCGGAATACCCGATCGCCCCGGGCAGGCCGCGAAAGCCCGAAAGAGAACCGGTGATCACCACATGCCCGGTGCCGCGAGCGACCATGCCGGGCATCACGGCGCCGATCACGCGCGCGCAGCCGGTGAAATTGACGTCGCACATCGCCTCGACCTTGTCGGCATCCCACTCCTGCGCCTTGGTCGGCCAATACACGCCAGCCAGAAACACCACGCCGTCGATGGCCCCCGCGTTCGCCGCCGCCGCGCGGACCGAGGCCGTATCGGCCCCGTCCATCGGCAGCGCGGTGGCGCGGCCCGGCATCGTTGAGACTGCCTCGGCCAGCCGGTCGGCGGAACGGGCCGACAGGATCACCTCGGCTCCGGCACGGCTCAGCTTTTGCGCCAGCGCCAGGCCAAGGCCTTCGGAGGCTCCGACCAGCCAATAACGCTTGCCCGTGAAATCTCTCATGCAGGTACCTTGCGCATTGTGGCGACGAGTTCTGCCACGGTGATGCCGAACTTGGAAAACTGGCTGCGGTTCATGATGGTTCCGTTTTCCATCAAGACCATCCAGTCCACGACGTCCAGAACGTGTCCTCCGGCCTCGGGCGTCAGGCGGATGCGATAGCGCAACTGGACGCCGGCTCCCTTGGCTTCGCCGGTACCGGTGCCGACGACATCAGGGGCGGTCGCGTTGATGGACCCACCGGGTTGCAGGGCCAGCGTCCACTGGCGGTTCTGCGTGGTCCCGCTGTCATAGCGGAACACCTCGGACAGGGTCCCGGTGTCGCCGTCCCAATGCCCTTTCATGTCCGCGACAAAGCGCGACACGACGCGGCCGGTTGGACCATAGATCATGCCTTCGCACAGGATCGCGCCGTTGAGGTGGGATTTGAGGTCAAAGGCCGGGCCCATCCTGGCCAGATCGGCAGGGCTCTGGGCGCGAAAGCTGGCGTAGCGCGCACGCAGATAGACGACCGCCAGAACCAGCGTGGCCCCAAGCAACATGGCAAGGATGGTATTCATCGGGTCAATCCTTTGTATCCGGCAAGACAGCCAGAAACGCGATGGCGGCAAGTTTCAGGGCGCAGGGTACAAGCGCATAAAGGGTCGAAAGCGCGGTCAGCGCGGTATCGGTATTGGCAAGGCCGGTGACAAAGCCAAACCGGTCCAGCAGGGGCAGCACTGCCACCGCCGAAACGGCCAGGGTCAATTTCGAGACGAAGGACCATAGCGCAAAAGCCGCCGCCTCGCCGCCTTCGCCCAGATCACCCAGCCGTTTTGCGAACATCGCAGGCAGCAGCGTCATGTCCGCGCCGAGGGCAGCACCGGAGGCCAGGCAGATGATGGCAAAGGCCGTCGTGTCACCGGTGCCAAGGGTGGCGGCCCAAAGGAAAGCCACGATCGACAGGACCATGCCGGCCAACAGCGTGCGTTTGGCGCCGATGCGCCGGGCAAGTCTGCCCCATCCCAGGGTCGAAGCGGCGGCGGCGAGGAAAAACAACAGCAACAGCGGCCCGGCTGCGTTGGGCTGACCGATGCG
Organism: Rhodobacterales bacterium; assembly: GCA_031426185.1. Lineage (GTDB taxonomy): Bacteria > Pseudomonadota > Alphaproteobacteria > Rhodobacterales > Rhodobacteraceae > JAJNPS01. Next base: position 49,316 of record JANPKV010000055.1, on the reverse strand, counting down.
GCTTTCGACAAAAAGGAGGAACAGGGTCGAGGTCACCGCAACCGGGGCTGAGTTGACAAAGGCCAGAACCAGCAGCTTGCGCGTCAGGGGATCGCCTAGCGCGGGGCGGAACCGAGCGAATGCCGACAAGGCGGAACCAGTGCTGGCAATGGGCGCGCGTGATTGCCATTCGCCGTGCATCGCGATGACGGCAACAAGCGCCAGCAGCGCAAAGCCGGTCGCAAAGGCGGCAAAAGGGGCGGGTGTGGTCATGGCCAGCACTGTTGGCGCGACGGCGGCAAGCGACACACCCAGAAGCGATCCGCCCTCGCGCCAGCCGGCCAGCCGGACATGGCCATCGGGGCCAAGGCTTGCGGCGCGCGCCACCCCTTCGGCATAGAAAACGATGGTCAGAAAAGAGAACGCGGTGAACAGGGCCGTCAGTGTCAGTGCGAACCACCAGATCGGCGCGATGGGCGGCGGGACGGCGAAAAGGCCATACATCGCCAGCGCCATCATGGCGGCCGCGCCTGCCACCCAGTAGCGGCGACCGGCGCCAAGCGTTTCCGCGAACCAGCCGAGCAGTGGGTCCTGCACGACGTCGATGAAACGCAGAACGCCCAGCGTCAGACCAAGTGCCGTCAGACTGACGCCATAGCTGTCGGCAAAGAATTTCGGCGCATGGATATAGATCGGCAGGCCTGCCATCGCGATCATGGCGGCGAACAGGGACCAGGGCCACAGACCCCGCGCCGCAGTCCGAAGGGGAAGCGCGCCAGTCACCGCGTCACGTCTTCAGCGGGCGGCTGGGGGCGGCGTCGGAACGGTGCGCCCTTGATCGCCAACTTGATCGCCTGCCAGTGGATCAGGGCCAGCACCCGGCGCGACCCGAACGGGCGGCGCAGGCAGGTGCCGATGATGCCCGCATTGGTCAAGGGTGCCAGCGGCCCGATCAGGTTGGTGAACAGGCCACCCGTCGCGGTGGTATAATCGATCCAGATGCCGATCTGTCTGGGGCGGATGTCGAACCGAAAGGTGTAGCCACCCTCGACAGGTTGAAACGGCGAGACATGAAAGATCTTGCGCGCGGTCAGGGTGTCCTCGCGCGTCATGGGGCCTTGGTCGTCGCGGTGACACAGATAGGAATGGCGGTCGCCAAAGGTGTTCGACACCTCTGCGATGACGACGCGCAACCGGTTGTCCGCGTCATGGCACAGCCAGAAACTGACCGGGTTGAAAACGTGGCCAAGGACGCGGGGTTGCGCCAGCAGGCGGATGTGGTCGTGACCGGGCAACTGGTGTTGGGCCAGCACTGCCCGCACCCAGTCGACCCCGGTGCCGGCCTTGGGCGCGCCGCCGTGGTCAATGTCGTGCAACGAAATCAGGTTGCGGCGGTTGCGCGAGAAAAGTGCCGGTCCGCTGGCGGCTTCAGGATCAACCAGCACGTAGTCCACCGCATAGCAAAAGCTGTTCTGCACAGCACCCTTGCGACCGTGAAACGTCTCGCCGCGCAGGTGTTGGACTGCTGTCATGCCGCCAAAAGTGCCCCCGCACGGGCCTTGATGCCGGTCGCGACCTCAACCGCCGAAGCGATGCCATCTTCGTGAAATCCGTTGCGCAGCCAGGCCCCACAAAACCAGGTGCCCGCCGCGCCGTTGATCGTCCGGATCGTCTTTTGCGCGGCAAGTCCGGCAAGGTCATAGACCGGGTGGCGGAAGGTCACCGTGTCGTGGATCAGGTCCTCGCGGATCGGGCGGGCGGTGTTCAGGGTGACAAACAGCGGGTCATCCAGGGGGATAGGTTGCAACGAGTTCATCCAGTAGGTCAGGTCGATGCGGTCGCCCGGCCCACCCTTGGGTTCGACATAAGACCAGCTCGACCACACCTTGCGCGATTTTGGCATCATGCTGGCATCGGAATGCAGCACGGCATCGTTGGGCTGATAGCTGATCGCCCCGAGTGCCATGCGTTCGGTGCCGGTCGCATCCGACAAAAGGCGCAGCGTGTCGTCCGAGTGGGTCGCAAAGATGACGTCATCGAACATGTCCCATTCGCCACCGCGGGCACGCACCATCACGCCGCCCGCAACGCGCTTTACGCCCGCGACGGGTGTCTCCAGGCGAACATCGACCCCATGGGACACAAGGCTAGCCTGAAGCCTGCGTACATATTCCACCGATCCTCCCCTGACGGTGTACCACTGGTGCTGACCTGAATGGCCAAGCAGGGCGTGGTTGCGAAAGAACTGCACCAGCGCCTGCGCCGGGAAATCCAGGATGCCTTGCGTCGGGGTGGACCAGATCGCGCCGGAAAAGGGCGTAATGTAATAGTCGCGGAACCAGTCGTGGGTCCCAAGACGGTCCAGAAGTTCGGCGATGGTCAGGCCGGGCGCATCTGCGGCGGCTTCGGCATGTTTGTTGAACCGGACGATGTCGGCAATCATGCCCAGGAACCGCGGACTGACCAGATTCTTGCGCTGCGCAAAGATCGTGTCGAATGAGGCCAGCCCGTATTCGATGCGCCCACCGTCGATGGACGCGCCGAACGTCATATTGCTTTTCGCGACAGGGACGTCGAGTTCTTCGAACAAGGCGACAAGATTGGGGTAGTTCACCTTGTTGAAGACGATGAAACCGGTATCGACCGGTTGATCGCCGTTCTTTCCCGCAAGCACGGTTCGCGCATGACCGCCCAACCTGCGATCCGCTTCGAACAGAACGACCGCATTGTCGCGGCCAAGGAAGTGTGCAGCAGCCATGCCGGAGATTCCGCCCCCAATGACAGCAATCCGGCGGGGGGCGGCAGAAAAGGTTTCGAACGGCATGAAGACTGGGCTCCTTGGAACAACGTAAGTCTGATACGCAGTTCTCTTGCGCTTGGATCATAACTGCGGGCAAGTCGGTGTAACAGAAAGCTGACACCGCTGTCTTGACAGCTTTGCGAGGCGCGCACGATTTTCTTGGCAGGATGTGATCCAAACAGCCGCGCCGGATGTAGATCTGCCATGTGGTCCGATGCTGGTCAGATTGAAATTGCGCAAGCGCCTTGCCTTGCACGGCCAACAGCCGTGGGGGTACAAGGTGCAAGACAACCGGCAGACAGGTCGAAGTTGACGACGGATGAATCCCAGACCGACTGGACCGCCCTGGTTTTTCGGGTGCGCGACCATCAGGACAGGGCTGCGTTTGCGGCGCTGTTTCGGCACTTTGCCCCAAGGGTGAAGGGCTTCTTGATGAAGTCAGGCGCCGGGGCGACCGTTGCTGAGGAATGCGCCCAGGACGTGATGGCGACCTTGTGGCAGAAGGCCTATCAGTTCGACCCCGAGCGTGCGTCGGTGGCCACTTGGGTCTTTACCATCGCGCGAAACCGCCGGATCGACATGCTGCGCAAATCGCTTCGGCCAGAGCCGGAAAACCTGGACTGGGGCCCGGACTCAGAGCCGGATCAGGCGGAAATCTACGAAGCGCAGCAAGAAACGCAACGGCTTGGGCGGGCACTTGCGGTGTTGCCCGACAAACAAAGGGCGCTCATCGAGCGGGCCTATTACGGCGATTTGTCTCACAGCGAGATTGCCGCCGAAACCGGTCTGCCACTGGGCACAATCAAATCGCGGATCAGGCTGGCACTCGACCGCCTGCGCCAGGAAATGACGTGAAGGACGCATGAAAAAGATGACGATACGCCACCATATCTCGGACACTGTCCTGATGGCCTATGCCGCGGGCGATCTGGCCGAGGCGTTCAACCTGATGGTCGCCACGCATGTGTCGATGTGCGACGACTGCCGCGCGCAGCTTGCGGCGTTCGAGGCGGTGGGGGGCGCTGTCATCGAGTGCGAGGACGAGGCGGCCATGTCAGGCTCGGCGCTGGATGCAACGTTGGCGCGGATCGAGATGATGCCGCAGGCAACCGCACGCGCCCGCAGCCGCGCCAAAGGCATCCTGCCGGCGCCACTTGTCGATTATGTGGGCGCGGACCTTGCCAGTGTCGGCTGGACGTCGCTGGGTGCCGGGGTGCGGCAGGCCATCCTGCCGACGGATCGGCGTGCGACAGCAAGGCTTTTATACATCCCGGCGGGCGCGCGCATGCCCGATCACGGCCATCGAGGGCTGGAGATGACACTGGTGCTGCAGGGTGCCTTTGCCGACCAGAATGACCGCTTTGGTCCCGGCGACGTCGAGTTTGCCGACGAGGGGATGGAACATACGCCGGTGGCCGAGGCTGGCGAAGACTGCATCTGTCTGGCGGTGACCGATGCACCGCTGCGGTTCAACCGGATACTGCCCCGTCTGGTTCAGGGCTGGTTCCGTATCTGAGATTGACCGCCATCCGATAGCGTGACCACGAGGGCAAGTCCCCCTCCCTTTTCCACAACGCCACGGCTAAGGACGAGGTCGGTGGCGTTCAACTTCCTGCCGCCGACAGTCACGGGGCCAAGCGCATAAATGCAGACCAGACCTTTCGGTGGCGGGTGGATCCGCTGACTGTCGGCGGTGACTGTAACGCTTGGCAGCGGCAGGCGGATTGAGGTCATCACGTTGAAGTCGTCCGAAGGCGCGGTGACCTTTTCGGCGCGGATCGCCAGATCACCGGAAAACGCGACCGGCTGCACTGGGCGCGCCGCAAGGTGGACCCCATCGCTGACCAGATCGAACCCCGGCCCGTTGATGACCGTCAGGTTGCGGTTGATGCCTGGAAAGATCGAAAACGGTCCGTCCTCGACCACGGCGGCGCGTGACAGCCGCCACAGTAGCGTGTCGCCCTGATCCTCGCGCCACAACTCGGTCGTCATGCCCTTGCCATTCGCCCAAGGCATGACCCTGTAGTCGGCAGCGGTCAGGTGGATCATTCCGCCGCCTGGGATCCGATCACCCGGACGGGGTCGGTCTGGGCCAGTTCCTCGAAGTCGAAGTTATCCAGACGACGGGCGCGCTTGCTGGCCTTGTCGGACGAGGTCTTGATTTCCTCGATGTCCTTGGCGGCTTGGCCGAAATGGCGATCAAGGTTGCCGACGCGTTCGGTCAGGCGTTCGACGTCGCCGTACAACAGGCCCAGTTCCTTGCGGATGGCCCCCGCCTGTTCGCGCATGCGGGCATCCTTCAGCACCGCGCGCATGGTGTTCAGCGTGGCCATGCAGGTGGTGGGTGAAACGATCCAGACCTTGGCCGCAAAGCCGTCGCGCACGACTTCGGGAAAGTTGGAGTGCAGTTCGGCATAAATCGCTTCGGAGGGCAGAAACATCAGCGCGCCGTCAGCGGTTTCGCCGTCCAGGATGTAGCGGTCGGCGATGGCACGGATATGGGCGCGGACCGCAGTGCGCAGTTGCGCGCTTGCCTCCAGCACCTGGCGGGGGTTTTCGGCGCGGCGAAGCGCCTCGTAAGCCTCCAGCGGGAATTTCGCGTCGATCACGATGGGGCCCGGGGGATTGGGCAGATGCACAAGGCAATCGGCGCGCTTGCCGTTGGAAAGGGTGGCCTGCATCGTGTAGGCGTCGGACGGCAAGGCCTTGATGACGATGTCGTTCAGCTGGATTTCGCCAAACGCCCCACGCGCCTGTTTGTTCGACAGGATGTCTTGCAGATTCAGCACGTTTCCCGAAAGCTTTTCGATATTGGCCTGCGCCTTGTCGATGGTTTCCAGCCGTTGCTGCAACTCTCCCAGACTGCGGGCGGTGCGGGTGGATGATCCCGTCAGGCTTTCGCCCATGGCCGCCTGCACTTCGGCCAGACGCTTTTCCATCATCTGCAGCATGGCGGTCTGGCTGACGACCTGCGTTTCCGACACGTGGTGGAGGCCCCCCGCAAGACGTTCCTGCCCGTCGCCCAGAAGCTGCACGCGGTTCGCAAGCCAGCCGATTTCGCGCAATAGCGGCTCCGCGCTTGCGGCAGAGCGGGACGTGGCGCGCCAGATCAGGAACAGCGCCAACAGCATGACAAGCGCGACCCCGCCGATCAGCAGAACCTCTGGCGCGTTCCAGGGATAGGTTTGGCCAAAAAGCGTGATCATGTGCGTCCGAAAAGGCGTTCGATGTCGGAAAGTTTCAGTTCGACATAGGTGGGGCGGCCGTGGTTGCACTGGCCCGAATTGGGGGTCGCTTCCATTTCGCGCAACAGGGCATTCATTTCCTCGGGGCGCATCTGGCGGCCGGAACGGACCGAGCCGTGGCACGCCATGCGCGACAAGACGGCATCGATGCGGGCCTTGACGGTCAGGCTGTGGCCATGGTCGGAAAGTTCATCAAGAATATCGCGGATCAGGGCTTCGGCATCGACAGGGCCAAGGATGGCAGGGGTTTCCCGGATTGCGATGGCGTTCTGGCCAAAGGGTTCGATCATCAGGCCAAGGGGCTCGAGGTCTGGTGCGGCTTCAAGGATCAGCGCGGTCTCAGCCGCCGAAAGGCCGACGATTTCGGGGATCAGCAGCGCCTGCCGCGACACACCATGTGCAGCCTGTTGGCGCTTCAGCCGTTCATAGACGAGACGTTCGTGGGCAGCGTGCTGGTCAACGATGACAAACCCGGTATCGGTTTGGGCGATGATATAGTTTTCGTGCAGTTGCGCGCGCGCAGCGCCAAGGGGGTGGTGGGTGTCCTCGGTCGCAGCGGGCTCGAAGCGGGTCGATGGGGCTTCGGCAAAACCGGGGGCCTGAAACGCCATTGCGCGCGACAGGCTGGCTGTGGATGGGCGGTCCATCTGGTAGATACGGGCAGACCCTTGTTGCAGGGCGGTCACGGCATCACGCGACAGCGTGGTGGAGGTCGCCTGGCTGGCACTGGCCAGCGCGTTGCGCAATCCGCTGACGATCAGTGAGCGGACGATTTCCGGCTCGCGGAAGCGGACCTCTGCCTTGGCGGGATGGACGTTCACATCGACGCGTTCAGGGTCGCAGATCAGGTTGAGGACGGCCGCCGGATGCCGGTCGCGGCTGAGAAGGTCGAAATAGGCGGCGCGGAGCGCACCGAAAAGGGTGCGGTCCAAGACCGGGCGGCCGTTGACGGCAAAGTGCTGCTGAACCGACGATCCGCGTGAATAGGTGGGCAAAGCGGCATAGCCGACCAGGCGCAGGCCGTCGCGATCCAGGTCGATCCGCACGGCATTGGCGGGAAAATCGCGCCCCAGAACAGCGGCGATGCGACCGGGCATGGCGTCCAGGAAGTCACCCGTTTCGGCATCGACCCGGAACAGATTGCGGTCTTCGCCGGGGGTGGTCACGTCGCGCAGGGTAAAGCTGACATTGGGCTCGGCCAGCGCCAAGCGGCGGATCACGTCGGTGATCGCCTGGGTTTCCGCGCGGTCGCTGCGCAGGAACTTCAGACGCGCCGGGGTGGCGTAAAACAGATCCTGCAGTTCGATCTGGGTGCCTCGTGTCTGTGCGGCCGGTTTGACGGGGAACAACCGCCCGCCGTCGCAGGTGATTTCGGCGGCCTCGTGCCCCTCGGCACGCGACAGGATGCGCAGGCGGCCGACAGCCCCCAGCGACGGCAGCGCCTCGCCGCGAAACCCGAAACTGCGGATGTTCAAAAGGTCCGACCCGTCGATCTTTGACGTCGCGTGGCGTGTCATCGCCAGCGGCAGGTCCGACGGGGTCATGCCGCAGCCGTCGTCCTTCACGCGGATCAGGGTTTTGCCGCCGCAAGAAATGTCGATGGCAATCCGCGTCGCCCCGGCATCCAGCGCGTTTTCCACCAGTTCCTTCACCGCCGCAGAGGGACGCTCCACGACTTCGCCGGCGGCGATGCGGTTGATGGCGGCTTCGTCCAGTTGGCGGATGACCGGACGGCCCGCATCGCCCGCTATTTTGGGGGCCAAAAGGGACATCCCACTATCACTAGCAGGCGGCCGCAGATTCGGCCACCCGAAAGCTGCGTGTTCACGGGGCCGAAGGCAGGCCCTCGGGCTGGCCGACCACGACGAAATGCAGAGCGTCGGTGCTGAGCAAACGAGCGGCGACGCGTTTCACATCCTCCAGCGTCACCGCCTCCACCTTGGCGTTGCGGGTGACGGCGTAGTCGATGGGCAGGTCTTCCATCTGCATGCCGACGAGGATGTTGGCGATTGCCGCGTTGCTGTCGAACCGCAGCGGATAAGAGCCGGTCATATAGGTCTTGGCATCCTCCAGTTCCTGCGCGCTGATGCCCTCGGTCGCGGTCAGTTGCCACTGGTCCTGCACGACCTTGATCGCCTCGGCGACCTTGTCATTGTCGGACGAGAACTGGCCGAGCCACATTTCCGAATGATCCCTTGGCGCAAGGCCGGTGCCGATGCCGTAGGTCAGCCCCCGCTTTTCGCGGACTTCCGTCATCAGCCGCGCAGAAAAGCGGCCACCGCCCAGAACTTCGTTGAGGATGAAGGCTGCGAAAAAGTCGGGATCGTCGCGTTTCAATCCGCCATGGCCGAACATCACGACCGATTGCGGGGTCGGGAAATCGACCACGGTGACACCCTTGGACAGGGTCCATTCGACGCGTCCGGGCAAGGCTGCGCCAGTGGCGGGCAATCCGTCGAACAAGCGGTCAAGCAAAGCGCCGAGCTCATCTGGTGAGATGTCGCCCGCAGCCGCGACATAGATGCGATCCCGCGCCAACGCACCCTTGTGGGCGTCGAGGATGTCGTCGCGCGACAGGGCCGTCACGGTCTCGATCGTCCCATCGCCGGAACTGCCATAAGGATGGTCGCCGAACGCCAGCTTGTTGAAGGTGTCCGAGGCAAGCGTGTCAGGATCCTTGGCATCGGCGCGCAGGCCGGCAAGGACCTGCTCCCGCACCCGTTCCACCGCATCGGCGTCAAAGCGGGGCTCGGTCAGTGCCAGATGCAGAAGGTCGGTCGCCGGATCGCGGAATTCGGTCAGGAACTTGGCCGAGACCGAGATGGAGTCGTCGTAAGCCCGAAAGGAAAAACTTGCCGCCATGGCGTCGCGCGCAGCGGCAAAGCCCTGTGCATCCAGATCGCCCGCACCTTCCTCTATCAGCGCTGTCATCAGGTTGACGGCGCCACGCTTTCCCGGAGCATCAAGGCTGGTGCCGCCCCGGAACTGGATTTCCAGCGCGGTAAAGGGAATCTCCGTGTCCTGCACCAACCAGGCCGTAATGCCCCCCTTGGAGGTGACGCTCTGGATGTTCATTTCTGCCTGGGCGGGCAAGGCCCAGATCAGGATCAGGGCAAAACTGCGCAGAAAGGTCATTGGGCAGCCTCCTCGTCGCGCATCAACCATCCGGTCACCGACGCCTTGCGGTCAAACACACGGCGTGCGGCGGCGACCACATCTTCGGCGGTGACGGCCTGCAAGGCGTCCGGCCATGTCCTGACGTCGTCGACCGTCAGCCCGACGGTCAGCGCCGCCCCATAGTCGCGCGCCAATCCCCCGACATCGTCACGGGCATAGATCTGGCTGGCGCGCACCTGCGTCTTGATGCGGGCAAAAGCCTCGGGGTCCGGGCCGTTCGCGATGAAGTCGGCCAGGACCTTGTCCATCGCATCCTCGGCCTCTTGCAACGACACGTCCGGTGCGGGCATCACCACCACACCAAAGGTCGCGTAATCGACCGCAGTGCCGTCGTAGAAGGCGGAACTGTAGACCGCCTTTTGTGTCTCGAACTGCAGCGCGCGGGCCAGTTCGGATGTCGTGCCGCTGCCGCCCAGCAACTCTGCAAGAACCGTCAGGGCGGCGGCTTCGGACTGGTCACCTGAAGTGCGGATGGGGGCAAGGTAATTGCGGATCAGATAGGGTTCGGATACCCGCGCGTCCTTCAGCACCACGCGGCGTTCCGCAAGTGGCGGGGGTTCCATGGCGCGCATCCGGGGGGAGATATCTTCGGACGGGGTGAGGGTGCCGTAGTGTTTTTCGGCCAAAGCCCGCACATTGGCAGGGTCCACGTCGCCTGCGACCACCAGCGTGGCGTTGTTCGGCGCGTAGAACTTGGCGTACATGTCATAGGCATCCTGGCGGCTCAGCGCCTCCATCTCGTGTCGCCAGCCGATGATCGGAATGCCGTAGGGATGGTTCAGGAACATCGCCGCGCGCATTTGTTCATTGAGCAGGGCGCCCGGACTGGAATCGGTCACCTGGCTGCGTTCGGACAGGATCACCTCGCGTTCCGTCGCGACATCGTCTTCGGTCAGGCGCAGGTTGCGCATCCGGTCCGCTTCCATCTCCATCATCAGATCCAGCCGGTCGGTGGCCACGCGCTGGAAATACGCCGTGTAGTCCCACGACGTGAAGGCGTTGTCGTCGCCGCCCTGGCGTTCAACGGTTGCCGAGAACTGGCCTGCTGCGACCTTGTCGGTGCCCTGAAACATCAGATGCTCCAGAAAATGCGCGATGCCGGAATGGCCGATCGGCTCATCCGCCGCGCCGACACGGTACCAGATCATCTGGGTGACCACCGGCGCGCGGTTGTCTTCGATGACGACGACCTGCAGCCCGTTGGACAGGCTGAAGTCAGTGACCGTTTCCGCAACTGCGGGGGCTGCGGCGACCAGGAAAAGGAACGGCAAGCACCTGAGCGTCTTCAAATCGGTCTCTCCCAAAGGGCCAAGATGTCAAGAGGTTAGGCCCTTTGGCGCGCCAATCAAGCCCCTGCCACGGGGAAGTGACCGGCCGGCAATAGCGGACTATTCGTTGTCTTTGCGCGGCGGAGCAGAGGGCGTCGGCAGTCCGCGGGCGCGCCAGAAGGCAAGTTCAGCATGCTGATCCAGTGACTGACTGCGGTAGGCGCGGAAATAGACGTTGACGTCCAGCAGACGTTCAAGAAGCCGCCCGTTATTGGTGCGGCGGTATTCCAGATCTTCGGCGGCAAGGGTGGAGCGGATGTCGCCCGCGACGCCAAAGCGGGCCGCATGGGCATAAAGCGCGCCATCGCCCGCAGTTATGCGGCTGCCAGCACCCGGCTGGCCGCCCAAAGCCACGATGGCGTCATCAAGCGGGGTCGGGTCGGTCCGGTTGATGCCGCCGGGCGTCGGCGCCGGCAAAGCGGCCAGATCTTCAGGCACGTCCAGCGGTTTCGGCGGCAGGATGGCAAATTCGTCCGGCCCCTGGGTGCCGGAGCGCAGATTCATCAGGCGCGGCTCACCATCGCCGCCACATCCGGCCAGCGCGAGAATCGCCACGGCAGTCAACGCTTTGACCCCCAGTGATGCCCGCATGAACGCCTCCATTTTCGCCTATGGTCGTCTTTAACGCAAAGCTTCTGCCGCGTCACGGGGTCTTTCGGTTGGGTTTCCCCGCGTCCGGCGTTCCGCCCGAGAACAGGACCAACCCGATCGCCCCGGCAAAGACGGCGATGTCGGCGACATTGAACGCATAGGGGTTTTCGATACCACAACATGACATGTTCAGAAAATCCGCGACCGCGCCATAGACGATGCGGTCGATGACATTGCCGAGCGCGCCACCGATCAACAGCCCGCCCGAGATCTGCACGCGCAACGAGGGCTGCTCGCGCCGGATCCACCACCAGATCCACGCGGAGATCGCAAGCGCCAAGGCGACCAGCGCCCAGCGCACAATATCGGCATTATGGGCAAAGAGACCGAAATTGATGCCACGGTTCCATGCCATTCGAAACGTGAGGAACGGCGGAAACACGTCGATCACGCCACGGTTGAGAAGATCGAGACCATGGACAACGGCCAGCTTGCTGATCTGGTCGATGGCAAAGGTGACAAGGGCGGTCAGGGTCAGGATGCGCATGTCAGTGCCTGAAATGGCGCTGGCTGGTAAAGACCATGGCGATGCCGGCGGCGTTGGCGGCGGCGATCACGTCGTCGTCCCGCATCGACCCGCCGGGCTGGATGATCGCGGTCACCCCCGCCTCTGCGATGGCGATCACCCCGTCGGCAAAGGGAAAGAAGGCGTCAGACGCGGCAACAGCGCCTTTGGCTGGCGACACCGGCAGGCCTTGGGTATCGGCGATGTCTTGTGCCTTGCGGGTCGCGATGCGGGTGCTGTCGATGCGGCTCATCTGGCCCGCACCGATGCCAACCGTGGCGAGGTCGCGTGCCAGGACAATGGCGTTGGATTTGACATGTTTGGCAACGGTCCAGGCAAACATCAGATCATCAAGCTCGCGCGCGGTGGGGGCGCGGTCGGTCACGATGCGCAGACCAGCCGCAGTCAGGCTTGCAGAGTCGCGGTCCTGCACCAGAAATCCGCCGGCCAGTTGTCGCACCACCGTCCCATGCGCCTTGGGATCGGGCAGTCCGCCCGTGGTCAGCAGCCGCAGGTTCTTTTTTGCCGCAAAGATCGCGCGTGCCGCATCATCGGCACCGGGGGCGATGACAACTTCGGTGAACATCGTGGCGATCTCTGCGGCGGTTGCCGCATCCAGCGGCTGGTTCAGCGCGATGATGCCGCCAAAAGCCGAGGTCGGGTCGCAGGCCAGCGCCTGACGATAGGCTGCAACCAGGCTGTCACCGCGGGCCACGCCACAAGGATTGGCGTGCTTGATGATGGCGCAGGCAGGCCCATCCGACGGCGCGAATTCTGCGACAAGTTCATAGGCGGCGTCGGTATCGTTCAGGTTGTTGTACGACAGTTCCTTGCCCTGCCACTGGCGCGCGGTCGCGACGCCTTCACGCATCGAGCCGTCGGTGTAGAAGGCTGCGGTCTGGTGCGGGTTCTCGCCGTAGCGCAGGGTTTGCTGCAACCGGCCCCCAACGGTGCGATGGCGCGGGGCGGCCAAAGCGGTGGCGGACAGCATCCAGTTCGACACCGCCGCATCATAGGCGGCAGTCCGCGAGAATGCCTGCAACGCCAAGGCCTTGCGAAACACTCCGGTCGTGGCACCGTCATGCGCGGCCAGCTGGTCGGTCAGCGCGCCGTAATCCTCGGGATCGGTCACCACGGCGACAAAGCGGTGGTTCTTGGCACCGGCACGGATCATCGCGGGGCCACCGATGTCGATGTTTTCGATGCAGGTCGCCACGTCCGCGCCGCGTGCGACGGTCTGCTCAAACGGGTAAAGATTGACGATCAGCAGGTCGATCGGCTCAATCCCATGCGCGGCCATCGCAACCAGATGCTCGTCATCGTCGCGCAGCGCCAACAGGCCGCCATGAACCGCTGGATGCAGCGTCTTGACGCGGCCTCCCATCATTTCTGGGAATCCCGTCACGTCCGATACGTCGCGCACAGGCAGACCAGCAGTGCGCAGCATCCCCGATGTGCCCCCGGTCGAAATCAGTTCGACCCCCAGCCGCGACAGATTTCGCGCCAAATCCAGAAGGCCGGTCTTGTCGGACACCGATATCAGGGCGCGACCGATAGGCACGAGGTCAGGCATTCACGATCTCCTCAGGGCGCGGCGGGCACCGGGATGTCGTCCCGGTCGAAATCACGGATCGCCAGCGGAGTATCCTGTGCCTTGGCCAAGGTCCAGCCGATCCGGGTATCGTATTGCACGGCGTTCTTGCCCAAGACGATCTGCCGCGTCGGACGCGGCGTGAGGCGACCCTTTTCCAGATACACCGAGGGCAAAAGTTCAAGTTCTGCCTGCCCGTCGTGGCGAAACACCCAGACCTCGCCGCTTTTCAGGGCAAGAGAGACCGCCGTGCCGCCCAGATCCAAGGTCGCGTCGACATCGGGATGGATGTGAAAACGCACCGAGACGGGTGTGCCCGCGAGCTGGGTGCGCGTCATGACGATTTCGAACCGGTGACGTTCCTGCAGCGTGGCGGCCAGCAAGGATTCCTCGCCCGTCAGGTGCCGGCCATCGGCAGAAAGCAACAGCCTGCGGGTGGCAACCAGACCATGCGTGCGCACCCAACCATCATGCGACAGCAGGATTTCCAGACCTGCGGGTCCGGAAAACTCGCGCAGGGTGGTGATCCTGGCCCGCTCGCCAAAGGTCTCGCTGTCACGCGTGCTTGCGCCGAACCGCGACGACGAGGTGCCGTCGACGGACAGGACGGAATGCGACGCGGTGGCCCGTCCGGCGCGGCGCCATTCCGCGCCAAAAGGCGTGCCGGACCCGCAGTTGACGATCACCGGGCGCCGCCCGGATGTCATCTCGAATGCGGCGGTCGAAGCATGCGCGGTGGCACTGGCGGCGCCGATCGGCGGGGGCGCTGCGTCCACGATGACCGTGGTGCGCCCCCTGGCCAGTCGCGCAAACCCCATGGCGAGCGAGGAATGCGGATGTGGTTTTGACCCACTGGAGGCCAAGGCCCGGTCCAGCCGCCCTTCAAGCCCCCGCCCGCCCCCATGGAAACGCGCCAGCCCCCCATCGGCATGGCGCAGCGCGCGCAGGCTCGGGGCAATGCGTTCGATTGCGGCCAGATGGGCGGCCCCCGGCGTCCGGCCGGTTTCCCCCAACGCCTGTCCCGCCCAGATCAACAGGGTGAAAACCTCAAGCAGTTCTTCGGGGTTGCGGGTCGGCAGGCCACCTTCGGCATCGATTTCTCTGGTGCATTCCGCATCGAGTGCCGTGCGTGCGGTTTCGGCATGATGTTCCATCCCGGTCAGCGAAAGACCTGCGTAGATCAGACCCGTCAGCGCCTCGAACCGGGGCAACCCGGGGGCAGCTGCGGGCCAGCGCTTTGCCAAGAACGCCGCCTGGCGCGAGATGGAGCGGTAATAGGCGGCATGGGCGGCCGGATCGCGGCTGTTGAGCAGCATCAGCGCGTGATGGATCCAGCGGATCATGCGGCGACCGGTCAGGTCGGGCGTCCAGCCCGGCCCCGTGCCCTGCCCGTAGCGGGCGATCCAGTCCGAGGTCCAGGCCTGTGCGCGGGCGCGCGCGACGCCGTCGCCGAGGGCGGCAAGGTCGTCCAGCCAGGCAAAGCCGTGTGCGGCCTGGGCAAATGCGGGCTCGGGTGGGGCGACGTCCCAAAGCGATGTGCCGGGCGCCTGCGCCAGATGCCCTGCCAAAAGGATGTTGCCGGAAACCAGCTGCTTGCCACGCGCATAAAGGCCAATGCTCTTGGGTTCAGGTTGCGACACGAACCCTTTGGCGACAGGGGCGCGGCCGGCCCGCCAACTGGCCCAGCGATTGCGCAGGACATCCGTCCGGGCAAGGATCCTAACGGTCGCGCTCACACTGCCCTACCCCTGTGCCTGTCGTTTGCCTTGCGGCGCCCGGTGTCCGGGTCTTTGCGCCCAGGATACCTTTGGCTGCCGGTGAAGTCACCCCCAACCGATCGGCGATCTGCCGGGGCGCAGGCGGTCGGCAGGTTTATGCAAGGTGGTCGATGCGCGCCATGTACTGCGACAGGCGACCCACCTCGGACAGCCACGAGGCCAGAAGGCGCGGATCATGCGGTGCCGCGTGAACGCCGGCGGCAATCTGGCGGTTTAGAACTGCCTCGACCGCCAGTGATACCGGAACGGAGACCAGCCGCCCCATCGCGGTGCCGCGGACATCGCCATGTGCATCCAGCGCCCAGGTCTCGTGAAAGACCGGCACTCCGGCGCGTTCCGCCTTGAGGCTGACGAACAGGACGACACGGTCGGGCTCGTCCGGCGCATAGGCGTTGTCGCGCCAGAAGCCCGCAGCCATTTCCGCCAGCCGCGCATCGCCCGCCGGTCCCGACAACGTCTCGATCTCGGCAAAGACGGGGGCCCAGGCATCCGCCCAGCCGTTCAGCCGGATCGTGCCGCGGACGAAATCGCGCACCTTCCAGTCAGGGTCGAAGCGGTAGTCGGCCATGAACGGATAGCTGTCGCGGTTGGGATAGACCTCGAAACTTTCCGGCGCGGGCAGTGGCGCGTCGTAGCGCGTGATCGCGTCCCAGGGCCGCGCCAGCCGCAGCTCGCTGAAATTCCGCAACGATCTGGACGGAGAGCGCAACGCCTTGAGCACGCCCAGAGGCGACCAGCTGAACTTGTAACGAAAGGCGTTGGGGATTTTCGGCACGCCACCGCAATAGGAGGTGAAGCTCAGAATGTTGTCGACGTGATAGGCTCTGGAGGCACGGTAGCGGGCGACCAGATCATGCGCCATCAGATGGTCGATGCCGGGATCAAGGCCGACTTCGTTCACCGAGACCAGACCTGCCAGCCGGAATGCATCGTCCAGTTCCCGCATTTCCGGCGCAATGTACGACGACGAGACAAAATGTGCGCCTTTGCCAAGGCAGGCTTGGGCGATGGCGACATGCTGGTCGGCGGGAAGCATGGAAATGGCGATGTCACCAGGGGCAAGCGCGTCGGACAGGGCATTCAGCGAATAGGCGCGGATCACCGCAGGCAGCGCGCCCACCGCGTCGCGCGCCTTTTCGATGGTGCGGTTCCAGACCGTGACGGAATGGCCGGCCTCGATCAGGCGGCGCAAGCCAGGACCGGAGGAAAGACCCGTGCCGCACCAGTGGATTGTCATGTCGTTCTCCCTCAAACGGTCGCGATGTGGCGGTCAAATTCAGCTTTTGCCCGGCCCCAGACGCCAGACCGCAAATTGCCCAGCGTCGCCAGCGATGGCAACAGCTGGCTTGCATAATCGACACTGCTTTCGACCGGCATCAATGACGGCAGGTTGTCGATCGCCATGACGTCCAGAGGCGGGTTCGTGGCCACGCGTAGCGCCGGCGCGTCCCAGTCGGTGGCGCGGTCATAGACCTTGATAGGCGAAAAGTCCGACGTCGGGTCGCAGGCAATGTCGCCAATGACGGTCAGCCGGCGCGCGTCGGTCTTGGCGCTGGCGGGGACAAAGACCGGGCAGCCGGGACGCGCCAGGATGCAGTTGAGAAAGATTTCATGCTGCAGAACCTCCGGGAAGGGGCCGCCGGATGCGGTTTCGGCCATGTCCCAGCGGGTGACCGGCACACCAAGCGCGGTACAAAGGTCCGCCGCCCCAGACCCCACGCGGCCAAGTGCGCCGATGATGATGGCGCGGGGGCGTTCCAGCCCTGCAAGGTCGCCGTTCAGCTGGTCGAGGAGGGCCGCCTTGGACGGGACCTTGCGCACCGGTCCCGCGATGGCGCCGCGCTGTTGCGCAGACCAGCATTTCAAACTGACCGCGGCGCCCGCATAGCCTGCCCAATAGCCAAAAGCGGCAACCCGGCGCCCGCCATCATCGACAAGGTATTCAAGATCGTAAAGCGTGCCGCCCCCGGCCTTGAACCTTTTCAGCAATTCACGCCCGGCAGGCTGACCCTTGTAGGCGTGACCGAACATGATGTGGCTGTGGGTCAGCGGTGTGCCGTCGTCGGGCAATTCCTTCAATCCAAAGATGATGGCGTCGGCCGGGGCCTGCGGCCAGAGATTTTCGGCCACGATGGTGCAGCCCGCCGCGCGATAGCCCTCGATCGGGATCGCGCGCGATCGGCTGTCCTCGACCGAAACCCGCAGGCCTGCCCGGATCAGGGCCGCGGCACCTTCGGGCGTCAAGCCCACGCGTTCTTCGTTGGGGCGCTGTTCGGCGCGTACCCAAAGATGGGTCATTCGTGGTCACTCACAAATCTGTTGGGGCGGGTATTTCGCCGGAATTCGTGCCATAGTGGAGGCAGGTGAAAAGAACTATCTGATTCTTTCACGACAGGGTTGCCAAACGGCGATTTACGCGGTTCACGGGTTGAAATGGTTGAGGTGTCATTGTGCGGATCAAGCTGATAGCAGCAGGTTTGGTGATTGTCGCCGCTGTTGGCGCGTCGGCCGCCTATCTTGCCCCACCCCCAACCCTGTCGGACGAGGCCTTTGCTGCGGCCTTCGCGTCCCCCCTGGCACCGGCTGAGGCGCCGCTCACGGTCTACCACCTTGGCCACAGTCTCGTTGGACGTGACATGCCCGCCATGGTCGCGCAATTCGTTCAGGGACATGACTATTCCAGCCAGTTGGGCTGGGGTGCGACGATGAAGGGTCATCTGGAAGGCGACGTTCCGGGATACGACGAAGAGAATAGGCATCCACAGTTCGAACCGGTTCAGGAAGCGTTGGCGACGGGCCGTTTTGACGCATTTGTCGTCACCGAAATGGTCGAGATCAAGGATGCGATCAAGTATTTCGACAGCGGCGCGTCTCTTGCCCGCTGGGCAAAGCTGGCGCGGTCGGCGAACCCCGAGGCGCGCGTCTACCTGTATGAGACATGGCATAATCTGGACGACTCGGCCGGGTGGCTGGAACGGATCGAGAGCGACCTGGGGGTATACTGGGAAGGGACCATTCTGCGCCAGGCGATGGCCGAGGACGGCGTCGGAACGATTCATGTGATCCCCGGCGGGCAGGTGATGGCGGCAACCGTTCGCGAGATCGAGGCGGGCCGCGTTCCCGGCCTGACCCGGCGCGAAGATCTGTTCGCGATCAGCGCCGACGGCACCCCTGACACGATCCATCTCAACGACCTCGGAAACTATGTGATCGCGTTGACCCATTATGCCGTCCTGTACGGAAAAACGCCGGTTGGCTTGCCGCATGAACTGATGCGCGCGGATGGCACGCCTGCGAACGCCCCGTCACCCGAAGCGGCTCGCGTCATCCAGGAAGTCGTCTGGCAGGTCGTCACCAATTATGGTCCGGCCGGTGTCGGGTTAAGGCCCCAGGGCTAAAGGGAACCGATATGTCGTTGTTTCTTGCGCTTGCGGACATCCTTTTCGTCGGCGACGGGCGGATGGACCGCGACGTCGCCCGCCTTGTCGAGGCGGGACTCAGAGAGATGGGTGGATCAGTTTCAGTAGCGGTGGATACCATCGGTGGCGCCCCGCTTGAGTACAACTTCGACCATCCGTCGTATCTAGACCCAAAACGAAATCCCCCCGACGTCGAAGCGCTGAGCGAGCTGCAGAAGGGCGAGACACGGGCGCTGGTGCTGTCCGAGGGCCTGCCGCTGCCAACCATCGTTGCCTGGCACGAACCGGTCGACGCGGTCTCCAACTACGCGGCCGTCGCACGCGCGGCCAACCCGGACGTACGTGTCTTCTATACCGAACGGTGGCACAGCCTGCAGTCCGGCATAGACGTCAAACTTGACGAGGATGCCGCCTCGGATGTGCCGTGGCGTGATCGCATCGATCTGGACCGTGATATCTGGAGGGCAATAGCGGCCAAGGCCAGCGACGATCCACTCAGCGGTGGTCGCATCGAGATGATCCCGGTCGGGCAGGCGATGGGACGGCTCGCCGACGAGATCGAAGCTGGCAAAGTCAGCGGTATCTCCGACATCCGCGAAATATTCAGGGATGACGTCGCCACGAACGGGCGCGGTTCCTATTTCGTGGCAATGGTTCATCTGGCAGCCATGACCGGCCAATCGCCCGAGGGCTTGCCGTCGCGCATCTTGCGGGCCTGGCCTTCGCGCGACTGGGTCTTGTCGGATGAGCAGGCGGCCATCTTTCAGCGGATCGCCTGGGAAGAGGTGGTGGAATTTGCCGGGCTGCCGCCGTTGAAGTTATCCGAACCCGTGACGACCGGGGACATGGCCGTAGCTGCCTCGGCTGCAATTGAGCCCTTCTTGCCGCCGGGTCCGGTGCCGGACGTGATCGATCTGCCAGGCGTCAGCAATCCGGATCTGTTCGTGGGTCTTGCGGGCGTGGCCGACTGGTCGGTGCAGGTGCCTTTTCTGGACCTGATGAAAACCTCGCGGCAATGGTTCGGCCATCTGCCGGGAGAATGGGGAGGCCGCAGTTACGAAGACCTGGCGCGCGCCGGGGTCTTTGACGAACACGGCTGGCCGACCAGCGTCCCACAGGACGTGACCGCCTTGTCGACGCTGGTGTTGACGGACTTGCCGGCCGACAGCAAAGGGGTCCGTGGGCGATATGTGCTGCGCTATGAAGGACAAGGCAGCCTGAAGGTCGAAGGAATCGCCCGCCAGGTCGCAGCGGAGCAGGGCCGGATCGTCTTTGATTACGAACCCGGTGCTGGTTTCGCCATGGTGACACTGGAGGCGATGGATCCCGCTGATCCGATCCACAACATCACCATCGTGCGTGAAGATCGGGTCGCCGCGCTCGACGCAGGTGAAATGTTCAACCCCGACTGGCTCGCGCGCCTGCGGGGGGTGCAGGGGGTACGGTTCAAGGACTGGATGGCCACGAACAACTCTGCTCAGTCGCGCTGGGATGATCGTCCGATGCCGGATGACGTGACGTGGACAGCCAAGGGCGTGCCGGTAGAGGTGATGATCGCGCTTGCCAACGAGCTTGATGCCGATCCGTGGTTTACAATGCCCCATCTGGCCGACGACGACTATGTCCGGAACTTTGCCCAGATGGTTCGTGACGGGCTGGAGCCTGAGCTTCAGGTCTGGGCGGAACTTTCAAACGAGGTCTGGAACTGGCAGTTCGCACAAGCCAGCTGGGCCGAGGAACAGGGCAAGAAACGCTGGGGCCAGGAGTCTGCGTGGGTGCAATTCTACGCACTGCGCGCCAGCGAGATGGCAGCGATCTGGACCGACGTGTATGGCGCCGATGCCAAGACGAGGCTGGTCCGGGTGATTTCATCCCAAACCGGCTATCAGGGCCTGGAGACACAGATCCTGTCGGCCCCGCTTGTGATGGGGGAGGGCCGACCCGCGCCCGCACAAAACTTTGATGCTTATGCCGTGACGGGATATTTCTCGGGGCAACTTGGGCAAGACTCCAAGGTCGCGGCGGTCCGGGACTGGATCGACCAAAGCCGCGTCGCCGCCGAACAGGCTGCCTCTGACCAAGGCCTGACGGGGGATGCCGCCGACAGCTATGTTGCCGCACATCGGTTCGATACCGCGATCAAGATGGCCGCCGTGGAACTGCGCGACGGCAGCCTGACCGGCGACACGGAGGACAGTCTGGTCTGGAACATCGACAAGGTCTTGCCGTATCACGCCCAGGTCGCCAGGCAACACGGTCTGAAACTGGTGATGTATGAAGGCGGGACCCATGTCGTCGGTCTGGGCGATGCGGTCGATGATCCGCTTTTGACCGAGTTCTTTTCGGCGCTGAATTATTCGCCCGAAATGGGGGCGATGTATGCGGATCTGCTGAAGGCTTGGTCAGGCGTTTCAGATGCGCCTTTCACCCACTATGTCGAAATGGGCAGCCCGTCGAAATGGGGCAGTTGGGGGGCGATGCGGCATCTGGGGGACGTCAATCCGCGTTGGGACGCGCTTGCAACCGGATGTGACGATTGCTGAGTGTCATCATTCCTGCCTCGAATGAAGAGCATTATATTGCCCGCTGCCTTCAGGCGCTGTTCGCCTCGTCACCGGTGGGGATGCCGACCGAGGCAATCGTGGTGGCCAACGGATGCCGTGACAAGACAGCCGACATGGCTCGCCTGCAGGGGGCGTTGGCGCAAAAGTCGGGATGGAAGCTGACCGTGCTGGATCTGGCCACAGGGTCCAAGCCCGGTGCGCTGAATGCAGGGGACGCCACGGCGGAGGGCGACCTGCGCGTCTATCTGGATGCCGACATTGTCGTCAGTGCGGATGTCATGGCGCAGGTTGCAAAAGCGCTTGCCGTTGACCATCCCGCCTATGTCGGGGCGACCCCTGTCATCCCGCGCTCTGACAGTGCGGTGACGCGTGCCTATGGCCGCTTTTGGTCCCGCCTGCCCTTTGCCAGAACCGTCGCCCCCGGCTACGGTCTGTTTGCGGTCAACGCGGCGGGACGGGCGCGATGGGGTGCGTTCCCGGCCATCATATCGGACGACACATTCGTGCGCTTGCAGTTCGAACCGTCTGAGCGGCTTCAGGTCCCCGCCCGCTATGACTGGCCGATGATCGAGGGTTTTGGCGCGCTGGTGCGGGTCCGACGACGCCAGGACGCCGGTGTGCGCCAACTTGACAGCCTGTATCCGGGATTGCGCAGCCGCGAGGGCAAGGCGCCGCTGGGATTGGGTCAGCTTGCGGGGCTGGCGATGGCAGATCCGGTCGGGTTCGCCACCTACGCCGCTGTGTCACTTGGCGTCAGGCTCAAGCGCGGCAGTGCGTCGTTCACGCGGGGAAGATAACTGTCTGTGCGTCGTTGCACATAATGGCGCGGCATCTGCGGCTGTTTTGCAGGGCCGCATGACCTATCTTGGGCCCAAGGCGTGCGGCGCATGCCCTGCGCAACGATCGCAAAGGATACAAGATGGACAAACATATTCCCGGACTGCACCACGTCACGGCGATTTGCGGCGCGCCGCAGGCCAATGTCGATTTCTACCACGGCGTGCTTGGCCAGCATCTGATCAAGAAGACCGTCAATTTTGACGATCCGGGGACGTATCATCTCTACTACGGCGATGCGGCCGGTCATCCCGGGACCATCCTGACCTTCTTTCCGTTTATGAATGCAGGTCCGGGGCGGGCCGGACCGGGGATGGCGTCGGCCTTTGCCTATGGATTGTCCAAGTCGGAATTCGACCTGGCAGTCGCACGGCTTGGGGCGCTGGCGCAGAACCATGGCGCCCTTGAGACGCGTTTTGGCGCGCGCATCCTGTCACTGCGCGATCCGGATGGGGCGACAGTGGAACTGGTCGAAATGGACGCGGGACCTGCGGATGGGCACGCGTTTCATTCGGTCACCCTGTGGCTGCGCGATACCGACCGGACCGCGCGACTTTTGACGGATGTCTTCGGCTATGTCGCAGCAGGTGAGGAACGCCTGGGTCCGGTGACGCGGTTGCGGCTGCAGGCACCGGGGCAGGAGCGGGGCAATGTGGTCGACCTGATCCGCCACGATGCCCCCATGCAGGGCCGCTCGGGAGCGGGGACGATCCATCATGTCGCCTTTCGCGCCACGACCCAAGACGCGCAACATGCCTGGCAGGAGCGTCTTGCAAGTGCCGGTCACCGCACGACGGAGGTGATCGACCGGCAGTATTTCAACGCGATCTACTATCGCGAACCCGGGGGTGTCCTGTTCGAGATTGCCACCGACCCACCCGGCTTTGCAGTTGATGAGCCTGCTGACGCGCTGGGCCGGCGGCTGATGCTGCCGCCGCAATACGAGCCGATGCGCGCACGGATAGAGCGGGCGCTGCCGCCGCTGTCAGCATGACGATGAAACGGATGGGTCCAAGGGCAGGGGCAAAGGCCGGGATCGTTCTGGCGCATGGCCGGGGCGGCACGGCGGCGGATATTCTGGGCTTGATGGCGGCGGCGGGGCTTTCGGATGTGGTCGCGCTTGCGCCGGAGGCAGCGGGACAAAGCTGGTGGCCGACGTCGTTTCTTGCCCCTACCGCCGTCCTCGCGCCGTTTGTCGAGCGGGGCACTGCCGCGATGGTGCAGGCGGTCGCGGAGCTTGAGGCCGAGGGATTGGCTCGACGCGACATCTGGCTGGGCGGTTTCAGCCAAGGCGCCTGCCTTGCGCTGGAGACCTTTGCGCGCAGCGGCGCGGGTCTGGGGGGCGTTTTTGGGTTTTCGGGTGGGTTGCTTGGCACCGGTGACACGGGCGGGGCCGCCGATGATGCGCTTTATGGTCACGTCGCCAAGGTCTTTGACTATCCGGGACGACGTGACACGTCGCGCGTCTGGCTGTCAGTTCACGAGCGCGACCCGCATATCCCCCTGCTGCGGGTCCAGGAAAGTGCAACCGTATTGCAAGGTCTGGGCGCCATGGTTGAGGCCAAGATCTACCCGGGTGCAGGGCACCGCGTGATGCCTGCCGACCTGGCGACCTTGCAGGCGTGGATCAGGGGCTGACGCGGGCGTCGAGGGTCGAGAACAGCGCTGCAAGCTTGGCCGCCTCGGAATCTATGTCGTGGCGCGCAAAAACCTGGGCCCGGGCGGCGCGGCCCATCTCGGCAAGACGTTCTGGCGACGTGCCGGCGAAATCGGCAATGGCGGCTGCGAGGTGTTCAGGACTGCCCGCTGGCACCAGCCAACCGGTTTGCGCGGTCACGAGTTCCGGAATCCCGGCAATCGAGGTTGCGATCGCGGGGCGACCGGCGGCGAACGCCTCCATGATCACCATGGGAAGTCCTTCGGCAAAGGATGGCAAGACCAGCACCTGGGCCGCGGCGAGGCTGGCGCGCACCTCGGCCTCGGTCTTCCAACCGGCAAAGGTGACAAGATCGGTCACACCCAGCGCCTTTGCCTGCGCCACCAGACTGGCGCGCAAAGGACCGTCGCCGACCAATTCGACATGCAGGTCGGGAACCTTGTGGCGAACAAGCGCCAGGGCGTCCAGCAGCAGCGCAAAGCCCTTTTGCTCTGACAGCCGACCGATGGCGACCAGCCGAGGAGGTCCTGGCTGCGGTGGCAGGGGATCGGGGAATTTCCAGGGTTCGATCCCGCAATGGACCACTTGGATGCGTTGCCAGATGTCGGAATCGACCCAGCGCGAAAGCTGGCTTTTGCCAAAGTTGGAGATGCCGGCCGCAAACGCCGCCCGCTGGATCTTGTGGTCCAGCGCCAGCGCACGAGGGGCGTCGAATTCTTCGGGGCCGTGGGTGGTAAAGCTGTAGCTGGGGCCATCCATCGCTTGCGACAACATGGCGACCGCCGTCGCATTGGTCCCGAAATGGGCATGCACATGGCGTATGCCAAGCGTGTTGCATCTGTGCGCAAGGCGCGCCGCTTCTGCCAGATAGACAAGGTGGCGCAGTC
Source organism: Rhodobacterales bacterium (assembly GCA_031426185.1). Classification (GTDB taxonomy): domain Bacteria; phylum Pseudomonadota; class Alphaproteobacteria; order Rhodobacterales; family Rhodobacteraceae; genus JAJNPS01. The sequence goes on along the minus strand of JANPKV010000055.1, from coordinate 24,898 downwards.
TGCCACCGGTCCCGGGCGCGCCGCCCGATCCGCGTGCCCCGCAGGTCATCGCCAACCGGATCGCGGATAGTGCACGCGCGGGGCGGCGGACCATCCAGCCCAGGGCGGAGGGGATCAGGCCAAGGACGCCGCGACCCAAAAGATATTCGGTTCTGGCGGCCTCTTCGACATCCTGGGGGTCTGCCAACGGGGCGGTGTCGGCGCGCATCGCAAAGCGGTGTATCGCAACACCCCTTCGCTCAAGCGCCTGTATCTCGCGCCGCACAAAGGTTGTGGACGGCCGCGGATAGGTGTTCATGACGTAGCCGACCGTCATGCGGCCGCCTTTAGCCTTTCGCGGGCGACTTCAAGACGGCGCTGGGTTTCAAGGGACAGCTCAATCGTGAAAAGCGGGCTTTCGGTCGCGTCGGCTGTGATCGGGTCGACAAAATGGCCCAAAATCGTCAGATGCACATCATTCCCGTTCGAACAGGCTTCCGGGTTCACAGTCTTGCGCCACCTGCGTAGCGCCTTGACCATGGGCAAGGACCTCATCCGCGCCGCGATAGGGTCTGTCCCAACTATCCCTAGCCTAACCATTAGCGGACAACCCTACCCGTTCGTACGAGGCAAAAAAGGTCATTGCCAAGACCGTTTGCTCAAACCGTTATTCAACTTTCTTGGGGAAGTGCGCAACGTCTGCGTGTCATGTGTTTGCAAAACGCTCATCTTTTCCGGGCATGTTGCTTCCGACACACAATTGTCGCGGCGATCATTTTGCGGAACCTTGACGGCGCAAGCGCGTTGGGGATGGTTCGCGAGAGGAAACAACTTCTGGTCTTGGAGCTTTGTTTGCTTGGCATATCCATCATGTGGGCGACTTCTTGCTTGCCGACTGCCTTGCATGACGGAACCGGGCTGCAAAAGTTCCGATTTTGGTGCAGTTGCAATCAAGTTCCCCTTTCGGACTTACGGCAACCATGCGACATCACCAGCATTTGGTTTGATTGAGTGAGCGCCTGATGCAAATTGACAAGGCCGCAATCGAGGGCGTCGTGGTGTTCAGCCCGATGCGTTACGCCGATGATCGCGGCTGGTTTGCTGAGACCTGGAATTCCCAACGAATGGCGGAACTGGGTTTCGATCTGGAATTCGTGCAGGACAATCATTCTCTTTCAATCGAGACGGGGACCCTGCGCGGCCTGCATTACCAGCGACCGCCACATGCACAGGACAAGTTGGTGCGGTGCACACGGGGGGCAATACTGGATATCGCCGTCGACGTCCGGAATGGCTCTTCCAGCTATGGCAAATGGGTTGGCGTTGAATTGACCCCGGAAAACGGCAAGCAGCTTTTGGTGCCCAAGGGATTTCTGCACGCCTTCGTCACGCGCGCGCCGATGACCGAGGTGCAGTACAAATGCACAGACGTTTATGCCAAGCACTGTGATGGCGCCGTGCGCTGGGACGACCCGACGCTGGCGATTGATTGGCAACTGACCACCGCGCCGATCCTGTCAGACAAAGATGCGGACGCCCCGTTGTTTTCAGATTTCATTTCCCCGTTTTCGCTTGAGGATCTTTCATGAAGTTGCTGGTGACCGGCGGTGCCGGGTTTATTGGTTCTGCCGTGGTCCGGCAGGCCATTCAGGCGGGGCATTCGGTGGTGAACCTGGACGCCCTCACTTATGCGGCATGTCTGGACAATGTGGCCTCAGTCGCGGGTTCGCCGAGCTATTGGTTTGAGCATGCGGATATCCGTGATCGGGCGGCGCTGGACCGCGTCTTTGCGGCCCATTCCCCGGATGCGGTGATGCATCTTGCGGCAGAAAGCCATGTAGACCGCAGCATCGATGGTCCGTCCGATTTCGTCGAGACGAACATTACCGGGACCTTCAATCTGTTGGAATCCGCCCGCGCGTACTGGGTTGGCAATGGGCGACCCGACGGGTTCCGCTTTCACCACATATCGACTGACGAGGTGTTCGGAACGCTGGGCGCGACGGGGCAGTTTACCGAAGACACGCCCTATGCCCCCAACAGTCCCTATTCTGCGTCAAAGGCGGCGTCGGATCATCTGGTTCGGGCATGGCACGAAACCTACGGGTTGCCGGTCGTTATGACGAACTGCTCCAATAACTACGGACCGTTCCACTTTCCCGAAAAGCTGATCCCCGTGGTCATCCTCAACGCGCTGGCGGGCAAGCCCATCCCGATCTATGGGGCAGGGCTGAACGTGCGCGACTGGCTGTTCGTCGAAGATCACGCCGATGCGCTGCTGACCGTGTTGCAACGCGGACAGAACGGCCGCAGCTACAATATCGGCGGTGAGAACGAGGCCACCAATATCGAGCTTATCCGCAAGATCTGCGCGTTGCTGGACGAGTTGCGGCCGGCGGGTGCCCCCCATGACACATTGATTACGCATGTGACCGACAGGCCCGGGCATGACGCACGCTATGCCATCAATCCGACGCGCATCCGGACCGAACTCGGCTGGCGCCCCTCGGTCACGCTGGATCAGGGATTGCGACGGACAGTCGAGTGGTTTTTGGCGAACGAGGCCTGGTGGCGTCCCCTTCAGGCGCGCAAGGGTGTCGGTACACGCATGGGTGTCACCGGATGAGAATTCTCGTCTTTGGGCAGACCGGTCAAGTGGCACGCGAACTCATGCGGCGCGCGCCACAAGGCGTAAGCCTGATTGCGCTGGGACGGTCCGAGGCTGACCTGTCGGACCCTGCGCAATGTGCTGACGCAGTCCGCGCGCATGACGTCGATGCCGTGATCAATGCCGCAGCCTGGACGGCGGTCGATCGCGCCGAGGCGGAGGAATCCGCGGCCTATCTTGTCAATGCTGCTGCCCCGGCCGCCATGGCGCTGGCCTGTGCTGAAAAAGGTCTTCCTTTTGTGCATGTCTCGACCGACTACGTTTTCGACGGCTCCGGTGCGGTTGCGTTCTTGCCGGATGACCCGACCAACCCGCTGGGTGCCTATGGCCGCACCAAGCTCGCCGGAGAGCAGGCAGTGCGCGCGGCGGGTGGTCCGCATGTCATCTTGCGCACATCCTGGGTGGTGTCCGCCCATGGCAGCAACTTTGTCAAAACGATGCTTCGGCTCGGGTCGGAACGCGACGCGTTGAATGTGGTGGCCGATCAGGTTGGCGGTCCCACGTCCGCGGCGTCAATCGCGGATGCGCTTTTTGTCTGTGCGCATGGCCTTCTTGACGGTGCCGCCGGGGGCACGCACCACTTTTCTGGCGCGCCGAACGTGTCCTGGGCCGATTTTGCGCGCTCAATCATGACCAAGGCCGAACTGCAGACGCACGTGAACGACATTCCGACGACCGCTTATCCGACGCCCGCGCGTCGGCCGCTGAATTCGCGACTTGACTGCAGCAGCCTCAAGTCAGCCTTCGGAATTGATCGTCCTGACTGGCAGGATGAGGTTGACAGAATTATCGCCGAGCTTGGAGCAATATCATGAAACGAAAAGGTATTCTTCTGGCGGGCGGGTCTGGTACGCGGCTCTGGCCTATCACCATGGGCGTCTCCAAACAGCTTTTGCCGATCTATGACAAGCCGATGGTCTATTACCCCATGTCGGTCTTGATGCTGGGTGGCATCCGCGAGGTTGCGGTGATCACCACGCCCGAGGATCAGGGGCAGTTTCAGCGGCTACTCGGGGATGGCAGCCAGTGGGGGATGCAGCTGACCTATATCGTGCAGCCCTCGCCGGACGGGCTGGCACAGGCCTATCTTCTGGCGCGCGACTTTCTTGCCGGTGCGCCATCGGCGATGGTTCTGGGCGACAACATCTTTTTCGGACATGGATTGCCAGAGCTTCTGGCGGCAGCGGATCAGTCAGAGACTGGCGGTGCCGTCTTTGGGTATCGTGTCGCGGACCCCGAACGGTATGGCGTGGTCGACTTTGACCGCAGCGGCAAGGTGCGTGCCATCATCGAAAAGCCAGAGGTCCCGCCGTCGAACTTTGCAGTGACGGGCCTGTACTATCTCGATGGGCGCGCGCCCGACCTTGCGCAGGGCATCAAGCCCTCGCCGCGCGGTGAACTGGAAATCACCGATCTACTGGAAATCTACCGTGCCGAGGGCAGCCTCAAGGTCGAATTGATGGGGCGCGGCTTTGCCTGGCTGGATACCGGAACGCATGGCAGCCTGCTGGATGCAGGCAACTTTGTGCGCACCTTGCAGGATCGCCAGGGTCTGCAGGTGGGATGCCCGGACGAGATCGCCTATCGGGCGGGCTGGATCGAGCGTGATGCGCTGGTCAAACGGGCTGAGTTGTTCCGCAAGAACGCCTACGGTCAGTACTTGCAGGCCATCGCCGGCGAAACATGAGGGGCATCAGCGGTTTGCCGCGGCATCTTTCGGCGACGGCTCGCCGAAAAGTGAAAGCTTTCTCAAGAAATCATTGATTTTTGCAACATTGTTTCTAATCTAGCATCAAATGCAACTAACGCGTGTGGGGACATGCTGAGGTTTCCGGGGATCATATTAGGCGTCGTCCTGTTTGGACTGACCGGCGGTGTCTTGGCACTCTGCGGGTCCGTCGTCGCGGGCGCATCTTTGGCTGTTGCTGTGCTGGCGTATTCCAGCGGTGGCACGCTATCAGCCCTAGCATTCGTTGCCATCACGAATCGCAACATGTGGGGTGTATAGCGCGCGGCTGTGATGCCGGACCCTGATTTGCCATATGTCGATTCGCGCGGGTCACCCCCTGGTCCGGACAGTCCGAGAGACGTGTTCCGGGGTAACGGGCGGCGCCGAATCACCCACGGCAAAATGCTGCATGTGCGAAGCCTCATACAATCATAGATTGTATCCAGTACGCACACCTATCTAACTGGGCGAGTAGATGGCAAAAAATCATCTAGAATGTGTCTTAAAGTGGGCACGAGGATGCATTTCACAGTCGCCAAAAGATGAAAAAATCCTTAAAACAAGGGGAGTGAAGGCTCTAGTGTTACGTGTTCAGAGGTGTCAGCAAATGTGCGCAATATTAGATATTTCGATCTCGGTCCTACGCGGCCACAATTTCATTGTACCGGCGCTAACCCGCCAATTGTTCTCGGAGTTCTGACAATGTCGATCAGTGTATCGGAGATCAGAAGCCGTCAGCTGACATCCGTTGGACGTTCAGATCGCGCCGTCGCTGCGCCGGCAGCCTATGTTCAGCACAGTGAGCGCGGCCTCTATCGCCGGTTTGTGAAGCGCGCGCTGGACGTGATCGCGGTGCTTTTGTCGGCGCCTGTTGTCGTTCCGCTGGTGCTGATCCTCGCCTTTCTCGTGGGGCGCGAGGGTGGTCGTCCTTTCTACAGCCAGTTCCGTGTCGGCAAGAACGGGCGTCCGTTCCGTATGTGGAAGTTGCGCACGATGGTGACCGATGCTGACGCACGGATGACAGCCTATCTGGACGCAAATCCCCAGGCCCGCGCTGAATGGGACCTAAATCAGAAACTACGTGTCGATCCGCGGATCACGCGGTTTGGTCAGGTTCTACGCAAGACGTCGCTGGATGAACTACCGCAGCTGTGGAATGTGTTTTGTGGCGACATGAGCCTGGTTGGCCCGCGTCCGATGATGCTGAACCAGCAGGGCATGTATCCGGGAAAGGCCTACTATCTCGTGCGCCCCGGCGTCACTGGTCTATGGCAGACCACCGATCGCAACCAGACATCTTTCGAGGCCCGCGCCGAGTTCGACAACATCTACAATGACACCCTGTCATTTGGGGTCGACACGCGGATCATCCTCAAGACAGTCGGCGTTGTCCTGAAGGGCACGGGTTACTAAGCGCGTCCCTGTCAAGCACAGACCAGAAGAAATGCAAGCGGGGCATCCCCCCGCTTATTTCATTTGACGGGACGGGTCCGGGGTTAGTTACCGTGTTCGCTTAACCACATCTACTTCATCCCCCCTTCGCGCCGTTTCGTAGACGCCTGACTGGGGCAGCGAACAAGCTTGATGACGGGAGACGAGCCCTCCCTGACATGGGCGTGCGTCGCCACAGACTTGGTCACCCCGTGAGAGCCAAGGTCGGCTCGGGTCGCCGCCTTCAGACGGGTACGTCGCCTACGAAACACGCCCGTGGCGGTGTCGTGTCACTGTATCCCGGCTGATATGATCAGAAACACGATGGCAATCACGACGACGGCGATGAACCCCCAGCTGCCAAACGCCAGGGGGCCAGTCTTGCGGCTGCGGCGCGAAAGGCCAGCGACCTCGGGGATGGCACCGATGGCCTTCAGTCCCATCGCCCGTTCCAGTTGCGCGGTCGTCCGAATGACCGGAAAGGCGAGTTCGGTCGCCACAGCAGCGAAAATTCCCAGCAGCACCGAGCCAATGACGGCCGCATATGCCAGCTTTCGCTTGTCAGCACCGGATGCGTTCTCGGGCGTGATTGCGCGGTCCAGCAACATGAAGCGTTCGGACTGCTGACGGTCGGCAAGGAACAGGTTGGTTTCCGCCTCGGCAAGATTTGCGGTGACGGACGAATACCGGTCCTGCATCAGCATCAAGACGCGCTTCTGGGCCGCGATGATCTGTTCCACCTCAGGCATGAGAGCGAGGCGTTCGGCCACGTCGTCACGCCGCGTTTGCGCAAAGACCCGTTTGTCATTCAAGAGCCCAATCGCGCTGAGCAGATCATCCAGCCTACGCCGGTCCGTCTCGCGCTGGACGCCCTGCTCTTCAAGGCGCTTCTTCTCGGACGTTGCTTCGAGCAATTGCTGATCCAACAGCCGCAATTCCGATTCAAGTGCCTGAAGTTCCGTCCGGCGCGCTTCGGCCAAAACGGGCAGACTATCGGTGTTGGCGTTCTGATAAGACGACAGCTCGGATTCAAGCTTGACGATCTCGGTTCGGATGCGTTGTTCCTCGCCGGCGAAGAAATCATAGGTGTCGCGGGCACGGGACGAGACACCCTCGTTCGACATATCAAGAATGCTTTGCGCGAGGTCGTTGGTGATCCTTGCGGACAATTCGGCGTCCACATCGGTCACAGAAACGATGATCGCCGAGATCGACGACGACGCACCAAAGGCGCCCGGTGCGCCAGCGACGGTTTGAAAGCTGATCGCGCCCCGCAGATCGTTGACCAGACGGTCGGCCGAACTGTGGGGATCTCTTTCAGCGATGCCGTGGCGATCAATGATCAGAAGCAAATTCTCGCGGCTTTTCAGTCTTTGCTCGATCGACTGCAGGATTTGCGCCGAGTTGCTTGCATTGTCGCGCCCTGCCGAAAAGTCATCGATCCGGGGACCTTCGACCTGGATTGTTGCATAAGCGCGATACTCCCTCTGCTGTGACGACAAGATTTGCGCCGCAACAAGTAAAGTGACGAAGGTGGTCATGACCAGGATGCCCTTGCGCCGCAAAACCAGGTTCACCAGGTCTTCGAAAGAGTGCACCAAAGCCATGCTTCAGACCCCCGCACCACGCGTCGGTCGGCGCAGGCGGCCCAAGCCGCGATCCTGTGCGCGGTTCAAGACGACGCCCGCCAACGGGATATGCCCGTCGAGCATCGACGTACAGCGACGCAGATCGTCCGGAGTGGTCGAAGTGCCGTCAATCACAAGCAATACCGCGTCCAGATGCGACGTCATGGCAAGCACATCATCAGATTCAAGCGCCGATGGCAGGTCTACGATGGAGATGTCGGGCTGCAGGCGGGTATGCAGGTCCGTCAGCGTCTGAATCGTGACCGGGTCCTGCAATATCTCATAGGGACGCGGTTCCGCCTTGCCGTTCATCGCCACGGCAAGGGTGTTGCCCATCCGCTGCAACTGAGCCTCGATTGGGGTGCGTCCCAACAGGCAATTGCTGAGCTGCGGCACGTCTGCGCGATTGAACAGCCTTGCAAGCTGCGGCGCGCGTAGGTCGAGGTCGATCAGCAGCGTCCGACATGCCGGCAGTCGCGCCAGGCTCAGCGCTAGGTTCGCTGCGACAAAGCTTTTGCCACAGCCCGGGGTGGGCGATGTGACCGCTATGCGGACCCAATGGTTCGATGCCACCTGCAACAGCAGACGGGTCCGCAAGACGTCGAAATAGGCAGCCATATCGGATGCTGTGGCGTCGGTATAAAGCCCGTTGGCCAACAGAGCCTTGGCATCCAGCTTGGTCGACCACAACGAGTCCCAGGTTGCCAGCGAAGACCGCGGCGGCACGTCCGGACCCTTGGAAAACACCTCGCGATTGCTGCGCTGCGCGACGGCGGGCGCATTGTCCACCTGAACCTGACGCTGCAAGAACAGCGGCCGTCCGGACCTGGATTGCACCTGTGCAGGGTCCCTGGCATCGTCGACGGACATTATGCGACGTCCCGGAGGATCGAATGTTGAAGGAACATCTCTTGTAATCTTGTCCAGCGCATCGCGCTGCCAGGTTCAATCTGCTGCATCGCCAACCCTACCTTGTCACACCCGCACCGCGCGTGTGCGGCTACCAAGTACCATGTCCGACCGCCCGAAACGAACTGGCGAAACACGCCGTTCGACCCGCAGTCCACGTGCGAGCCAATAGCGACCTTATCAGGGCACTGGAAAAAAAGAAAGCAATGCGACCGGTTTCAGTGCTGCGACAAGGGCTTGGCCATCCGGAACGATCATGAGTAAGGTCGCGGCGCGCATTTAACGGGCCGAGGTCCATGACCGATCAGACAGAAGACCAACGGGGTGAACAACCGCGAGTTGATGCCGTGGTGATCGGCCGCAACGAGGGCGTGCGCCTGGAGGCCTGTCTTCGGTCCCTGCTGACCCAGACGCGTCGGATCGTTTACGTCGACAGCGGCTCGACGGACAAGTCGGTCGCGCTGGCCCAATCCCTTGGTGCCGAGGTCGTCTCGCTGGACCTGTCGCGCCCCTTTACTGCGGCGCGCGCGCGCAATGCAGGCCTTGCCAGACTTGGGCAGGGCACGGAGCACCCGGATTTCGTGCAGTTCGTCGATGGTGATTGCGCGGTTGATCCCACATGGGTGGCGCGCGCGCTGGCCGCATTCGCGCTGCATCCAGACGCCGTGGTGGTTTGTGGTCGCCGGCGCGAGCGCTTTCCCGAGGCGTCGATCTACAACCGGCTGTGCGACCGGGAGTGGAACACCCCGGTCGGGTCCGCGCGTTCTTGCGGCGGTGATGCCTTGATGCGCTTTTCGTCCTTGACTGCGGTCGGCGGGTACCGCGAAGACCTGATCGCCGGTGAGGAGCCCGAACTGTGCATCAGACTGCGACAGAACGGTGGGACCATCTGGCGCATCGATGCGGAAATGACCCTGCACGACGCCGCGATGACGCGTTTTTCGCAGTTCTGGAAGCGGAGCAAACGCGCGGGCCATGCCTTTGCGGAAGGGGCTGCGCTGCATGGTGGGTCGTCCGAACGGCATTGGGTGCCCGAAACGCGGCGCGCAATACTCTGGGGCGGTGTGGTGCCTGCCGCGGCGGTGCTTGGTGCGATTGTGATCCATCCGGCGTTGATCGGCCTCGTGCTGATCTGGGCTGTGCAAATCCTGCGGCTCGGCTGGGCCTGGCGAGGCGAGGGGCGCGTCGGGTGGGAGGCGGCCCTGTTATGGGTTCCTGCGAAACTGGCCGAGGCGCAGGGCGCCATCGGTTTCTGGGTGGGTCGACTGCTGGGTCGCCGCCGGCGGCTGATCGAATACAAGTAGATTCGGCTAAGTGCGGGCGGTCGGACCCCTTGGGCAAGCGATTCGCATTTTCCAGCCAATACCCCTGCCAGCGCGCGAAAGGGGCCAAGTGCATCCAGTGATACGTCGCGCGCCCCCAAAACCGCTACATCCGTCGCAGCTGTCCCCGAGACGTCCCTGCTTCCCGCGAATGTTGCAAGAGATCAAGATTTTCGGGCGTGTCACGGAAAATCTCGGAACATCATTCCGATTGGGAGCTTTGCACTGCCAAAGCGAATTACTCGAAATCGACAAAGAAAGGCCATGGTTTAGGTTTTTCTTGCGCTTGCGTTGGGGTAACCTGCCCGGCATAGAACGGAACGTTTTTGCTGGACGATACTGCTACGCGGGCTTTGAGCGACGAGGATGTCGCGGCAAGGTTGCGGTAGAGCTCGATAAGGTTTGGGGATGACCACCAAGAGCGGAACTCTTTCTGACGTGGGCGAGACAGATATTGCCATCGTCGGCATGGCGGCGCATTTGCCGGGCGCGCGAGATATCGCTGCCTATTGGGAAAACCTGTCCCAAGGGATCGAGTCGATCCGGGTCCTCAGCGAAGACGAGCTGCTGGAGGCAGGGGAATCGCCCGCAGTGATGCGGCGACCAAATTATGTCCGCGCGGCCGCACCGCTGGATGGTTTCGAGCATTTTGATGCCGATTTCTTCGGCTTTTCGCCCAAAGAGGCCGCGATCCTTGACCCTCAGCACCGCCAGTTCCTGGAGGTCGCGTGGGAAGCGCTGGAGAATGCGGGCCACGCGCCCGAGAACTTCAAGGGGCCCATGGGGGTCTATGCTGGCTGCGGCATGGGCAGTTATTTCTATTTCAACATCTGTTCAAACCGCGATCTGGTCGATCAGACCGGCATGTTCCTGTTGCGACATACCGGAAACGACAAGGATTTCCTGTCGACGCGGGTCAGTCACATCTTTGATCTGAAGGGCCCGTCGATCAACGTGCAGACGGCCTGTTCCACGTCGCTGGTTGCGGTGCATTTCGCGACGCAGTCGCTGTTGAACGGCGAATGCGACATGGCGCTGGCCGGTGGGGTCACGATCGAGCTGCCGCAGGGCCGGGGCTATCTTTACACCGAAGGTGAAATCCTGTCGCCAGACGGGCATTGCCACGCCTTTGACCATCGCGCACAGGGGACGGTTTTCGGGTCGGGGGCCGGATGCGTCGTGCTGCGTCGCGCGGCAGACGCGATCCGTGACGGGGACCACATCTGGGCGATCTTGAAGGGAACGGCCGTCAACAATGACGGCGCGGCCAAGGCCGGTTACCTGGCACCTTCCGTCGCCGGCCAGGCGCGCTGCATCGCCGAGGCACAGGCCATGGCAGGTGTCGCGGCGGACAGCGTCAGTTACGTCGAATGCCACGGCACCGGCACCTATCTGGGCGATCCGATCGAGGTCGCCGCCCTGACCGAAGCATTCCGCAAGACCACCGATGCCGTCGGAAGCTGCCGCATCGGGTCCGTCAAGACCAATATCGGCCATCTGGACACGGCGGCCGGTGTTGCCAGCCTGATCAAGGTCGCGCTGTCTTTGCATCACCGGCAGTTGCCCCCAAGTCTGGGTTACGAGGCACCGAACCCCGCGATTGATTTCGAGACCTCACCTTTCCGGGTGAATGACCGGCTGACCGACTGGGTCGGCGACGGTCCGCGGCGCGCCGGGGTCAACAGCCTTGGCGTCGGTGGCACGAACGCGCATGCCGTGCTGGAAGAGGCACCGCAGCGTCAGCCGTCGGAGCCCAGCCTCTGGCCGTTTCAGCCGATTGTCGTGTCGGCAAAGTCCAAGTCCGCGCTGGACGCACAATCCTCCCGGCTGGCCGCGCATCTGCGCGCACATCCGGAGCAGCCTTTGGCCGATGTGGCGCATACGCTGAAGGAAGGCCGTCGCGCCTTTGAAAAACGACGCGTTCTGGTGGCGTCCAGCCACGAAGAGGCCGCCGCCCTGCTGGAAGGCGCCGACCCTCGCCGGGTTTTCAACCACGACCATCTTGGGGCGGATCCCGAGGTGGTGTTCATGTTCCCGGGGGGTGGCGCGCAATATGCCGGCATGGCGCGCGATCTTTATGACACCGAGCCTGTGTTTGCCGACTGGATGGATCGGGGCCTGAAGACGCTTGCGCCAAAGCTGGATTACGACATCCGCGCGGTTTGGCTGCCCCAACCCGGCGCCGAGGCCGCGGCGAATGACCGGCTAAAGCGCCCATCGGTGCAGCTGCCGCTGATCATGATCACCGAATATGCGCTGGCAAAGCTGTTTGAAAGCTGGGGCGTCACTCCCACGGCCCTGGTCGGACATTCGATGGGCGAGAATACCGCCGCGTGCCTTGCCGGTGTCATGAGCTTTGAAGACTGCATCGGGCTGGTGCATCTGCGGGGGTCATTGTTCGACACGATTGCGCCCGGCGGAATGCTGTCGGTGCCGCTGACGCGGGCGGAACTGCAGCCCTATCTGACGGGTGATCTCGACCTCGCCTCGGTCAATGCGCCCGGACTTTGCGTGGTGTCGGGCCCTGATGCCGCGCTGGTGGCGCTTGCCGCAACGCTGGCCGCCAAGGACATCGAGACAAGCCGCATCCAGATCCACATCGCAGCCCACAGCCGCATGCTGACGCCCATCCTGACAAGGTTCGGCGACTATCTGCGGTCAATCCGTCTGTCGGCCCCGAAGCTGACGATCATCTCCAACCGCACCGGCCAGGCCCTGACCGCAGCCGAGGCGACGAACCCCGACTATTGGGTCCAGCATCTGCGCAACACGGTCGATTTCCAGTCCTGCATGAACACGCTCCTGGCAGAACCCGGCCGCGTCTATCTGGAAATGGGACCGGGCCGGGCGATGTCGTCACTGGCGCAGGCCAATGGCGCGGTCGCAGGTCAGGTCATCGCGGCGCTGCGCCATCCCGATCAGCAGATGGCCGACGATGCCTGGCACATGGCGACGATCGCGCGGCTTTGGGCCTGCGGTGTGCCGGTCGACTGGGAGCCGATCTTTGGCGGCGCGCGCCGGTTGCGCGTGCCGTTGCCAACCTATGCATTCCAAAGAAAGCCCTACTTCATTGCGCCCGGGACCGCCCAGGTCGCGGCAGTGGAATCGCAGCCTCAACGGATCGAGGACCTGTCCAACTGGGGGTGGAAGCCGCATTGGAAACCTGTATCGGCCGGGTTCGACATTGCCGATCTGGCCGAGGCCGACCGCCAGAAATGGTTGATCTTTGTCGACGAGGCGGGACTTGGCGCGACGGTGGCCAAGATGCTGTGCGACAATGGGCAGGAGGTGCGGACTGTCCGGGCAGGCGACAAGTTCGGCAGCGACGGCGAGGGCGGCTACATGCTGTCGCCCGAACGCGGCCGCGAGGGTTATGACGCGTTGATCCAGGACATGGTCGGCAAAGGGTTTGTTCCAAACCGGGTGGCGCATTTCTGGCTTGTGACGCGTGGCGAGTCCTATCGCCCCGGGTCGAGTTTCCTGCACCGCAACATGGAACAGGGGTTCTTTTCGCTGATGTTCCTTGGTCAGGCCATCGCCGAAGAAAATCTGCCGCGCCCAATTCACCTGACGGTCATCAGCACGAACGCGATGCAGGTCCGCAGCGAACCAATGAGCTCGCCAGAAAAAGCCGCCCTTGTCGGGCCGGTGCGCGTGATACCGCATGAGTTTCCGGGGTTCAGCGCCTCGGCGATCGACGTGCAGCTGCCAGAAATCACCAGGCGCCGCTCGGTAACGCTGGAACCCCTGGCGGAACAGGTGATCGAAGACCTGCTCTCTGATCCGACGCCCCGGATCCTGGCGCTACGTGGACCCAAACTTTATGAACTTGGCCAAAAGCACTTGCCCCTTGGTCCTGGTGATTTCGCCCTGCCGCAGGGATCGCATGTGCTGATCACGGGGGGGTTCGGCGGCATCGGACTGACCGTCGCGGAGGATCTGATCCGGCGCTTTGGGGTCAAGTTGTCGCTGGTGGCGCGGCGGCCGCTGCCTGAACGGTCGGCCTGGCCCAAGTATCTTGAGACTCATGACGCAAACGATCTGATCACGCGGCGGGTGATGGCGCTGCAGCGGCTGGAGGCGCTGGGTGGCGAGGTGAACGTCATCCATGCCGATGTTTGCAATCTTGAGGAAATGCGGCAGGGCGTGGCGCAAAGCGAAGCGCGGTTCGGCAGGGTGCGCACCGTTATCCATGCGGCTGGTGTGGTCGATGATGCGCCGCTTTTGACAAAGACGTCGGCGCAGGTCGAAAACGTGTTTGCGCCCAAAATTCATGGCACGATCGTGCTGGACCAGCTTTTCCCCGATGGATCGCTGGACCTGTTCGTCTTGTTTGCGTCAACCTCGACGGTCACGGGGCCTACCGGGCAGGTCGATTATGTCGCGGCGAATGAATACCTGAATGCCTATGCAAAGTCGCGGGCAGGCGGCAAGACCAAGGTCGTCGCATTGAACTGGGGCATCTGGACGGGCGTGGGCATGGCCGCCGAGGCGCTAGCCGACCGGGCAGGACGCCCCCCCGCGCCTCATCTGCCAATTGCGGCGCCGATGCTGGACGAGGCGACCTTTGATGCCAGTGGCAACCGTCTGTTCACTGCGCGCTATGCCACCAACCGCTGGGTACTCGACGCTCACAGAACCCGCGCGGGTCAGGCGCTGATCCCTGGCACCGGCTTTGTGGAAATTGCCGCCGAGGCCATGCGTGCCCATGGCGAAACCGGCGCGTTCGAATTGCGCGACCTTTATTTCTTTCGGCCGCTTGCGGTCGCCGATGGTGAAACCCGGCAAATTCGCGCACGTCTGGCGCGTACAGAAGAGGGATACGGGTTTGAGCTTCGTTCCGCCGTAGACAGCAAGGGGCGGACCGGCTGGCAGGCCCATGCGCAGGCGCGCATCGTGCCGTTGGCCGAAGATCCGCCCGCGCCCATCGATGTGTCCGCGATCGCCGCGCGTCTGCCCTCACCGGAGCGGGGGGACGGCCTGATCAGCCCGCAAGAGGCGCATCTGGCTTTTGGATCGCGCTGGCGGGTCATTCATTCACGCAGCATCGGCAACGGCGAGGGTCTGGCCCGTCTGGCATTGCCGCCCGCCTATCAGGGTGAACCGGACCAGGGTTGGCTTTTGCATCCGGCCCTGATGGACCTAGCGACCGGCTGGGCAATGGGTCTGATTGCGGATTACACGCCAAGCCATCTTTGGGTGCCGATTTCCTATTCTTCGATCAAGGTCTATCGCGGCTTGCCGGCCGAAGTGATGTCGTGGATGCGCAACGCGGACACCAACAGCGCAGCCGCAGCGACTGCCAGCTTTGACGTGACGCTGACGACCGAAAGCGGCGAAGTCTGCGTCGAGATCAAAGGTCTGTCGATCCGGCGGCTTGATGGGGCGCTGGCATTTACCGCTCCCGATCCGCGTGAGCTGGAATTCGACGAAGGGCCTGCGTCGACGCGCCCGATGTCGCCAGCCGAAGAACGTCTGTTGCACGCCTTTTCCCAAGGTATCCGACCCGAGGACGGGGCCGAGGCGTTCTCCCGCGCGATGACGGCGGGACAGTCGCAGGTTTTTGTCTCGTCGCTTGATCTGCCGATGCTGGTGCGTCAGACGACGGCGGCCGAGGCCGCCCGAACCGACAGCCAGTCGTTCGAACGGCCGGACCTCGACACCGCCTATGTCGAGCCGCGCAACGATGTCGAGCGGACCCTGGTCGGGTTCTGGCAAGAACTGCTGGGTGTGGCGCAGGTCGGTGTCGAAGACAGCTTTTTCGACCTTGGCGGCCACAGCCTGATCGCCGTGCGGCTATTTGCGATGATCAAAAAGGCGTTCCGGGTCGACTTTCCCATCTCGATCCTGTTCGAGGCGCCAAGCATTTCGGCCTGTGCGCAGCTGATCATCGATCAGGTCGGTGACGCGATAACCGCGGACGATCCGTCCCGCGTCATCGCGCCCAAGCGCCGGTTCACCCATCTGGTGCCGATGCATGAAGGCGAAGGCGGTCGCAGCCAGCCGTTCTTTCTGGTTGCCGGAATGTTCGGCAACGTGCTGAACCTGCGGCACCTGGCCAATCTACTGGGCGGGGACAGGCCATTTTACGGCATGCAGGCCCGCGGACTTTTCGGCGATGCCGAACCGCACATGACGCTGGAAGAGGCGGCCCGCGACTACATTGCCGAAATGCGCCTTGTGCAACCGCAGGGCCCTTATCTGTTGGGCGGGTTTTCTGGCGGTGGTCTGACCGCCTGGGAGATGTCACGCCAGCTTGAGGCCGCGGGCGACGAGGTGTCGGTCCTTGTCCTGCTTGATACACCCTTGCCGGTCCGCCCGTCCTTGTCACGGCGCGACAAGGCGATCATCAAATGGGCGGAACTTCGCGCCAACGGCCCGCAGTTTCTGGTGGAATGGGCCCGCAACCGACTGGCATGGGAACGCGGCAAGCGCCTGACTTCCTTGCCGCTTTCGGTCAGCGATCACCAGTTTCACAATGCAGAGATCGAAATGGCGTTTCGGACCGCCATCAATGTCTATCAACTGGAACGGCGTACCGCACGCACAGTGCTTTTCCGCCCGCCGCTGGATCGTCAGTGGAAGGTGTCGAAGGGCTTGTTTGTCAGCCGGGCGCGGGAATATGTCTTTGCGGACAACAATCTGACCCCCTTCGCCCCGGCCTTGCAGGTGATCGAAGTTCCCGGCAACCACGACTCGATGGTGCTGGAACCGAATGTCCGTGTCTTGGCGGCGCATCTGAGGAGTGTTATTGCGCAGGCAGAGCTTTCGACCAAAGCAGTCGTGCGGCTTGGCTCGACAAGAAAAGAGCTGCCTCTGGCCGCGGAGTAACGATTTATGGCAAGTGTTTTGACCATCGTGCTGAATTGGCGGACGCCGGCGATGACGATTGATGCGGTCGCGGCGGCGCTGGTTGCCCTCGACGGCATCGAGGGCGCCCTGGTCGTTGTCGACAATGACTCTCAGGACGGATCCTTTGAATTGATTGCCGCGGCGATTGCCGCAAGGGGTTGGGACACGGGGCCGCAATCGGTGCGCGTCCTTCAGGCCGGGCGTAACGGTGGCTATGGCGCTGGCAACAATGTCGGCATACGCGCGGGCCTGCCGGGCGGGCAACGGCCCGATTTCGTCTATATCCTGAATTCGGACGCGTTTCCGGAAAAAGGCACGGTGCGTGCCCTGCTGGATCACATGCAGGCGCATCCCAGGACGGCCTTTGCAGGCAGCGCGCTTTACGGCCAGGAAGGTGATCACCACAATACCGCGTTCCGGTTCCCGTCGATTGCCAGCGAATTCGAGGGTCAGATACGGTTCGCGCCCGTCAGTCGGCTGTTCGCCAGCAAGATGGTTGTCATGCCGCCCCCTATGACGGAAGCCAAGGTCCACTGGATGGCAGGGGCAAGTCTGATGGCGCGGCAGGAGGCGCTGGACGCCATTGGCCTGTTCGACGAGACGTTCTTTCTTTACTTTGAAGAAACGGACCTGTGTCACCGCGCCATCAAGGCGGGTTGGGACTGTGTCTTTGTGCCGACCAGCCGTGCAATGCATCTGGGATCGGTCTCGACCGGCATGCGAAAGTGGCAGCGTATCCCTGAATACTGGCTCGACAGCCGGATGCATTATTTCGTCAAGAACCATGGCGTGGTTTATGCTGCATTGGCGACGCTCGCATTGCTTGCGGGCGGGATCATCTGGCGGTTACGCTTGTTCGTCCAGCGCAAGGATCGGGCGGATCCGCCATATTTCTTGCGCGATCTGACGCTACATGCGCTGAAGTCCTCCGGCGCCTCACTGCGGCGGGGTGAGGCCAAGGCGGTGCAGCCGCAACCCGGTGAATAGATCTGCCGGGCGTTCTGGAAAAGGATTTCGCGATGACAGGCTTCTCTGCCCTTCTGATTGGCAACGAGAGCCTCACCCGCGAGTGCGGGTCGCAGCTTTTGGCACGTGGTCACACGCTGTCTGCAGTCGTCACGCAGGATGTGGGCGTGCGCCACTGGGCCGAGGCAGCCGGGCTGCGCGTCATCCCACAGGCGACCGGTTGGGAGGCGGGTCTCGCGGGGATCACATTTGACTGGCTGTTGTCGGTCGCCAACCTGCACATCATCGCGAAATCCGTCCTCGAACAGGCGAAAAAGGGCGCGGTCAATTTTCACGACGGCCCGCTACCTGATTATGCTGGTTTGAATGCTCCGGTCTGGGCGATCCTGAATGGCGAGCGTCGGCACGGGATCACCTGGCATCTGATCGGCGACGGTGTCGATGACGGCGACATCCTGGTGCAGCGCCTGTTTGATATCGGTGCGGGCGAGACCGCGTTCAGCCTGAACACCCGCTGCTTTGCCGCCGCGATAGACAGTTTCCCCGAACTTGTCGCGCAACTGGAAACCGGCCTCTTGCGCAAGGCGCAGGATACCGCCACGCGCAGGGTCTACCGGCGCGATGATCGCCCTGCAGCCTTTGGCCGGATCGACTTTTCCAGATCGGTGGCCGAGGTGCTGCGTCTGGTTTCGGGCCTGGACCATGGGGGATACTGGAACCCGGTGACCACGGCGAAGGTGGCTATCGGTGCGCGCGTCCTGAACGTCGGAATGGCTGGTCCTGCGGAAGGATCAGGTGCGCCGGGCCAGATTTTGCGGACAGGCATGGAAGGGATCGTCGTGGCATGCCGCGACGGCGCGGTCCGGCTGTCGGGGCTGACCTGCCAGTCGCGGGGTTTGCCGGTCGATCCGTCCAGTCTTCAGTCGGACCGTGTCGACGAGCTGACCGACGCTGCTGCGGAAGAGTTGACCAAGGCGGCGCAAAAAACCGCACGCGACGACGGAGAGATGCGCAACCGTCTTGCGGCAATGCAGCCTGCGCAGGTTGACGGCGCGGTTGCCGCGACAGGCGATGCGGACTGGCAGATGGTCCCCTTGCCCGGTGCGCGCAATGCCGCAGCGCCCGCTTTGGGTCATCTCATCCTTGCGGCGCTGCGGGTATCTGGCCAGCGCAGCCTTGATCTTGCGCTGTCGCTAGGCGCATCCGAAGCGCCGGGCTATGTCAGCGACTGGGTTCCGCTTCGGATTGACGCGACGGGGCGCATCGACGAGGCGCTGTCCACAATCGAGGCCGGGATTGCCAAGGCGGGGTCTGCGCCGGGCTTTTCGCTTGATCTTTTGACGCGCGACCCGGCGCTTGCCGGTCTGGAGCTGCCGCAGATCGGCGTCTCGGCCAGCATGGCGCCCGTCGCGGGCACGGTGGTCACTCTGGTGTTTGGGGCGCTGGCGTATGATCGCGCGCGCATGTCCGAGGCGGTCGCTCATGGCTTGGCAGGCCGGATTGCCGATGTCGCGGCACGGCTTGTGGCGCAGCCGGGGTCTGACCAGCTGGCATCGGTTTCCGCCCTGTCCGACGCGGATCGCACCAAGGTCCTGACCGAATGGAACAGCACCGCCGCCCGCTTTGCCGAGGATCTTTGCCTGCATCAGGCAGTCGAGGCGCAGGTGCTGCGCACTCCCGACAGCGTGGCATTGGTTTGTGATGCGCAAAGCCTCACCTATGCCGCGCTGAATGCCCGCGCCAACCGGGTGGCGCATGTCCTGATTGGAATGGGGGTCAGGCCCGGTACGCTGGTCGGCCTTTGCACGCGCCGGTCGCTTGATATGGTGGTGGGCGCGTTGGCCATCCAGAAGGCGGGTGGCGCCTATGTGCCGATGGACCCGGGCTATCCGGCGGATCGCATCGCGCTCTACATCGAAGACAGTGCCTGCCCGGTAATCGTGACGCAGGTCGGGATTGACCTGCCTGCCCACGCGGCATCGGTTTTGCTGATCGACGCGGACCCCGCAATGGAGGCCGCGCCAGACCAGAACCCTGTGGTCGCCGTCACGCCGGGTGATCTGGCCTACATGATCTACACCTCTGGTTCGACCGGTCGGCCCAAGGGCGTCATGGTCGAACATCGCAACGTGCTGAACTTCTTTGCCGGGATGGATCAGCGGCTTGGGACAGCGCCCGGCACCTGGATGGCGGTCACATCGCTGTCCTTTGACATCTCGGTGCTGGAGCTGTTCTGGACCCTGGCGCGTGGGTTCAAGGTTGTGCTGTCGTCGGACGAACAGCGCGCGCTGGTGTCGTCGGCCACCCAGGTCAGCGCCAAAGGGATGGAGTTTTCGCTTTACTATTGGGGCAATGACGACGGCGCGGGGGCAAGGAAGTATCAGTTGCTGCTGGACGGCGCACGGTTCGCCGATGACCACGGGTTTTGTGCCGTCTGGACGCCGGAACGGCATTTCCATGCTTTTGGCGGGCCCTATCCCAACCCGTCCGTGACAGGGGCCGCAATTGCGGGGATGACAAAGAATATCGGTGTACGCGCGGGCTCCTGCGTGGCCCCGTTGCACCATCCGGCCCGCATTGCCGAAGAATGGGCAGTGATCGACAACCTGACGAATGGACGCGCCGGGATCGCGTTCGCCAGCGGCTGGCAGCCGGATGATTTCGTGTTGCGGCCCGAAAATGCACCGCCCGGCAACAAGGCGGCGATGCTGACGTCGATTGATCAGGTCCGCAGGCTTTGGCGGGGCGAGGCAGTGGATTTCCCGACTGCCAAGGGGACATTCCCGGTCCGGACCCAACCGCGTCCGATATCCAAGGACCTGCCGGTCTGGGTGACGACGGCGGGCAATCCCGATACCTGGCGCGAGGCCGGAACCCTTGGCGCGAATGTGCTGACCCACCTTCTGGGCCAGTCGATTGACGAGGTCGCGGGCAAGATCCGCATCTATCACGACGCCTTGCGCGCGGCGGGGCACGATCCGGCGGACCGGACCGTCACGCTGATGCTGCATACCTTCATCGCCGAGACCCGCGACAAGGCGCGTGAAATCTCGCGGGGTCCGATGAAGGATTACCTGCGGTCTGCGGCGGCCTTGATCAAGCAATACGCCTGGGCCTTTCCGGCGTTCAAAAAGCCTGCCGGCGTGTCGAACCCGATGGATATCGACATGGGCAGCCTGTCGACCGAAGAACTGGACGCGATCCTGGATTTCGCCTTCCAACGATATTTCGAGGATTCGGGGCTGTTCGGGACGGTGGAGGATGCGCTGGCCCGAGTCGAGACGCTGAAGGCAATCGGCGTGGATGAGGTCGCCTGCCTGATCGATTACGGCATTGCGACTGACACGGTGCTGGCGGGGTTGCGGCCCTTGGCCGAGGTGCTCCGCCGCGCCAATGCCGGTGGCGTGCCGGATGCGGAGGATTTTTCCATCGCCGCACAGGTAGCCCGACAGGGTGTCACGCATCTGCAATGCACGCCGTCGATGGCACGGATGATCGCGACCAATCCCGATTCGCGCGCGGCATTGGCAGGGATCGGGACCCTGATGCTTGGCGGAGAGGCGTTGTCCGGCGGGTTGGTCAATGACCTGCGGCAGGCAACATCGGCGCGTATCCTCAATATGTACGGGCCAACCGAAACGACGATCTGGTCATCGACCAATGAGGTTGCGGAGGCCGAGCCGGTCGCCAATATCGGATCGCCCCTGGCCAACCAGCAGATGTATGTGCTGGACGACGCGCAGGAGCCGGTCGCGCCCGGCGTGGCCGGAGAATTGTGGATCGGCGGGCACGGTGTCACGCGCGGCTATTGGCAGCGCCCCGACCTGACGGCCGACCGGTTCCGGCCCGACCCCTTCGTGACACCTGATCGCAGCGCTCCTTGGGGCGCACGGATGTACCGCACCGGCGACCTTGTGCGCTGGCGGTCAGATGGGCGGCTCGATTTCCTTGGCCGCGCCGATGGTCAGGTGAAACTGCGCGGCTATCGGATCGAACTGGGCGAGATCGAGGCTGCGTTGGAATCCGAGGCGGATGTATCCCAAGCCGTCGTCTTGATGCGCGAGGATAGCCCGGGCGACGTGCGGCTGGTGGCGTATCTGACCGGCGGTGCAAAGGAGGCCGACCTGCGCATCGCACTGGGACGGCAATTGCCGGAGCATATGGTGCCCGCGCATTTCGTGACGCTGGACAGGTTCCCGCTGACGCCCAACCGCAAGGTGGACCGCAAGGCGCTGCCCGCGCCGCTTGCCCACATGATCCCGGAGGTGGGAGAGCCCGCACTACCGCCTGCCGCCGGGGTGGAGGCGGAAATAGCGGCGATCTGGTCGCGCGTTCTTGGCGTGCCCAAGATCGGTCGGCGCGACAATTTCTTTGCGCTGGGCGGACACAGTTTGCTGGCAGTGCAGGTGCACCGCGAAATTCGCGACGCTCTGGGCGCGAAAAAGCTGTCGATCACCGACATCTTCCGGTTTCCGACATTGGGGGCGCTGGCCGAACATCTGGATGACCGACCTGTGACGCCAGAGCCGGTTGCCGATGATCACGCCGATGCGCGGTCGGATGCGATGTCGCGCCGCGCGGCCATGCGGATGCGGCGCGGCGGCGTGGATGCCTGACGGCGCGGGCCTTGTCGCGGCCATCAGGGCCACATTGCCGGCAGGAATAGCGGTCGCGGTTGCAGACCCGAAGGCAGCCCCAAGCGGGCTTTTGCCGGGCGAGGTGCTGGTCAATCCTGTCGCGACGCGACTGGCCGAATTTGCCGCAGGGCGAAGGGCGGCGCGCGGCGCGATGGCAATGCTGGGGATGGTGCCAACGGCCATCCCCCATGGTGCGGATCGTGCGCCATGCTGGCCCCAAGGCGTCGTCGGGTCGATCAGCCACACCGATCAGCTTTGCCTTGCGATTGTCGGGCATTCCGGGGACTGGGCCGGACTTGGGATGGATCTGGAACATGATCGCCCGCTTGACCCGGAACTTTGGCCGGAAATCCTTCGCCCGGATGAGTTTGCGCGTGTCCGATCGCTGCCGGACCACGGGCGCGGATCAGCCGCGATGGCCGTATTTGTGGCCAAGGAAGCGGCGTACAAGGCGCAATATCCGACCAGCCGGACACTGTTCGATTTTCACGCGCTTGCCGTCGACTGGCGAAGCGACCGCTTTGAGGCAGCGTTCATGAAGGATGTGCCAGGCTTTGGCCAAGGCACGCGGATTGCCGGACAGATATGCCGTGCCGACGGCTATGTGGCAGCTGTCTGTGCGATCAGGCGGTTTGCGGCCGCTTGACCTTTGCTGCGGCCTCCAGCACCAGCGGGCGCAGACCCGCACCACCGCGGTCGATCAGATCAAAGAACTGACGCCGCATCCTTGGCTCCCAGAAATCATTGATATGACTTGCAAACCCCGTGATCCCCTCGTCATGGGGCTTGCTTTCCATGAACAGCGCGATCTGGTTGGCCATGTGGGCGATCTTGTCAGCGGACATTGTGGGTCTCTGTCATCAAGCGGTCGGAATGGGTAAAGACCTCGAACCGGTCAGGTCGGGCAAGGGCGATCAGGGTGATGCCGGCGCTTTCGGCTAGGGCAACAGCGTCGGCGGTCGGCGCAGAGACGGCGATCACGATTCCGATCCCCAGCGTGGCAACCTTTTGCACCATGTCGATGGACACGCGGCTGGTCAGCACGACTGCCCCGTCCTCGACCGGACCACGCACCAGATGTCCAGCCAGCTTGTCCAGCGCGTTATGGCGGCCGACGTCTTCGCGCGCTGCCCGGATGCCAAGCGGGCCCCAAAAGGCGGCGCAATGCACGGCGCGTGTCACGTCATGCAGCCGCTGTTCGCCTGGCAGGGCGGAGATCGCGGCCATGACGTCAGTGGGGGTCATGCGAAACCCGGTATGGGCGACAAAAGGCACGTCGCGCAGCGCCTGATCAATGCTGTCGATCCCGCAGAGGCCACACCCCACCGGTCCAGCCATTGTGCGGCGGCGGCCAGCCAGCCGCGCCTCGGCTGCGGGAGCAACCCAGACCTGCACATCAATGCCCTTCGCCGTCGCCACGACATCGACAGTCTCGATTTCATCGGGGCGGGCGATGCCTTCGGTCAGGGCAAAACCGTAAGCAAAATCGACCAGATCGTCCGGCGTGGCCATCATCACCGCCTGGGTCGTCCCGTTGAACGACAGAGCGACGGCCGTTTCCTCGGGCAGAGTCCGTTCCCCCGCTTCGATCCGGGCGCCAAAGGCAAGGCGCGGTGTGGGCCGTGCGCCTTTCATTCCGCTGCCGGCAGGATGCGACGCGAATGTGCCGCCTGTTCGGCATAATCGCGCTGCCATTCGGACGGGCCGTTCGACGGGCTGACCTGAACCGCCGTCACCTTGTATTCCGGACAGTTCGTCGCCCAGTCGCTGAAATCGGTGGTGATGACATTCGCCTGCGTGTCGGGGTGGTGGAAGGTGGTGTAGACCACGCCCGGGCTGACCCGATCCGTCAGGGTGGCGCGCAAGGACGTATCGCCCGACCGAGACGCCAGACGAACCCAATCCCCTTCCTTGACGCCGCGCACTTCGGCATCGTGGGGATGGATTTCCAGTACATCCTGATCATGCCAGATGACATTCGCCGTCCGGCGCGTCTGGGCGCCGACGTTGTATTGCGACAGGATGCGCCCGGTGGTCAACAGCAGCGGAAAGCGTGGCCCCGTCCGCTCATCAGTGGCGATGTATTCGGTACGGATGAACTTGCCACGCCCGCGCACGAAGCCATCGATATGCATCAGCGGCGTGCCTTCGGGGGCGGCGTCGTTGCAGGGCCATTGAACCGAGCCGATCTCCTCCAGCTTTTCATAGCTGACACCGGCGAATGACGGGGTCAGGATCGCGATTTCGTCCATGATCTGGCTAGGATGGGTATAGGTCCAGTTTGCGCCCATCGCATTGGCAAAGACCTGCGTCACCTCCCAGTCGGCATAGCCATTGCGCGGCGCCATCACCTTGCGCACCCGATTGATCCGGCGTTCGGCGTTGGTGAAGGTGCCGTCCTTTTCAAGGAAGGACGATCCGGGAAAGAACACATGCGCGTAATTCGCGGTCTCGTTCAGGAAAAGATCATGCACGATGACGCATTCCATTGCGGCAAGGCCCGCCGCGACATGCTTGGTGTCGGGGTCGGATTGCAGGATGTCCTCACCCTGGCAGTACAGGCCCTTGAAGCTGCCTTCGACGGCGGCGTCCAGCATGTTGGGGATGCGCAGGCCCGGCTCGTTGTCGATGGTGACGCCCCACATGTCTTCAAAAACCGCGCGGACGGCATCGTTCTTGACGTGGCGATAGCCGGGCAGTTCGTGCGGGAACGACCCCATGTCGCAAGAACCCTGCACGTTGTTCTGGCCCCGGAGCGGGTTCACCCCCACGCCCGG
>JANPKV010000054.1:0-20422 GCA_031426185.1 Rhodobacterales bacterium | reverse complement strand
GCGGCGGCGGTCAAGGCCTCGCGCAGGGGTGTTCCCGGGTTCACGAAGGACGCCCCCGGCAGATGCAGGCCCATCACCTCCATCAGCATCTGGTTGGTGTTGGCGGTGCCGTAAAAGGTGCAGGTCCCCGGGCCGTGATAGCTGGCCATTTCCGCCTTCATCAGGTCGTCGCGGGTTGCCTTGCCTTCGGCCCAGGCGTTGCGGACACGCGACTTTTCGTCGTTGGGCAAGCCTGACGTCATGGGGCCTGCCGGCACGAAGATCGACGGTACATGGCCGAACGTGCCAGCCGCGATGATGAGGCCGGGGACGATCTTGTCGCAGACGCCGAGGTAGAGGGCCGCATCAAAGCAGTTGTGGCTCATCGCGACGCCTGCAGCCAAGGCGATGACATCGCGCGAGAACAGCGACAGCTCCATGCCCACCTGGCCTTGGGTCACGCCGTCGCACATCGCCGGCACGCCGCCTGCAACCTGTGCGGTCGCGCCTGCCTTGCGGGCGACGTCGCGGATGAAGGCCGGATAGGTCTCGAACGGCTGATGCGCCGACAGCATGTCGTTATAGGCCGTGACAATACCCAGATTGGGCGCGCGGGTCCCGACAAGATCCGCCTTGTCCTCGCCCATCGCGGCATAGGCATGCGCCTGGTTGCCACAGCTGAGATGTGCGCGCACCGGGCCGTCGCTTGCCGCCTGCGCGATCCGCGCGAGATAGGCAGAACGCGTTGCGTGCGAGCGCTGCCTGATCCGGTCGGTCACGCGGGCAATCACGGGATTGAGCGGCATGGGGTGGGCTCCTGGCAAGCAAGTGTCAATCGGGTGGCAGGGCGTCGGACGCACGGCCGGCACGCCATGTTACGGGCAAAAGCCTCGCATGACGAGCCGCGGTTGCGGTGTGATTATCATGAACCGTTAGCGCTAACAAGACCAGTGATGGCGCGCTGTGGCAAACCGCGTGTCACCCCCGGAGGCAACACGACCAAAAGACGGTTTGCGGACGCATTGTTTCCAGTCCGGATCCTATGCCGGCTCTTTCCACCAATCCTTCGCACTTCTGCCACATTCTTTTGGTCTGGAAGGTGCCAACGACGTCAAGAGTGAATGAGGAACGCGATGATCAGCGGCTGGCGAACAATGGCGATGGCACTTGTTATCGCCGCACTTGGCGGCTGTGCGTCCGGCATCGATCCGCAGGACGGATCGTCCTCGGCGCAGGGCTCGCAGGATATCAGCCTGTCGCGCGCCGATCGGCAGGGTCCGATTGTCATGGTGTCGCAATATGACGTCGAAGACATCACCATCATCGTTCCCCGTCATCTGGTCGTGTCAGAGGCCAACAGTTATCGCCCGAAAGCCGATATTGTGTGGCGCGGCGAGCCTCTGGGCGACCGCTATGGCCAGGTCGAGGCGATCCTGACCGAGGCCATGGCGGCCGGGACCGCGATGATGACGACAGGGCCCAAGGTCGATGTCAAGATCACGCTTGTCCGGTTCCATTGCGTGACCGAGCGCACCCGTTACAGCATCGGCGGCATGCATGCGATGCAGTTCGACCTGACCGTGACGGATGCCGAAACCGGGGCTGTCCTTGATGGCCCGCGCCGCGTGGTCGCCGATGTCAAGGCGTCAGGCGGTGCCAAGGCGATCGCCGAGGATGCCGCTGGCATGACCCAGCGCGTCGTCGTCGCGAACCGTCTGGCAGAGGCCATCCGGTTCGAGCTTTCCCGCCCGCTGCACCACGCCGCAGGCGAGACCCAGGCCTTTGCGGGGGCTGCTGCGGCGGGGTCATCGTCTAACTGAGCGACGCCCGGCAGCATGCCTTTCGCGGGCCATGAAAAGCCGCTAAGACGCGGGCATGACCGATGACCTCCATGCCCCCGACCCGCAAGACCTTCCCAGCCACGGCCGCCCCGTCGTCCGCCTGAAACCCAAAGCCGAAGCGCGGGCGATCCGCCACGGCTTTCCTTGGGTCTACGCGGACGAACTGGTCACCGACCGGCGCACGCAATCGCTGGTCCCCGGCGCGCTGGCCGTGCTGGAGGATGGCGAGCGCCGTGTGCTCGGCCTGGTCACCGTCAATACCAAGTCCAAGATCATCGCAAGGATGCTTGACCGCGATCCGGCTGCGGTGATCGATCAGGTATGGTTCGCCGCACGGCTGGGACGCGCACTTGCCTTGCGCGCGCGCCTTTATGATGCGCCGTTCTATCGGCTGGTCCATGCCGAGGCGGACGGGTTGCCTGGCATTGTCATCGACCGGTTCGGCGATGTCGCGGTGATCCAGCCCAATGCGGCCTGGGCCGAAGCGCATCTCGAGGCGTTGACCGACGCCCTGATGTCGGTCACCGGGGTCACTGCAGTCATCAAGAACGCCACCGGACGCTCACGCGGGCTGGAGGGTCTGGGCGAGGAAACCGCCATCCTGCGCGGGGCGGTTGCGGACCTCATCCCGGTGCCGATTAACGGGGCGACCTATCTTGCCGACCTGATCGGCGGACAAAAGACCGGCCTGTTCTTCGACCAGCGCCCCAACCACGCCTTTGCGGCACGTCTGGCCAAGGATGCGCGCGTGCTGGATGTGTTTACGCATGTCGGCGGGTTTGCCCTGGCGGCGCTTGCAGGGGGGGCGGCCAGTGCGCTTGCGGTCGATGCCTCGGCCCCGGCGCTGACTTTGGCGGGGCA
This sequence comes from Rhodobacterales bacterium, assembly GCA_031426185.1. GTDB lineage: Bacteria > Pseudomonadota > Alphaproteobacteria > Rhodobacterales > Rhodobacteraceae > JAJNPS01. The sequence goes on along the minus strand of JANPKV010000054.1, from coordinate 17,741 downwards.
GGGGGCGACTGCTTCGGCTATGGCGGACCGCCTGACAACCCGGCAAGGCGATGCGTTCGCGGTGCTGGAGGCATTGGGCGCCGAAGGTGCGACCTTTGATCTGGTCATTTGCGACCCGCCCGCTTTCGCGCCTGCAAAACCGGCGCTGGAGGCAGGCTTGCGCGCCTATGAACGGCTGGCACGGCTGGCCGCTCCGCTGGTTGCGCCGGGCGGGTATCTGGTCTTGTGTTCATGCAGCCACGCGGCCGATCTGTCCGCGTTCCGCAATGCCTCGGCGCGCGGGATCGGGCGACGGGGGCGGCGGGCGCAGCTGATCCATACAGGCGGTGCGGGGCCTGACCACCCGATGCTGCCGCAACTGGCGGAATCTGGATACCTCAAGGCGCTGTTCTTCCGGCTGGATGGATGAAGGCGGTTCTGGATACCTGCGTGATCTATCCGTCGGTCCTGCGCGAGATCCTGATCGGCGCGGCGGCGGCGGGGATGTATCAGCCGCTCTGGTCCGAGCGCATCTTCGGCGAATGGATGCGGGCGGTGGTCAAGCTCGGCCCGTTGGCCGTGGCGCAGGCCGAAGCCGAGGCCGCAGCGATGCGGCGCCAGTTCCCGCAGGCCATGGTGCGCGAACAGCCCGGGATCGCGGCGCGGTTGTTGCTGCCCGATCCCGATGACGTGCATGTCCTGGCCGTGGCCATCGGCGGCCATGCGGACGCCATCGTGACCTTCAACGCGATGGACTTCCCAAGGCATGTGCTGGCGGCCGAAGGGATCACCCGGCGCGATCCCGACGGCTTTCTATGGGAACTGCAATCCGGCGACCCGGCCGCGATGGACGCGATCCTGCAGGGCGTTCAGGACAAGGCCAGCCGGATCGACGGCGCGCCCGCATCGCTGAAGTCCTTGCTCAAGCGTGCAAAGCTGCCGCGTCTGGCCAAGGCTGTTCAGGCGACCTGACGCCAGCGATCCTCGTTTGCGGTGATGGCGGCGATCCGTTCCTCGGTCTTGGGATGGCTCAAAAGCCAGGCGGGGATGCCCTCGGCGTGGTTGCCTGTCAGCTTTCCCAGCTTGCCGAACAGCGATTTCTGCGGCTCGGTGCCGATGCCTGACTTGATCAACAGCGCACTGGCATAGGCGTCCGCCTCGAATTCGTCGCGGCGCGACAGATGCGCCATCAGCGCCGTGGAGATCAGGTTGGCAATCCAGACCCCGATGATCGGCACGAACCGGTTCAGGAATGCCGACAGCATCACAAAGACCGCATTCTGACCGGTAAAGTCGATCATCCGCCGCCGCATGTGCCCCATCGCGACATGCCCTATTTCATGCGCGATGACGGATGCGAGTTCTTCTGCCGTCACCTCGCCGCGCGCCTTTTTCGCCAGAAACCCGCGCGTCAGAAAGATCCGGCCATCGGGCGCGGCAAGGCCGTTCACGGCGTCGATGTCAAACACGTTGACCTTGATTTCGGGCACATCCATCGCGGTTGCCAGCCGTGCGGCAAGGGCGGTGATTTCGGTATCGGCCAGCGGTTGGGACTTTTCGTCCAGCATCCGCTTGGTCCGCCAGACCGAAAAGCGCATCATCAGGAACGCATAAAGGACGGCCAGCAGGATCGGGGTGAGTTTCAGCATGGACGAGATATGGGGCGTCGCTGCACGAATTAAAGGTCACGCTCAGGCGCGCTCCCGCGCGAACTGAAAAGCCAGTAGCCCAAGATCACCGCCGCCGCCCCCCCTGCGACGACCCCGAGGACCGAGCCGAGCATGCTGCTGGCAGCCTCGACGTTCCCGGCAAAGGCATAGCCCATGCCGACATAGATGCCGGCCCAGGTCGCCTCGCCGGCGACGCCCGCGATGCTGAACCGGTGCCAGCCATAACCCGTGCTGCCGGCGGTCAGATTTACCCAAGGGCCGAGCGGGCTAACCAGCCAGCGCGACAGGTAGACCGCGATACCGCCCCGCTTGTCCATGAAAGCGTCGGCCTTGGATAACAGCTTGTCGCGGGCAGGATCGCGGCGCAGCCGCGCCAGCAGCTTTGCGCCGAATGCCCGTCCGGCCCAATAGCCGACCTGATCGCCTGCTATGGCCCCGCCCGCAGCCGCCCCGACGGTCTGCCCCAGTTCAAGGTCCCCCGCCGCCACAAAGCCGCCTGCCGTCAGCATCAGGATAGAGGCGGGAAAGGGCAGGGCGAGACAGGAAAAGAACGTCGTCGCGGCCAATAGCCACAGCCCGTATTGCGGGACGAGACCAAGCAGCCAATCGGTCATTTGCCCCGGGCCCCGGCGCGTATCTCGGCAATGGCGCGCTCCACCTCGGCGACCACAAGGTCGACCTGAACGCCGCGATCCTCGGCGATTTCAGCCAGCGACTGCGGACGGCCCTTGACCATCGGAAGGGGCAGTCCCGCCACCCGGTCCAGTTCGCGCGGGTCCAGATGCCACGACCGCGCGACATAGCCGACCGTCATCCATGGCTCCACCTCGACCTCGCGGTGCAGGGACCAGTAGACGGCGTGAAAGACAACGCTGCCTGCAAAGAACAGCGTGACAGCACAAGCCAGCAAAAACGCCGAGGTCAGGTAAGGGCGCAGGCGCCAAAGTCGTTTCAGCCCGTCGATCATCGTAGCTCCCGGATCCCGCGCGTGATCCCGTCTAACGTCATCGGCACCATCTTTCCGTCGAAGATATCCGCAATCAGCCGCGTTGACTGCGTATGGCCCCAATCTGCTTCGGGAACCGGATTGATCCAGACGTGATGGGGCCATTGCGTGCAGGCGCGACGCAGCCACACCTGGCCCGCCTCGGCGTTCCAGTGTTCGTTGGCACCGCCGGGCTGCAGGATTTCATAAGGGCTCATCGCGGCGTCGCCGACAAAGATGCAGCGGTAGTCCGACCCATAGGTCCGCAGCACATCCATCGTGGGTGTCTGCGCGTTCCAGCGCCGCGCATTGTCGCGCCAGATGCCCTCGTACAGACAGTTGTGGAAATAGAACGCCTGCAGATGCCGGAATTCGGCCCGCGCGGCGCTGAACAGTTCCTCCATCACGCGGATATGCGGATCCATCGATCCGCCGACATCGAGAAACAGCAGAACCTTGACCGCGTTGCGCCGCTCTGGCCGCGTCTGCACGTCCAGATAGCCGTGATGGGCGGTCGCGCGAATGGTGCCGTCCAGATCCAACTCGTCGGCAGCGCCATCGCGGGCCCAGCGGCGCAACCGGCGCAAGGCGACCTTGATGTTGCGGATTCCCAGATCCACCTGGTCGTCGAGATTGCGGAACTCTCGCCGGTCCCAGACCTTGACGGCGCGCTGGTGGCGGCTGGTGTCCTGCCCGATGCGGACCCCTTCGGGGTTGTAGCCATAGGCGCCAAAGGGGCTGGTGCCCGCCGTGCCGATCCATTTCGAGCCACCCTGATGGCGCCCCAGCTGCTGGGCAAGCCGGTCGCGCAGCGCATCCATCAATGCCTGAAATCCGCCCATCGCCTCAATGGCTGCGCGTTCTTCAGGGGTGAGGTTCTTCTCGGTCAGCCTTTCCAGCCAGTCGGGAGGCAGGTCCATTGCCGCCGTGATCTGGTCGATTGTCAGCGCTTCCAACCCCTGAAAGGCGTGCGAAAAGGCGCGGTCGAACCGGTCGAGATGACGTTCGTCCTTGACCATGGTGGTGCGTGCAAGGTGATAGAATGCAGTGACGTCATGGGTTGCAAGACCGGCTGCAACACCTTGAAGAAACACCAGATACTCGCGCGGCGACACCGGCACCCCTTCGGCCCGCAAGGCCTGGAAGAAGGGTGCGAACATCGGTGGTCAGGCCAGCATGATACGGCTCAGGATGATGGTGGCGATCAGGCCGACAAGGCCAAAGGCGATCCCGAACGCGGTCGCATATTGCGCGATGTCCAGGGGTTTGCCGCCGCGTTTGCGCGCCGAAAGCCCGCCAATGATGGCCCCCAGCAACGCCGATCCCAAAACCAGTCCCAACCGTTCATCCCCTTGTTTGCCGATCATCGATCGGCGGGCGTTGCGGTCAGTTGCTGCTCATCCTTTGCGACAGGGTGGCAATCTCGTGAACGCGCGCCTCGACATCCGAACCGGAGCCAAAGCCATAACCCTGAAGCGCGCGACTGTCGAGCCGCAGCCCGTCGGCCTCGGCGGATCGGCCCATCAGGTTCAGCGCCTCGGCCTTGATCAAGAGAGCCGTCGCCCCGAGCGCGGCATTGCCTGACCGGGTGAAGGCCGGCAGCGCGCGGTCGGCCCGCGCAATGGCGGTCACCGGATCACCGCCCGCCAATGCCATGGAGGCCCGCTGCAGGTCGATATGGGCGCGGTGGATGTCGGTACCGGGCAGGCGCGACCACAGCGCTTCGGCGGTGTCCAGATGGTGTGCGGCCAGTGCGGGGTCGCGCGTCAGTTCCAGCCGGGCGACGGCAAAGTGGCTGAATGCCGTGCGCGCATCTGCCCAGCCCTGCGCGTCGGCCAAGGCCAGCGCGCGCGCCGCCGCTGTCCGGCGCGAGGACAGTCCGGAGCCACCCGCAACGGCGCCCTGGATCGCTTTCAGCCAGGTCCGGGGCGATGGCGCGCGCCCGGATGCACGTGCGACGGTCCCGGTCCGTGCGAACACGCGCGGAAGCAGGCGGGCAACCTCGGACCGGCTCATCCCCGAGCGTAGTTCCGGCGCGGTGTAGGCCCGCAGGATCGCCATGTCGAACGGCGTCAGCACGGTATGAAAGTTGTCGTCGTTGAAAACGGAATCGGGCAACCGGTAAAGATCGTTCAAGGGACCGATGGCTTGGGCCAGTTCCTCGTGCAGACAGTCGCGCACCTCTTGCGCGCTGGTATCGGACGGCACGAAGATTGCCGCAAGGGTGCGCGTCTCGACCGATCCCCAATCCATCGCCGCCGATCCGCGGTCGCGTCGGTATTCCGCAAGGCTGCTGGCCCCGGGCACCACAAAGCAGGCCGCGGTGGGCGCAATCCGGCGCAAGGTGGCACGGGGCTGGAATTCCACGGTGATCTGGGCCGACGTGCCGCCAGGCGCCAGCGCGATGTCGATCCCCGCCTCGGCCCGCAGCCGTGCGATCAACCGCGACAGATCGTCGGACGCACCGGGGGGCATATCGCCCCGCACGGCAATCCGGATCGGGCCTTCGAACCGTGACAGGACGGGCAGCACGCGCCCGCTTTCCATCTGAAAGGCCAGATCCAGAAAGTCGTGCGCCATGCCGCTGGCGGCCACGGCGGTTTCGGCAGGGAGTGCGGCCCGCGCGGTGCCGGATCCGGAAAAGCCAAGCTCGTCGCGCGCATTCTTGCTGACCTGCGCGCCGGGGTCGGCGCAGCCGACCAATGCGGCGACAGCCAGCGCCATGGCGGCCAGGCAGACCAGACGCGCCCGGGGGCGGACGCAAGGGACCTTGCGGGGACAATCGGCGCGGAACATGGGGCAGCTTCCGTGGCAGCGGTGACTGGGCAGCAGACTACAGACGGCGAGTGTCCGGATCAGGGCTGCATCGTGTCAATCAAATGCTGCGCGGCACCCGGGGCCTGTCTACCTGTCGCGCCGCCCCCCTGCCGGCGGACTAGATAGCGCCCCGGCGTCGGCGCATGCCTCACCGATTGTTGCAGCCTGCAACGAACGGAGACGCCGGACGTTCCTGCGCCGGTCCCCAAAGCGATTCGGAAATGATCCTCAGCGCGCCCCGCGCGCCATGAATGCCAGCCGTTCGAACATCTGCACGTCCTGTTCGGTCTTGAGCAGGGCACCATACATCCGGGGCAAGGCCGATCTGGCATCGCCCTGCAGATCCTTTGGTCCGAGGTCCTCGGCCAGAAGCAGCCGGATCCAGTCCAGCGCCTCGGATGTGGAGGGGCGCTTTTTCAGACCCGGCGTCTCGCGCAGGGTAAAGAACTGCGACAATGCTGCGGTCAGGACCCGTTCCTTGATGTCGGGAAAATGTACCCGCACGATCGCCGCCAGCGTCTCGGCATCCGGAAACCGGATATAGTGGAAAAAGCAGCGCCGCAGGAATGCGTCGGGCAGGTCTTTTTCGTTGTTGGAGGTGATGATGACGACAGGGCGATGCACCGCGCGGATCGTCTCGGCGGTCTCATAGACATGGAACTCCATCCGGTCGAGTTCCTGCAACAGGTCGTTCGGAAATTCGATATCCGCCTTGTCGACCTCATCGATCAGCAAGACCACGCGCCCGGGTGCAGTGAAGGCCTGCCAAAGCTTGCCCTGCCGGATGTAATTGGCGACGTCATGCACGCGGGCATCGCCAAGCTGGCTGTCGCGCAGCCGGCTGACCGCATCGTATTCGTACAAGCCCTGCGCTGCCTTGGTCGTCGACTTCACATGCCATTCGATCAGCGGCAGCCCCAGTGATGCTGCGACCTGGCGCGCCAGTTCGGTCTTGCCGGTGCCGGGTTCGCCCTTGACCAGCAGGGGCCGCTGCAGCGTGACCGCCGCATTGACCGCCATTGCCAGATCGTCTGACGCGATGTATCGCGCGGTGGTTGTAAACGCCATGCGCCGCAGTCCCTTATCCACCCTGAACCGCGACACTATCGGCCCATGAAATTTGTCGCAACCGCTAGTGACAAGGCAGTTGGGTTCAGCTATTGGAGCCGCAATCAAGCGACCCGCCTCGTGCCAGCGTCGGTGCGCGGTCCCGGTAGCGGCCTTCGGATCGGTCCGAAAAATGCTGGAGACGACAGGAATGAGACCCGAGGTGTTCCTTCCCGAAGATTACCGTCCCGCCGAGGACGAGCCATTCATGAACGATCGCCAGCTTGAATATTTTCGACGCAAACTGATCGTCTGGAAACAGGAACTTCTGAGCCAGTCTGCCGAAACCATCGACAATCTGCAGACCTCGGCCCGCGCGGTTCCCGACATCACCGACCGCGCCAGCGAAGAAACCGACCGCGCGCTGGAGCTGCGTACCCGCGACCGGCAGCGCAAGCTGGTCAACAAGATCGACGCCGCCCTGCGCCGGATCGACGAGAACGAATACGGCTATTGCGAGATGACCGGAGAGCCGATCAGCCTGAAGCGTCTGGACGCCCGGCCCATCGCCACGATGACACTTGAAGCGCAGGAAAAACACGAGCGCCGCGAAAAGGTTCATCGCGACGAATGAGCGCGACAGCACCATCGCGGGGACAAAGCGCCGGGCCAAAGGGTCCGGCGTTTGTCATTGGCTGGTACGGCGGGCGGGGCGGCGGATGAGCCTGATCGGACAGGCGGCGACGGTGATCGGGGCGGGCATCGCGGGTCTTGCCGCCGCGCGCGCGCTGGCCTTGCGCGGGGCCGAGGTGACGGTGCTGGAACAGGCCGCCGCGCTGGATGAAGTGGGTGCCGGGCTGCAGATCAGCCCGAACGGCGCTGCGGTTCTGCATGCGCTGGGACTTGGGCCTGCCTTGCGCGATGCGGCGCTGCGCGCGACCGGGGTGCGGCTTTGCGACGGGATGTCGGGGGCGGTGGTCCTGCACATGGACCTGGCACGCCTGCGCCCCGATCTTGGCTGGCATCTGGTTCACCGCGCCGATCTTGTGGCGCTTTTGGGGGAAGGCGCGCGCGAGGCCGGGGTGACGGTCACGACCAATGCGCAGGTGCACCGCGTGGACCTCAGGCAGGACCGGGCAGTCGCCCTGACCCCCGATGGCCGGCGGGTTGAAACCAGCCTGCTGGTCGGGGCGGATGGGCTGAATTCCGTCCTGCGCGAGGCGCTCAACCTTGGGAGCGCCCCGTTCTTCACCGGACAGGTGGCCTGGCGCGCGCTGATCCCCGGCACGCCCGGAGATCCGCCAGAGGTGGAGGTGCATATGGGGCCGGGCCGGCATCTGGTCAGTTATCCGTTGCGGGCCGGGGCCTTGCGCAACATCGTCGCGGTCGAGGAACGACGGGAATGGACCGCCGAAGGCTGGAGCCACCGCGATACCCCCGATGCCCTGCGTCTGGCCTTTGCCGAGTTCTGCCCGCGCGTGCGGGGGTGGCTCGACCAGGTCGATGAGACCTGGCTTTGGGGTCTGCACCGCCATCCTGTAGCGCCCCGCTGGTATCAGGCGTTGCCGCGTGGCGGGGCTGCGATCCTGGGCGATGCCGCCCATCCCACGCTGCCGTTCCTGGCCCAAGGCGCCAACATGGCGCTGGAAGATGCCTGGGTTCTGGCCGGGCAGCTGGCCCGGGCGGACACGGTCGCGGCGGGCGTTGCCGCCTATCAGGCCGCGCGCCGGGACCGAGCCGTCAGGATCGTCGCGGCGGCAGACGCCAATGCCCGGGCCTATCATCTGTCGGGGGTGTCCCGGACCCTCGGGCATCTGGGCTTGCGTGCGGTGGGGGCGGTTGCGCCCGGCCTGATGCTGCGCCGGTTCGACTGGCTTTATCGCCACGATGTGACCAAGGGCTAGGGGCTCTGCCCCCGCCGCGCGGATCGCGCGACGTCCCCGGGATATTTGTGCAGTCAGAAAGGCCTGTCAGGCGGCAAGGTCGATCCAGATCGGGACATGATCGGACGGCTTGTCCCCGGCGCGCACGTCCTTGTCGATGCCGCAGTCGAGCAGCAGATCCGCGGCTTGCGGGCTGAGCAGATGGTGGTCGATGCGGATGCCATTGTTGCGCTCCCAAGCACCGGCCTGATAATCCCAGAAGGTATATTGTCCGGCTGCGGCGTTGCGCACGCGGAATGCATCGGTCAGGCCAAGGCCGACCAGCCGGCGCAAAGCTGCCCGGCTTTCGGGCAGATAAAGCGCATCGGTGACCCAGGCCTCGGGCCTTGCCGCATCGACGGCTTGCGGGATCACGTTATAGTCGCCGCAAAAGACCACGGGCTGCTCGGTCGACAACAACTCAGCGACCCGCGCCTGCATCCGCGACATCCACGCCAGTTTGTAATCGTATTTGGGCCCCGGGGCGGGATTGCCATTGGGCAGATAAAGCCCGCAGACGCGGACGGGCCGCGTGCCGATGACGGTCGCCTCGATCCAGCGGGCCTGCTCATCCGCGTCGTCACCGGGCAGGCCGCGCGTCACCTGCTGCAACGGCAGTTTCGACAGGATGGCCACCCCGTTGAACCCTTTCTGGCCGTGCGTCTCCACCTGGTAGCCAAGTGCCTCGAACACCTCGCGCGGAAAGCTGTCATCGACCGACTTGATCTCTTGCAGGCAGATGACGTCGGCATTGGCCGACTGGAGCCACCGGGGCAAGGCCTCGATCCGGGCCTTGATGCCGTTGATGTTGAATGACGCGATCTTCATGTACTGCCCCTTGCCGATGCCGGCCAGGTTAGGCCGCGCGGGGGGGCTGCACAAGGTCAGGCCGATAGCGCCAAAGCCGGACGGGCGGCGGCCAGCCAAAGCGCGTCAAGCGCGCGCAACGCGGCGGGATCGAAGCGGTCGGCCTCGTCCCAATAGCGACCCGACGGCACCATGTAGCCAAGCTCGGCCTCCAGCGCATCGGCGCGCGACGCCATGGCCCGGTCATGGGGCAGGGGGACCCGCGCCACGAGGGTCGCCCGCACGGCGCGCGGAAAGACCTGGCGCGAGGGGCCCGTCGACAGATTGACGATGGCGCAGCCCTGTCGCGCGGCATGGACCAAGAGCCGCGCCGACTTTGCCTCCAGCGATTGCAGGGTGATGTCGGCGCGCAAGGGGTCGGCGGTGCCGGTGCCGTAGAAATGCGTCGGCCGTCCGGTCGGATAGTGCATGTCGCAGCCAAGCACCGCCAACACCCGCGGGCGCAGGGTCGCGAGCATCCAGTAGGCGGCGGTAAAGGCCATCGTGCCCCCGGCATAGACAAAGCCGCCATAGGCGTTCTGGGCCGGCACGAACTGCTCTTGGGTGATCAATTGCTGCCCCGGTCCGGCGGACGGGCGGCGATCGGCCGGAAAATCCCATGGATGGACCAGCGCATCCCAATCAGGCCGCACGCGCCACGCATTGTTGATCGCGGTGATCTGGTCGAAGGGCACGCGCGGCCAGGGGCGCGCATCGGTCACGGTCGGTCCGGAGCCGAGCAAAAGCGCAATCGTCATGGGGTATGGCCTTTTATCTTTTCGCTTTTGGCATCTAGGGCAAAGCGGCGCCATGGAAAGGCCGTACCAGCACAGCGCAGCGAACGGCGCGTCCAACGCGGTGCGCCAATCTACAACGCCAGCGTGCAAAAGTCTTGAACCATGCTCAGGCTGCGGTAGACTGCCCGCATATTGCCGACGGTCGGTATTTCTCCGACATTTGTAGATCTGGATATTTATGATGAAAAAACAACTCATTGTGGTTGTGCATGGGGTGGGCGTCCGGGATGCCGGGATCAGCACCGACCTGCTTGCGACCGCGCTGGACGACGATCCGCCCTTGGTCCAGGACGAGACGGGTGGGGCAAGCGCGCCGCAGCCGATCATCTGGAGACCACATTCCAGCGACGACTTTCACCTGCGCGAGTTGCCGCAATACGGCACCAACCACAAGCGGTCGATCTTTCCCGCGCGGGTCAGGCGCTATCGGCACCATGGCACGGATGATCCCGCGACGGTCCTGAAGGAACGCGTCGTCGCCGACTTTTACTGGGGCGACATCTCGGCGACCGGCAAAGAGGTGCTGGCGCTGATCGTCGGGTTTTTCAAGATCGTGCTGGGTCTGTCGCATGCCGTGCGCGAAAACGCGCGGTCGGTCTTCGACGGGCAGACCTGGCAGGACAGGTTCGCGCGCAAGCTGGCCTCGTTCGCGGCGCTGACGATCCATGGGCCGATCTTTGCCATCAATATCGTCTTGCTGGTCGGGCTGGTGGTCGACTGGGCGCTGCGCTTTGTGCTGGAAAGGCTGCGGGACCCTTCCGAACGCGCGGCCGAAGCCAGCGCCGCGATCATTACCGCCACTCCAGCTCAGACCATGATATTCGCAGCCCTCATGATGGTTTTTTCGTTTGGACTGAGCGGATGGCTGCTGCGGCGGGGCAATGCGTACCTGACCCGGTTCCTTGGGGGCTGGATGGCGGCGACGGGGCTGTTGCTTGCGGTCTTTACGGCGGTCGATGGCGAGACCGGGGCCAAGGCGCTTTATGGGTTGGACCAGGCCTTGCGCGAGTTGAACTGCACCTGGACACCCGACAGCCAGTTTGCGCAAGGACGCGCACAAGGGCAAAACGAAATCTATGCCGGATGCATCCGCGACTATCAGGGGCCGGTGCTTTACGGCATGCGGCTGCAAGGCCTGATGGTGATCGCCTGGTCGGTTGTGATCGTCGCGGCGATAGGTCTCGGCGTCGTGTCCGCGCTTCGCCGACGGGCCGTCGAGAGGGTACAGCCGGTCAGTTTCGTGATGCCGGCGCTGGGCCTGATGATGCTGCTGTGGTTCTTGCTGTTCGCTGCCCTCTGGACCACCGTCCTGCGCCTGCCGCTGAACTGGAACATGAACCCCAACCACATCAGTTCGGCGTTGCGCGGGGTTGGTCCTGCGGTCATTGCGGTGGTGGTCCTGATCCTGACGGCGATGGCATTGCACCTGCGCAAGGTTCGGGCGATGGGGCGGCTGTCGCCACAAGATTATTTCGCCAACCCCCGGGCGCTTGCGGAACGTCACCGTCTTCTTATCGGGAAGGTGCTCTTGTGGGAACTGAACGCCTTCATGCTGGTGGTGTTCGTGCTGAGCCTGGATGGCGCGATGCGGGGGCTTGGGTTCGGAAACATCCTGCCGGATGCCATCCCTGCCTTTTTGCAGCGCAATGCGGCGTGGTTCATGGGCGGGCTGGCGCTCTTGGCCGCGCTGATCCTTGGCTACGGGCGGAACCCCTTTGCGCTGGGCATCGCGATCTTTACGGATGTGCTTGTCTATCTGAACGACTATTCGTGGAATACCTCGGCGACCGAAGACAGCCGAAATGGCGCCTACAAACCCGTCTGGCTGGAGGGCAGCGCCAGCGCCAAATCCGCGCGCAGGGCCGACCCCGAAACGCCCCATGGCTATTGGCCAAGGCGGCGCATTCAGGATCGGCTCAAGGTGCTGATGGCGCAACTGATCGAGGACGAGGCCCCCGATGAGATTGTCATCGTGTCCCACAGCCAGGGTACCGTCATCGCGATCGACGTGATCGACGCCGAGGCGAAACGCTGGCTTGGGGCAGGCAGCAAGGGCATCAGCCTGGAGCTGGTCACGATGGGGTCGCCCTATACCCACCTTTACGCAACCTATTTCCCCAAAAGCTTCATGCCCCACAGATTGCGCGAAAACCTCAACCCGCGTTCGGTGGGGCCACAGAACCGCGCAGGCGTGCTAAGCAAATGGACGAACATCTTTCGCGTCGACGACTTTGTGGGCACGTTCATCGATGGGTCCGGCCTGCCTGCGGATGGCATCTGGCCTGACCGCCAATGGCCGCAGGAACATGCGGTGCCAAAGAACGGCCACACCATGTACTGGACAGATGAACATGTCGCCGAAATCCTGCGCCCGCTGCTGGAGGCGTCCTGAGACGCCGCCCCCGATCACGACAGGTCAGATCACATGGAGAATGACGTCCCGCAGCCGCAGCTGGAACTTGCATTCGGGTTTTCCACCACGAACCGCGCGCCGATCAGCTCATCGGTGAAGTCGATCACTGCATTGGCCAGAAACGGCAGCGACACCGCATCGACCAGCACCTTGTGCCCGGCGCGTTCCAGCACCAGATCATCGGTGGCAGGTTCGTCCAGCTTGATCTCGTACTGAAAGCCGGAACAGCCGCCGCCTTCGACCGCGACGCGCAAGGCGCGCGTCTGGCCGGTCATCTCGGCGATCTCGGCCAGCCGCGCATAGGCGCGGTCGGTGACGCGGGGCGGCAAGGTCAGCGGGGCGAGGTTCATCGGGTGTAGTCCCTATCCATGCGGGTCTGCACCGAATATAGGGGGACGCAAGGGTTTCAACAAGGACGGATGCCGGTGACGCTTGCCCTCTATGCCTGCCAGCCCGAACAGTCGCGGGGCCGCCTGCATGCGGAAGGCATGTCGTCATTCCGCAGCCCGTTCCAGCGCGACCGCGACCGGATCATCCATTCCAGCGCCTTCCGGCGGCTGAAGCACAAGACACAAGTCTTTGTCGAACACGAGGGCGACTATTACCGCACCCGGCTGACCCACACGATCGAGGTGGCGCAGGTCGCGCGCACCATCGCCGGGGTCCTTGGCCTCAACACCGATCTGGCCGAGGCGATCGCTCTTGCCCACGACCTCGGGCACACGCCGTTCGGCCATACCGGCGAGGATGCGCTGGGCGCGCTCATGGCGCCTTATGGCGGGTTCGACCACAATGCGCAGGCGCTGCGGATCGTCACGCGCCTTGAACGCCACTATGCCGATTTCGACGGGCTGAACCTGACATGGGAAACCCTGGAGGGGATCGCCAAGCACAACGGTCCGCTCACGGGTCCCAATGCGGATGCCAAACACGCCGGGCCCTTGCCCTATGCGCTGGCGGAGGTAAACGCCGAATGGGACCTGGAACTGTCCACCCATGCCTCGGCCGAGGCGCAGGTGGCCGCGATTTCCGACGACGTCGCCTATTCCCATCACGATCTGCATGACGGCCTGCGGTCCGGCCTGTTCACCGAAGCCGACCTGATGGAGTTGCCCGTCACCGGTCCCGCCTTTGCCGAGGTGGACCGTCTTTATCCCGGACTCGACCCGATGCGGCGTCGTCACGAGGCACTGCGGCGGGTCTTTGGCCGCATGGTGGAGGATGTGATCGCCGTGGCGCAAGGCCGTCTGGATGCCGCGCGGCCGACCTCGGTCGAAGACATCCGCGCCATGGGCCGCACCATCATCCGGTTTTCCAAGCCCCTTTATCAGGAGTTGAAGGCGATCCGGGGCTTTCTGTTTACCCGCATGTACCGCGCGCCATCGGTGATGGTGGAACGCACGCGCGTGACGGCGGTGGTGAACGGTCTGTTCCCTTTGTACATGGCGCGCCCAGAATTGCTGCCGACCGAATGGCGCAGCGACATCGATGCGGCGCGCTCCGAGGTCGAACTGGCCCGCATCGTCGCGGATTACGTGTCGGGGATGACCGACCGTTTCGCGCTGGCCGAACATCAGCGGCTATTGGGATAGGGGCGGAAACCGGTGGATTGTCCCGCCGGTCTGCACCCGCCCCTAGTTCGTGGGGAACAGGTCGGTATAGCTGCGCTGGCGGAACGTCACGCCCTCGCCAAGCGAATAGGCGACGCCCAGCGACAGGATGTTGCTGTTGGCACCGTTGTCATCCTCGTGGCCGAACTTGGCGGACAGATCGAGCCTGTCCACCACCATGTAGGACGCGCCGACATAGGCGTACTTGACCTTGTCGGACGTGTTGTTGCCATGGTAGCCGGCCACAAGGTCCATGCGGTCGCTTACAGTGAATTTGCCGTCCAAGGCAAAGTTGGTCGCCTCGTAAGAGGTACCGGAATAGTCCGACAGGGCCACCTCAAGCGACGCCGGGCCGGATGTAAACGCCGCTTCGATGCCGCCATAGGTATAGGCATCGTCCGTGCCTGTGCCGAAAAATTCCTGTCCGGCAAAGACCCCGACCGCCAGACGGTCGGACACGTCATATGTGCCGTGCATCTCATATCCCGAGGCCCAGGCGACAAAGGGTCCGTAATCGGCGTTCTTGATTCCGAATTGCAACCCAAAGCCCGATCCGAAAGACAGCGCCGCACTGGCATCCAACGCCGTTTGGGAATCGTTGGCTGTAAGGTTGTTGCGGTATTCCAAGGCGATTTCGGCGCCCGAGAATTCCAGCGCGAAGGACGCGCCCGCGACGGTCGACGCCACCCCCGCCAATACCAGCATCTTTGGGTCAAACATGCCAAATTCCTTCCGAAAACAAACTTGTCCACAGGAATGCTAACAGGCATGAGGGCCGGCAATAATACCCCGGAAAACAGCCGCAGCCGAATGTTGCGAATATGCCCGCCTTGGGGGTGACCGTTCGGACCTGGCCTGCCGCGGCCAAGGGGGTCCTCAGCGGTCGAGCCTTCCCATCCGTCCGCCGCGCCGCTGGCGCAGGCGTGGCGCGCGTTCGGGTAGATCCGCCATGATCGCCTCGCGTTCCGCTGGCGTCAGGCGCGACCAGGTGCCGATCTCGTCGATGGTGCGAAAGCAGCCGACGCAGATGCGTTCCTCGGGATGGACCACGCACAGCTTGATGCAGGGCGACTGCACCTCTTGCCGTTTCCAGACCTCGTCCTTCACCTGCCCAGCCTCGTCTTTCATGCCAGATGCGCCAGACGGTCCAGCGCACCTTGCAAGATATATCCCGCAGCGACCTGATCGATGACCTCTTTGCGACGCTTGCGCGACGTATCCGCCTCCAGCAGGGCCCGTTCCGCCGCGACGGTGGACAGCCGTTCGTCCCAAAAGGCGATCGGAAGCGGCGTCAGTTTCTCCAGATTGCGCGCAAAGGCCTGCGTCGACTGCACCCGTGGGCCGGACGATCCGTCCATGTTCAGCGGCAGGCCGAGCACGATCCCCTGCGCGCCGCGTTCCGCCAGCAGTGCCAGCAGACGTGTCGCATCCTCGGTGAACTTGACGCGCCTGATGACGTCGATGGGGGTCGCCACGGACCGGCGCAGGTCGGACATCGCGACGCCAATGGTCACGGTGCCAAGGTCCAGCCCGGCAATCGCGCGGTTCGGGGGCAGCAGGGTCACAAAGTCCTCGAGACTGGCGCAGATCATGGCACCAGCCCCGACTCAAGTGCTGCTTCCTTCAGGAAGGACAGCGCCGCGTCATCCCCGGCAAAGCGGGTCTGCGCCTCGGCATAGATCGTGTTGGCCTGTTCGGTGTCCTGCAAGACCCCGAGCGCGCGGATCAGCCTGGCCCAGTCCTCTGCCGGTCCCCCCTCGGATGCCAGCCGTTCGGACAACTGCGCGACCATGCCTTCGATCATCGCCTGACGCTCCTCTGCCGACATCTCGGCTGCGGCGGCGATGTCATCGGCGCCCGGACCACTTTCCGGCGGAAGCTCGTAGGCGATGCCGGCGCGGAAGGCGATTTCGGGCAGTTGCGCGCGGATCGGCGCGATCCAAGGCGCATCGCCCGGTCCCTCGTCGATCAACTGGCTCCACAGCGTAAAGGCGCGGTCATACCGCCCGCCTTGCGCGAACATCAGCCCCGAGAAATAGCGCGCGGCACCGTTGGTGGGGTCCAGTTCCAGCGTCCGGACCAGTTCGGCCTCTGCCTCTGGCGAGATATAGCCACCCGCCGCCCGGATCATCACCTCGGCCAGACCGGCATGGTCATCCGCGGTCGCTGCATTCCCCTTGGCGGCGATGATCTGGCGCTGGGCTGCCTCGGCGGCGGCAAGGTTTCCCAACGCAGCCTCGTTGCGCGCCAGAAGGCCGAGGCCGACCACGTCATCGGGACGCGTGGCCAGCGTCGTGCGCAACTTGTCCATCAGGTCCAGAAAGGCAGGATCGGGGGCCGGGGGTGCGGGTGCCGCCGGGGCCGATGCCACCGCCGTCGCCTGATCGGGGCGCGACGCCATCCCGGCATCCGCCATCTGCAGCCGTTCGGCCAGAGGCAGGTCGGGATAGCCCGGCGCGCCCCACCACATGTATAGCCCGCCCGAGGCCGCGATACCCACCACGATCACCGCCATCGCGGGCAGGGGGGATCCGTTCCGAAGCGACGCGCTTGCGCCATGGGCGCGGTCGGCCTCCAGCAATCTGCGCCCGATTTCGGTGCGCAGCCGGTCCGCCTCATCCGCAGGCAAGGTGCCGCGCGCCAGGTCGCGGTCCACCTCGGCCAGCTGGTCACGGTAAAGCCCGGTTGCCCCGGCCTCGGAGCGCGTGTCCCCGCTACTGCGTGCTGCCATCAGCAGGATAGCAGCCACCGCGGTCGCGATCGCGGCAGCGACCACCCAAAAGCCAAGGTTTTCCATCAACTCCGTGGATCTTTCGCGCCAGTTCGTCCGATCCGCGATGTAATGGCTGTGATCCTTGTGCAAAAGGGCCAATCGGTCGCATCGTGCGTTTCGTTTTTGGACTGCGCGCACCTTGCCTCATGTCGCATTTTTCCCGATTGTGCCGCTGGTGGGTGCGGGGCGTCGCGCACATCGTTCCATGTAACACCACCAGATGCGCAGCAGGGGCCCGATGAAACGTTATTCCGTGTTTGCCATCGCCCGAGAAGCCCTGCGAAGCCACATGAGCTGGGACAGGGCCTGGGCCTCGCCGGCGCCAAGAGCGTCTTATGATGTCGTGATCGTGGGCGCAGGCGGTCATGGCCTTGCCACCGCCTACTATCTTGGCCGCAACCACGGCATCACCAATGTCGCGATCATCGAAAAAGGCTGGCTCGGCGGCGGCAATACGGGCCGAAACACCACCATCATCCGGTCGAACTACCTGCAGGACCCGAGTGCGGCGATCTACGAAAAGTCGCGCAGCCTGTACGAGACGCTGAGCCAGGATCTGAACTACAACATGATGTTCAGCCCGCGTGGCGTGATGATGCTGGCGCAGACCCATCACGAGGTGCGCGGCTACCAGCGCACCGCCCATGCCAATGCGCTCCAAGGCGTGACCACCGAATTCATCACCCCGGCGCGGGTCAAGGAGCTGTGCCCGATCCTCAACATCGACGGGCCGCGCTATCCGGTCCTTGGCGCGCTGTGGCAGGCGCGGGGCGGCACGGGGCGGCATGACGCCGTCGCCTGGGGCTATGCGCGCGCCTGCAGCGACATGGGCATGCACATCATCCAGCAATGCGAAGTCACGGGCGTGCGGTCCGAAAACGG
>JANPKV010000053.1:0-32221 GCA_031426185.1 Rhodobacterales bacterium | reverse complement strand
CATAGACGATCATCAGGATCGGCGTGACCAGAAACAGCAGCATCCAGATGATGCCCGGCAGCAGCAAAAGCCGCGTTGTCCAGTCCTTGCGCGGCACCGAGGCGGTCAGATCAGACATCAGCGCGCCTCCCGGCCGAAAACAATGGCCTGGTCAGGGTTCCAGGTCAGCACATAGTCCTGTTTGGCCTCGTAGATCTCGGGAGCACCCAAGCTAAGATGGTGCTCCATTTCCACGACCTTTCCGTCCGGCAATTCGAAGAAGTTCATGATCGAAGAGCCAAGGTATTCGGATGCGACGAACGTCGCCTTGAGCGCGGGTCCCGCCGATTGGGCGGCGCGCGCGTCGACGCGCATGCGGTCATAGCGAACCGCATAAACAACGCGGTCGGCCTTGCGTGCGGCGGGTGCTGCGACCGTCCCGAACGAGCCGGTGAATTTACCCGCTGAAAGATCGCCGTCGAACAGATTGAAACGGTTGAGAAAGTGCGCGACATCAGGCGAAGCCGGGCCGTCATACAGCCCCTCCGACGTGCCGGTCTGGATGATGCGGCCCCGGTCCAGAACCACCACGCGGTCCCCCATCGCCAGCGCCTCGTTTTCGCTGCCTGTCACATGCAGGAACGTCACGCCAAGCCGCTCGCGGATTGCGCGCAGTTCGTTGCGCATCCGGCCGCGAAGATTGGCGTCCAGCGCGCCCAGAGGTTCATCGAGCAGCACCAGCTTCGGTTGCATCGCAAGGGTGCGTGCCAGGGCGACGCGCTGGCGCTGACCTCCGGAAATCTGATCGACGCCGCGGTCTTCCATCCCCGAAAGCCCCACCATCGCGATCATCTCGCGCGCTTTGCGGTCCACCTCGGCGGCGCTGAGCGGCGCCTTGCCATGGGCAAGACCGAAGCCGACATTCTTGATGACCGTCAGATGCGGAAACAGCGCGAAGTTCTGGAAAACAAAACCGATTTCTCGCTCATGGGCTGGCAGATGGGTGATGTCGCGGCCCTGAAAGAACACGCGCCCCGCATCGGGAGCCTCGAACCCGGCGATCACCCGCAGCAGCGTCGTCTTTCCCGATCCCGACGGCCCGAGGAACGAGACGTACTCGTTCACCGCGACATCAAGCGAGACGTTGTCCAGCGTCACCAGATCACCGTAGCGCTTGGTGACACCTTCGAGCCGAAATACTGCCGTTTCCAAGACCACCCCATTTTTCTCAGGACACATGCGCAACCGCGACGACCACCTGTCGGCTTGCATTTCGCAGCCTCGGGCCGCGGTTTGACCCACCCCACCACCGCGAGAAGTGAAACTGCACTTCGTATAACATAAATGTTTTATGCCGCTGTCAACAGTTCGTTAGTTTCACGCTTCGCTTGTTTTGCATGCGCTAAGTTACAAAAATTGATCGAAAATTGGCGCGCCGTTAGGGACATGGGGAAGAAGCAGAGTCGTAATAATACATATCGTGTGCAATATTCGTTTTATTGCGGGACAAGATAGGGCGCAAAATCACCCGATTCACTGATCACCGCAACGATCTTCATCCGCGCAAGATTGCGGGCAGCACTGATCTGGATGTGATCTCGTAGATACTCGACAGCAGAATCAATCGGATGCTTGGCGATAAGATCGAAAAGGGTGCGGTATTGGTCCAAGGTCGCTTCGTCATGCGGCAGGCCAAGGGATGTCAGGGCCCGGTTTACCGAGGAAAGCAGCAGCATGTTGCTGCGAACCAACTCGACCAGGGTCGTGTTCGGTGCATGCGCGATGCAACATTCCATAAGCGCATCGCTCAGCGATTCCGATGTCAGTGTAGCATCGGAATCAATCAATTCCAGAAGATGCTCCACCTCACTGTAACGAATAAAAGGCGCTGCCATGCGCAAGGCGGCGGGTTCGATGATGCTGCGCAGCTCGTATTTCTCGCGCAGGGTGCGCGCTGTCAGCGGCCCGGCGATCCAGTGAGAGCTGGCACTTTTGCGAATCAGGCCCCGCTCTTGCAGGCGCGCCAGCACGTCGCGTGCAACCGTGCGACTGACACCAAGATAATCCGACAGCTCGGTCTCGACGATGCGGAACTCTCCGAAAATCTGGCACGAGGCGACTTCTTCCTCCACCTGTTCGTAGACGTGCCGCCAGGTGCCACGGGTCTGCAGCGCGTCGTCGACCGCGTCGGAAATCTCCAGCTTGAACTCTGCGATATCCTTCCGGATTGCCGCGATGCTCAGTCCGTCGGGACCGACAAGGTATCCGCGCCCGTCAAATCGGTGAACGAGCCCCTCGGTCATCAGTTGTCGCAGCGCCGCCTGCACCGGAACGCGGCTGGTCTGCATCAGACGCGAGATCGGCCCTTCCAGGAGGACCAGCCCCTCGGGCAAGGTGCCTCGCTGGATGTTGCTGCGAAGCACGCGCGCGACAAGCTCGTATCTCGGCTCTTTGGCAAAGGGATTGGTGGACCGGATCATGCGGCGCCGTCTTTGGTGAGTTGGGCGTCATGGATGCGCCGGATAAACCGGTCCCAGGCGCGGGCGGCGTAATTGTATTCGTCCATGACCGTGTTCCAGATCGCGATGCGCCCTGCCCGCTCATGGTAGGTTCCACCGGAACGACGCGCCCCGGCACGCACCACCAGTTCACCCGCGGGGCCATAAAGGTCCTGCGCGGTTGGCGCACCGTCATACCAATAGGCCCATTCCGGTACGGTCATGTGCGGACGGCTGAGGTCGGGCGTCGAGATGTAGTACCCTTGCCGTGCCATCACGGCCCCGGCATAGCCGCTCAGCCACCAGTTCAGATATTCGTAAGCCATGTCCAGTTCCGCGCCAACAAGATGGCGAGACAGGCTCGCGCCGCCATGCCATGCCCGGTAGCCTTCCGTCGGGGCCGCCTCGACGAATGCGCCGGGCTGCGGGCCGATCTTGCCGTAAACCGGTGACCACATGCTTTGTGCGGCCACACCGCAGTCCAGAAAAAGCCGCGCCGCCTGATCGCCATCGACCCAGGCGCCGCAGAAGTACCCCTGCCGCCGGCGATCCTCCAGCAGCGCCATCAGGGCGTTGATCTCGGCGATGGTCATGTTGCCCATGTCTGCGAATTCCAGCTCGCCCGACGCTTCGGCCGCCAGGGCGGCGTCGAAAAAGCCGATTGCCGGTTCATCGACCAGCGCGATGCGCCCCTTGGCGCGTGCGTCCAGCAGCCAGGCCCAGCTAGACCGCACCGCGTCGCCGGCGCCAAAGATCAGCGGATCGTAGCCAAAGCTGTCCATGTTCAGTACGGTCGGCAACATGCTGATCTGGCGCGAGGGTTTCGGCCCCAGAAACCCGCCCGGCTGCACGTAAAGCTTGCGCACGGGTGCGTCGCCAAGCCCCCGCCACGCGTATTTGCTGATGCCGCCCTGCTTGGCCAGGTCGCTGATGTTGTCCCACTGGGTGATGCGCCGGATGTCGATCGGTTGCAGCGCGCCCCAGAACCACACGATGTCGAGATTGTGGAAACACTGCTCATAGACATCGTAGCCCTGCGGCTCCATCGCGGCGCGGCGTTGGCAGGTCGGAAAGTCGAGCAGTTCGTAATCGACGCGAAAGCCGAGGTCGGCCTCGGCCTGTTCCTGCACTTGCCGCAGCAGCGTGATCGACGTTCCGCGCACCCGAAGGCGTCGGTCATGCATTCGGGGGGGAGCGGCGAGATTTTCCGACGGCGCAGGCATGCGGTCTCCATTCACTTGGTGCCGTGGCAGCAAAAGGCCGCCACGGCAATCCGCGTGTCACGCCAGCGCGGCCGCGATGCCGTCCAGGACCGCCTTGCGGTCCTTACGCGCCTGCAACGCCTGTTCCATCGTCACCTTGACGAACTGGGCGGGGGTGTGCGGCTGCAACTGCCCGATCAGGTCCATGTCGGCAGACACCACCGTGCCGAGCATGAAATAGCCCCCGCCCGACACCGCATCGCGGTGCAGCACGATGGGCTCGGTCCCGCCCGGCACCTGCACCGACCCGTAGGGATAGCAGGCATCGACGATGTTCGACGGGTCCGAGCCCGCACCAAAGGGCTGTTCGCGGGGCACAAACTCCAGCGGACGGCCCGCTTTGAAGCGATAGCCGATCCGGTCGGCCTCGGGTGCGACTTTCCAGGTATCTTCAAAGAAGTTTCTTCCCGCCGCGTCGGTGATGCGGTGCCAGTAAAGCCCGGGCAGCATCCGCAGGGCGGCAGGCGTCCCCGGCATCCGGCGCAGCGCGGCGGGGACACTTCGCCCGGCGACGCCGGCACCCTGCCCGACCGGCAGCACATCCCCGGCCTGCAGCTTGCGCCCTTCGAACCCGCCCAGCGCGCCCAAGGTGTAGGTTGACCGCGACCCCAGCACGACGGGCACGTCAATGCCGCCAGAGACCGCGACATAGGCGCGCGCGCCCGCCTTGAGGAACCCGAAGCTGAGCACCTGCCCCTTCTTGACGGTGAACGAGGTCCAGCCCGGCTGTTCCTGGCCATCGACCTTGGGCGGCAGGTCAGCACCTGTCACCGCGACGGTCGCATCTTGCGTGAACTCCAGTTCGGGGCCCATGAACACAGCCTCGAGCACCGCCGCGCCCGCCGGATTTCCGACCAGCAGGTTGGCGGCGGTCAAAGACAGGATATCCATCCCGCCCGAGGTGGGAATGCCGATATGGTAGTAGCCCGGACGCCCCTGGTCCTGCACCGTTGTCGAAAGTCCCGGCTTGATGACGTTAATGCCCATTGAGAGCCTCCATCACGCGTGCGTTCGTGCCGTCGATATCGGCCTGGAATTCTGCCAGTGAAAATGTCACCGGCGCGATGCGCGGCATCCACCGGCCCGCATCCACCTCCGTCACCGTATGGTCGTATTCGGCGCGGTCGATGGGTTTCCATTTCACGATGTCGCCCGGTTTGAACAGGCACATGAAATCGCGCAGATAGGGGGTCGTCTGGCTTGGGTCATAGATCGGCATCGGCGTGATCCCGAACATCTGGTAACCGCCCGCCCCGCGCACCGAATAGATGCAGGCAAAACACCCCCCATGACCCACCGTCAGGCGCGGCGTGTCGGTGCGGGGGCGCAGGTATTTGGGCGACTGGATCTGCCGGTCCCGGTCTGTCATCTGATAGAGGAAAGGCAGCCCCGCCACGAACCCGACCATCGACACGAACCAGGGCGCGCCGGAATGGGCGGCGATGAAGCCGTCGATGCCGTCCAGCCCGTTGATCCGTGCTGTGTATTCGATGTCGGTGGACGTCGGATCCTGATGGCGTTCGCGGAAGCGCTGCCCGGTTTCGTGCGTCCACGGGTCGTTGTAGAATACCGGCACCTCGATGATCCGGGTTTCCAGCGTGGCGGGCGAGGTCTGGGCTGTCGCCTCAAGGGCCTTCAACTCGCGCATCATGTCATCGGGCGCGATGACGTCGGGGTCAAAGCGGACCTGGAACGAGGCATTGGCCGGACAGATTTCCGTCACGCCCCTGATCTTTGCGTCGCGCAGCGCGTTGGTGATGGAAAGGCCCTTGAAGAACGCCTCCAGCGACATTTCCTCGTCGCACTCGACAAAGATGTGCTCGTCTCCGCCGAAGGAATAACGGGTGGTCATGCCTTGGTCTCCTCTAATCTGTGGGCGTTCTGCTCCAGCCAGGGTTCCAGCCAGCGGGTATGGAAATCACCTGCCTGAACCTCGGGATCGCGCGCAAGCAACTGGTGCAGACTTCGCGTCGTGGGCAGGCCGCCCACATGCAACTCCTCCAGCGCGCGGGCCATTCGGGTGATGGCTGCCGCGCGGTTTTCATCCCAGACGATCAGCTTGCCCAGAAGCGAGTCGTAGAACGGCGGCACCTGATAGCCGGGATATAGCATCGTATCAAAGCGCACACCGCCGCCGCCGGGCACAATCAGTTCCGTTATCGTTCCGGGTCCGGGTTGAAAGTTGCGTGCCGGGTCTTCGGCGCAGATGCGCACCTCGATGGCGTGGCCCGTCATGCGGATGTCGTCTTGCGTGTGACGCAGCGCCTGTCCGTCGCAGACCCGGATCATCTCGCGCACGAGGTCCACGCCGGTGATCATTTCGGTCACCGGGTGTTCCACCTGGATCCGGGTGTTCATCTCGATGAAGTAGAACTGCCCGGTCGCGTCGTCGTAGAGGTATTCCAGCGTACCCGCGCCGCGGTAGCCGACCGCCTCGGCCAGCGCCACGGCCGACGCGCACAGTTTTTCGCGCATGGCTTGCGGCAGTCGGGCCGAAGGTGCCTCTTCCCAGACCTTCTGGCGGCGGCGTTGCAATGAGCATTCGCGCTCGAAAAGATGAATGGCGCGGGTGCCGTCGCCAAGGATCTGCACTTCGATGTGACGGGCGCGCTCGATCACCTTTTCAAGGTAGAGCCCGCCATCGCCAAAGGCGGCCTTGGCCTCGGCGCTGGCTTGGGGAAACAGCCGGTCGAGTTGGTCGATGTCCTGCGCGATGCGGATGCCGCGCCCGCCGCCGCCTGCCGCCGCCTTGATCATCACCGGAAACCCGATGGAGGTCGCCACGGCACGCGCGCGGTCGGCATCGTCGATGCGTCCTTCGGATCCGGGGACAACGGGCACACCCGCAGCCAAGGCCGCAGCGCGCGCAGCGACCTTGTCGCCCATCACCCGGATCGAGGCGCCCGCCGGCCCGATCCACACCAGTCCGGCCGCCTGAACCGCATCCGCGAAATCGGCGTTCTCGGCCAGAAAGCCGTATCCCGGATGGACGGCATCGGCACCCGTCTCGGCTGCTGCCGCAAGGATGTTGGCGATGTTCAGATAGGATTTCGACGCCATCGGCGGTCCGATCAGCACCGCCTCGTCCGCCATCCGCACCGCAAGGCTGTCGGCATCGGCCGCGCTGTGGACCTGCACCGTGCGCAATCCCAGTTCGCGCGCCGCACGGATGATGCGCACCGCGATCTCGCCCCGGTTGGCGACCAGCAGTTTGGTGATCGCCATGGTCAGCCGAGTTCCGCCAGAAGCTGACCTGCCATCACAGGTTCCTCGTCCTCCGCGACAAAGGCGGTCAGCGTACCTGCCTGATCGGCCTGCACTTCGTTGAAGGATTTCATCACCTCGATCAGACCGATCACGTCGCCCACGGCCACTGTGTCTCCGACTTCCTTGAAAGCGGGCTGATCGGGCGAAGGCCTGCGATAGAAGGTGCCTGGAAGCGGCGAGAGGATCTGCTTTGACATGTCATTCCCTTGAAGAACGTGGTTACGGGCGGTGGCTGGTGACGGTCTGCCGGACGGCTTTCGCGACGCCGACGGCATTGGGGGTGTCGGAATGCACACAGATCGCATCGGCACGAACCGCGACGTCCTTGCCACCGATGCTGGCGACCCTGCCCTCTTTCATTGCGCGCAAACAGGCGGCCGCTGCATGCTCCGGGTCGGTGGGGGCATGCTCGCGCGTGATGATCAGGCCGCCATCGTCGTTATAGTCCAGATCGGCATAGAACTCCGAAACGAAGCCATGCCCCCGGGCAGTGTAGACCTTTTCGTGCAGCGTTCCCGCCATGCCGAACAGCGGCACCTTGAAGATGTCGGCGGCATCCGCAACAGCATGGGCGATATCCTCCATGCGCGCGGCCATCCCGTAGAGCGAGCCATGCGGCTTGATATGGTTCAGAACGACGCCCTCGGCCGCCAGAAAACCGGTCAGCGCGCCGATCTGATAAATGATGCAGTTCGCCAGTTCCTCCCGGCCGATCTTCATCTCGCGGCGGCCAAAGCCTTGCAGGTCCGGCAATGACGGATGCGCCCCGACCTTGACGCCATGCTGCTTTGCCAACTGCACCGTGCGCCGCATGTGGTTGAAATCCGAGGCGTGAAAGCCGCAGGCCACGTTTGCCACGTCAATAAGCGGCATCAGTCCGTCGTCGTCGCCGATGCGGTACAGGCCGAAACCTTCGCCCATGTCACAGTTGATGATTGTCATGCGCCACCACCCTCGCCCTTCCAATCAAGGACATAAACACCCGACTCGTGCAACTGTGCAGACCAGCCAGGCTCGATCACGACTGTCGTCGTGATCTCTTCGATGACGGCCGGACCGGTAATCGTGTCGCCTGCGCCAAGTGCGGCGCCTGCATAGACGGGTGTGTCCTGCCGGCGTCCGTCGGCGGTAAAGATCATCGGGCGCACCCCGTTTCGTGCGCTGTCGGCACCCTTGCCCGCCGCCAGCTTCATCCGGCGGGGACGATCGACCTGCCCGAGGATGGCGCTTTCGACATTGACCACCTCGACCACGCTTTGAGGTTCGGAATAGGTGTAAAGTTCCTCGTGACGGGCGTGGAAGGCGGCCTTCAGCTGATCCAGCGCTGCTTCGTCCAGCGCAAAAGGATCGATGTTCACGGTGCATTCGTGGACCTGCCCCACATACCGCATGTCGAGGCTGCGGCGAATGGAAATGCGGTCCCGGTCAAACCCGTCGCGCGCAAGGTCCGCAATCCCCTTCGTCTCCAGGCCTGCAAACAGCGTGTCGAGCCGCGCCGCAGCCGCTGCCCCCTCCAGCCGAACGGGGGCCGGTGCCATGTAGTTGTACTTCACGTCCGAAATGATCTGCCCATAGGCGCAAAGCCCCGAGGCAAGCTTGGAGACCAGAATCCGGGTGATGCCCATTTCGCGCGCCAGGGCCGTGATATGCGCGCCCGTCGCCCCGCCCGCACAGTTGAGCACGAAGTCGCGCGGATCATAGCCGCGCTCGACCGAGACGCGGCGGATGGCATTGACCATGTTGTTGTTCACGATGGTGAACATGCCGTAAGCCGCCTGTGGAACCGTCAGCTTCAACGGGTCGGCAAGTCCCGCCTTGATTGCGGCTTCTGCCTTGCCGATGTGCAGTGGCAATCGGCCTCCGACAAGCCCGTCCGGGTTGAGGTAGCCCAGGACCAGGTTGGCGTCCGTCGTGGTCGGCTTTTCACCGCCCTGATCATAGCAGGCAGGTCCGGGTTCCGAGCCTGCCGATTGCGGGCCCATCTGCAGCAGGCCCATGCTGTCGATCCAGCCGATCGAGCCGCCGCCCGCGCCCAGCGTCTCGACCTGGATCATGGGAATGCCGATGCGGTAGCGCAGAAAGTCGATATTCTTGGATACATTCGCGCGCCCGTCGCGGGTCAGCGTGATGTCAAAGGACGTGCCGCCCATATCGACCGTGATGATGTCCTTCAGCCCCCAAGGCTCGCCGATGTAAAGCGCCGCCTGTGGCGCCGAAGCGGGGCCGGAGTTGATCGCATAGACCGACTGGTCAGACACCACCGACCCCAGCGCAAGCCCGCCATTGGACTGGAAATACCGGACCGGGTTCTTCGCGCCGAGGCTTTGGAAATAGCCGTCAACGGCCTCCACATATTTCGACAGGATCGGCGACAGATAGGCATTCACCACCGCCGTCGAGGTACGGGTGTATTCGCGCACCTGGGGGTAAAGATGCGATCCGACCGTCAGGCGCACACCGGGCATCATCTCGCGCACGATCTCGGCCGCGCGCAGTTCGTGGGCGGGGTGCAGAACGGACCAGACAAAGGAAATCGCGACCGCCTCCACGCCCTCGCGCAAGAAATGCGTGCAGGCGTCGCGCACATCCTGCTCGTTCATCGGCGTGTGGACGGCCCCGGTCGAGATAACGCGCTCGGCCACGCCCCGGCGCAGATAGCGCGGCACCAGCATCGTGGCCGGCGGATATTCGGGGTCGTACCTGTATCCGTCCTCTTTGTGGCCCAGCCGGATCTCGATGCTGTCCTCGTGGCCGCGGGTGGCGATCAGCCCGGTCTTGGCGCCCGTGTGCTGGATCAGCGCATTCAGCCCGACGGTCGTGCCGTTGATGCAAAGATCGGCATTCGACACGATTTCCTGCGCGGTGATGCCGGTCTCTTCCTCGATCAGTTTCAAACCGTTGCGGATGGCCTGGGTCGGGTCCTGCGGCGTGGACAGCGCCTTGAAGATCCGCACGTCACCGTTGCGGTCGGCAAGGATGAAGTCGGTGAAGGTGCCCCCGGCGTCGATGCCAAGGCGGAACTGGTTTTGCATGATGCTTCCTTCAGACGCCGCGCAGGGCGGCGGTTGCGGCGTGATCCACGCTGAGGGTGGCGCGATCCGTGACGACGACACCGTAATCGAGACGCGCGCCCTCAAGACTGACCAACCCGTTGCGGACGTCGTCCACGACCTTGGCGACCTCACGCTCGAACGCGTTGCCAAAACCGCCGCCGCCGGGGTTGCGGTTGGCGGCGCGTTCGCCGGGTTGGATGATCTCGATCACGTTGTCGGTGATGATCTGGGTGGCGCCGTTGCGCGTCAGCTCCAGCCTGCCGACCTTCGATGACACCATGGCGGATTTTGCCCCTGCCGCCCCCATCGCGGGAATGCGCCGCCCCTCGCCAAAGGTGATCAGCGTCATCGGGCTGTCCAGCGGCTCCACCTCCCAGCAGGTGCCCGACCCGCCACGATTGCGACCCGCCCCGCCCGAATCCTCCATCAGCGAATAGCGGTGGATGATGATGGGATAGCTGTGCTCCAGCATCTCGATGTCACCGCTGGTCAGCGCGCCGAAACAGCATTCCGGCCCGACCGCATGCCAGCCGTCGGCCTGCGCCGTGGCCCCGGCACCCGAGATGATCGAGGCCAGCACCATGGTCACATATTCCTCGTCATGCCGCTTGTCCCAGCCCGCGATGTTGCAGCCGTTGGCATGGCCCCAGCTTGCCGACACCTTGGCGGGGGCTGCCTGCTCAAACGCCAGCCGGACCGCGTCGGTCAGCGTCTCCATCGGGGTGGTGGTGCAGTTCATGTGAGGTGCGGGGGATTTCGCGTTGCACAGCGTGCCGAGCGGTCCCATGTCGGTGGTCACACAGCGATAGAGCCCCTCGTTGTAAGGGGGCGGCAACTGCGCAAACATCATCAGCCCGAGATACACGCCGGAATGGCTGTTGCCCTCGTAGCTGTTGATGAAATACGGGATCTGCGGCGGCGACTGGATGGCGATATGACAGCCGTTGCCCTTGATGGTTACCGTGGCGGTGATGTCGAAATCGCCGTAACCGTGGCCTGCGTCCTCCAGAATCGCGGTTCCGGTATAGACCCCGTCGGGCACCTCGGCGATCAGGCTGCGCATATGGTGTTCGGCCATGTCGAGGAGTTCGGCGATGCAGTCCTGCACCGTGTCCTTGCCGTATTTCTCGATCAGGCGGATCAGCGCCCGCGCGCCGACCTGACAGGCGCCGATCAGCGCGTTGAAGTCCCCCTCCTGATCGCGGCGCGCGCGCATGTTGGACAAAAGAAGGTTCAGCACGTCATTGCGCGGCTTGCCCTTGTCCCAGATTTTCAGCGGGGGAATGCGCAGACCTTCGGCATAGATCTCGGTCGCGGCGGGGTTGTAGCCGGCGGGCACCGGGCCGCCGATATCGGTCAGGTGGCCCTTGCAGACCGTCCAGAACAGCAGCTCGCCCTGATAAAAGACCGGGTAATACATGCAGGTGTCGATGATATGCGACCCGCCATAGCTGGGGTCGTTGTGCAGAATCAGGTCGCCCTCGTGGATGTCGCCGTCGAAATACTTCGCGACCGATTTCATCGCCGGGATCAGCGACCCGAGATGGATCGGAATATCCTGCCCCTGCAGGATCATCTCTGGCGTATGGTTGAACAGCGCGGTCGAATAATCATGCGCCAGGTTGAAGACCGAACTGCGCGCGGTCTGCTCCAAGGTCAGGGTCATCTCGCGCTGGGTCGTCTCCAGCACACCGCGCACGACTGACAGTGTGATCGGGTCGACATTGCGGTTGGCCATCGGCATTCTTCCCTTGTGCTGCCCCCCACGGGCGGTCGTGCCGTCCGTTCGGGTCGGACAAGCGTGGCACCGACCATGGCGCATCGGGCTGACGCCGTCTTGCACGCAGGCGCACCCGATTTTGTCATCTGGCGCATGACTGGTCGCCGGGGGCCCTGTTGACAGCGGCCCCGCGTTCACAAAAGCTGCGGTACGGCCCGCGTCGGCCACACAGAGGAGAATGCACGCTGGGTGTCGTCTTTCGCAGCACCGACCACATTGCCGCGCCGGAACGCGCGGGGCATTGGCATGGCGTCATCGCCGAGGCCTATTTTCCGCTGCAGCTTTCCTTTCGTGATGTTGCGCGCTTTACAGGGCGGCTCGAGATGCGCACGCTTGGCGATATCAGCCTATCTCGCCTGCGCACCGAGCCGGTGCAGTACGAGCGGCAGAAACACCACATTTCTTCAACGACCGAAGAGCAGTACCTGATCACGATTCCGCTGCGGGCACCGGTGGAATTTCGTCAGCTCGGGCGCGAAGTGCGCTGCGATCCAGGCGGCTTTCTGCTGGAGCGGGGCGACGAGCCGTATCGTTTTTCCTATGGCTCGGGCAACGATCTGTGCGTGCTCAAGGTGGCCAAGTCCCAGTTGTCGGAAAGATTGCGCGATCCCGACCGGTTCTGTGCGCTGGTTTTCGACGGGCGCGCGGGCCTTGGCGGGCTTTTCACGACGATGGTGCAGCACGTCGAACAGATCGGCGCGGATCAGGCCGGCACGGTTCTCGGGCGGCACCTGATCGAGCTTTTGGTGCTTTCGCTGGAGCAGCGTTCCGACGTCGGTGGCGGGTCTGCGGTGCGCGCGGCGCACCTGTCACGGGCGCAGGACGTTATCCGTCGGAACCTTTCCAACCCCGACCTGTCGCCGACACTGGTGGCAGAAGCCTGCAACATCTCGAAGCGCTATCTGCATGAACTGTTCGCGGACGTGAATTGCACGGTCGCGCAGCATATCCGCGAACAACGCCTGATCGCCGCCCGGGACCTGTTGCAGATGCCAAGCCCGGGTCCCCTGTCTGACATCGCCTATCGGTTCGGCTTTTCGGATCAGGCGCAGTTTTCGCGGCTGTTCAAGGCGATGTTCGGTCAGACCCCCAGCAGCTACCGGATGATGCAGGGGCCCACGGGCACGCCGCAGGCCTGAGCCGGTCAGGGATAGGCCATGCCGGTCATCGTGGCTGGCCCGCTGTCCCGCCGGACGCGCAAAGCGATGGCGCCCTGCGGCGCGGGATGTGCCTCGATCGTCAGATCCTGCCCGCAGGTCGGTGTCGATACCCCCCGATAGGTGAACCGTGAGGGGCATTTCCCCATGACCCTGGCCGCCAGGTTGAGCATCCATGTCGCCTGAAGGGGACCATGCACCACCAGATCGTCATGGCCCTCGACCTCGGTGGCGTAGGTGCGGTCATAGTGGATCCGGTGCCCGTTGAACGTCAGCGCCGAATACCGAAACAGCAAAACGGCGTCGGGTCGAACACGATAGCTGGCAATGGGCGGCCCCAAATCATCGGCATTGGGCAGCGCAGGACGACGCGCGGACGGCACCGGGTCCTCGCGGTATACAAGATCCTGTCGTTCGGACAGGACGCCGACGCCCCGCGCGCCATAGTCATGCCGGACCGAGACAAACCCCAGCGGCCCCGTGGATCCGGTCTTGAAGGTGATCGCCTCCGCCCGGCTGTCGCGGGTGACCAGATCGTCGGCTTGGAAAAGACCGGTGAAAATCAGCTCTCCCCCCGCCCACATGCGCCGGGGCAGCGGCAACCGCGGCAGAACGACGCCGGGCCGTGGATGCCCGTCGCGTCCCAGATCGTTCGGCGCGCACATGTCCGGGCAAAGCGCCCAGAAGATGCCAAGCGGCACCTCTGCCGGTGCCAGGCCGTCATCAAGCACGGCGCGAAACTGTGCGATCAGGCGCGGGGAAAGCGTATCGGTGCGGCCAAAGGGACGCCCGATCCACGCCGCATAGTCGTCGATTGGGTGTCCGGACATCTGCGTGCTTTCTGCGCGTTCGGGGTCAGGATATGGCTGCCGGCTGCCTTTTGCCACACGCAAAAGCATCTGTTCCTCTGCCTTGTCTGGCGTTAGCCTTGCCGTCCAGGACAAAGGGTTGAATGCATGGCATGTGCCCCCGATACGAGTATCGAAAGTGGCGTCCGCGTCGCGGGACGTGGATGGCGTGCGTCTTGCCGGTCGGGCTTTTGCGGTCTGTCCCGGTCGCCGGCGTCCTGACATATGCAAGGAGCGTTGGACGGCATCCTGGTGGTTGCACTTGAGCAGGCGGTTGCGGCGCCCTTTTGCACGCAGCGTCTGGTGGACGCGGGTGCGCGGGTGATGAAGATCGAACGCAGCGACGGCGAAACCGCGCGCCATTACGATGCCACGGCCAAGGGCGTATCCGCCTATTTCGCTTGGCTCAATCGGGGAAAACAAAGCGCGGTTCTTGATCTGAAGACGCCCGATGATCTGGCCGTCTTTGAGACCATGCTGTCACGCGCGGATGTGCTGGTGCAGAACCTCATCCCCGGCGCATTGGCGCGCATGGGCCTCGATGCAGACGCGCTCAGTCGCCGCTTTCCACGCCTGATCGTGGTCAATATCGCGGGCTATGGGCTGGATACGGATTATGCCGACATGCGCGCCTATGACATGCTGGTGCAAGCAGAAAGCGGCATCGCGAGCATTACCGGGACGCCGGAACATCCCTGCAAGGTCGGGATCTCGGCGGCGGATATCGCGGCCGGAATGACGGCCTATTCGGCGGTGCTGGAGGCGTTGATCTCTCGCAGTGTGACCGGGCATGGCAAGCATGTCGACGTGGCCATGTTCGACGTCATGGCGGACTGGATGACGGTGCCACTGCTGCATCTGGAGCAAGCGGGCCGCGTGACCGGGCGACAGGGGTTGGCGCATTCGGTGATCTATCCCTATGGCCCGATGACCTGCGCCGACGGCACGCTGATGGTCGCGGTGCAGAACAATGCCGAATGGGTGCGGTTTTGCGACAAGGTGCTGCTGACACCGGAACGCGCCCGGGATCCGAGATTCCTGACCAACTCTGACCGGCTGACACACCGCACTGAGCTTGACGAGGTGATCGGACACCATGTCGGGGCACTGACCGTCGACGAGTTGATCGCCCGCCTTGAGGCAGGGCAGATCGCCTGGGGGCGGCTCCGCTCGGTTCAGGATCTGTCCGGCCATCCGGCATTGCGGCGCATCGACGTGCCCCTGCCAGGGGGGGCCACGGTGTCAATGCCGCGTCCCCCCGCCCGCGATGCAGGATTCCAAAGTGGCGAAGTTCCCGGCCTAGGAGCCTCGACAGACCGGATCAGGACAGAGTTTTCGTCAAGCAGTGACCCAGCACCGGAAACGCGATAACACCCCCTGCACGCGTGTCGTCTCGGACGCGCCAAGCCGTAGCGACCCTTGGAGTGACCAGGCAACGCTGTTGACCGACCCATGACCTCAGAAAAGGCTGCCATGCATCATCAGGTTTTCGTCGCATTCGTGGCCGGTCTGGCCCTGGCAATACAAGCAACGATCAATGCCGGACTGGCTGCGCGCATCGGCGGAGCGTTTGCCGCCTCGGCCGTCTCGTTTTTGGTCGCCACGCTGATCCTTGTGACGGTTCTGGTTGTCCAGGGCAGGTTGCTGCCGACAACGGATCTTCTGAGGTCCGTCCCGCCGATCTACTGGGTCGGGGGTGTCCTTGGGGCGATATACGTCACCGGGGCGATATCGAGCGTCGGCGCCTTGGGGACGACCGCAGCAATTTGCCTGATCCTGGCAGGTCAGGTCGTCGGCGCGATCTTGCTGGATTATTCCGGGGTTCTGAGCGGCACCGCAAAGCTGATCAGCCCGTTACGGCTGTTTGGCGCCTGTCTGGTGCTTCTGGGTGCGGTTATCGCGGTGACGAACTGAGGTCGGTGTCCTTTCGCGTGAGAGTCCACGATCGGATGCGTTCAAATTCGGGCGCGCCCGACCGTCAGAGCGTCCGATCCAGCAAATCCAGCCAGTTGGAATGGGCCAGCTTGGTCAAAAGCGGGCGGTCATAGCCGTGCTCGCTGAGCGCCTCAAGCAATTTGGGCAGGCCGGTGACACCGCCGATCACATCCGGCGTCGTGCAGCCATCAAAGTCCGATCCAAAGCCAAGATGGTCTTCGCCTAGCTGTTCCAGCAGATGATCCATCTGACGCAAGACCGGGTCCCAGCCGGTCTCGGGCAGCTGCCGACCGTCGGGGCGCAGGAAGGACACGGAAAAGTTCAGCCCCACCATGCCGCCGCTGTCGCGGATGATCGCCAATTGCCGGTCCGTCAGATTGCGCGACGAGGCGCATATCGCGTTGGCGTTGGAATGGGTGGCCACCAGCGGCGCATCGGACAGGCGCGCGACATCGTTGAACCCGGCCTCGTTCATGTGGCTGAGATCCAGCATGATCCCAAGCCGGTTGCATTCCGCCACCAGGCGTTTGCCCGCTTCGGTGAGGCCGGGTCCGGTGTCGGGGCCGGACGGATAGGCGAAGGGGACACCGTGGCCAAAGATCGTCGGCCGCGACCAGACCGGACCGATCGACCGAAGGCCCATCGCGTGAAAGAGATGGAGTGCATCAAGACCCTCATCGATGGCCTCGGCGCCCTCCATGTGCATGATCGCGGCGACGGTGCCCCCGTCCAGGCAGGCGCGGACCTCGCCGGCGGTGCGGCAGATCTTCAGATCCCCGCCCGACGCGCGCTCCATCCACAGCAGGTGGCCCGCCATCGTCACCGCTGGCCGGATCGCCTCGCCAAAGGGGATCAGGTCCGGCAAGGGCAGATCGAAAGGCGGGTTGCGCATCTGCGCCTGAAAGTCCGGGGCGTCATGCGCCATCGGCGAGGGCAGATAGATCGCGAAGAACCCGCCCGCAAATCCAGACGCCTTCATGCGCGGCAGATCGAGGTGGCCCCTGCCATCCCCGTGAAGAAAGATCTCTTCGCGCCGCGCGGGGTCGAGATATAGCCGCAGCAGAATGTCGTTATGGCCGTCGAATACCGGGATCATCAGGTGGGCTCCGTTGTGCCGCTCAGCATGCGGTCGGCGCTGGCCTCGAACAGGCTGCGGGCATAGGGGGTTTTCATGTTGGCGCCGGCGAGATCATCGCGGCTGATCTCCTCGACGGTTCGGCCATGCTGCAACACCATGATCCGGTCGCACATGTGGTCGATCACCGCCAGATCGTGCGACACCATCAGGAAGGTCAGCCCCTGTTCGTCGCGCAGACGGCTCAGCAGGTTCAGAACCTCGGCCTGAACGGATGCATCCAGCGCGCTGGTCGGCTCATCCAGCAGCAGGATCTTCGGCTTCAGCATCAACGCGCGGGCAATCGCGACCCGCTGGCGCTGGCCGCCCGACAACTGATGCGGATAGCGAAAGCGGAAGGACGGTGGCAGCCCGACATCGGTCAGGGCCGCAACGACCCGCGTGTCGCGCCCCGGCAGGCCGTGGATTGCCAGCGGTTCGGACAGCGTGCGGTCGATCGTGTGGCGGGGGTGAAGGCTGGCATAGGGGTCCTGGAACACCATCTGCACTTCGGTCGAAAATGCGCGCCCGCGACGCGCCGCCAAGACCTCGCCCGCGATACGGATGGTTCCCCCGGTGACAGGTGCCATGCCGCAGATCGCGCGCAGGATGGTGGATTTTCCGGACCCGCTTTCGCCCACCAGCCCATAGCTTTCACGCGCGTCGACCGAAAGGCTCACCCCTTCGACGGCGCGCACCTCGCGTCCCTGAGCGCGGAATGTCACGGTCAGATTGTCGATCTCGATCAGGCTCATCCCGGGTCAGACCCCCGTCCTGTCAAGCACCGGCAAAGGCCCGCGCGGGCCGCCGATCCGGGGCAGGCAGTTCAGCAGCCCCTGGGTATAGGGGTGTTTTGCCGCCAACAGGTTGGCGGCGGCAATCTCCTCCACCACGACGCCCTTGTGCATGACCAATACCCGGTCGCAGAACCGCGCGACCAGCCGCAGATCGTGGCTGATGAAGATCAACCCCATCCCCCGGTCGCGCACCAGCGCGTCAAGGATCGACAGCACTTCGGCCTGCACCGTCACGTCCAGCGCGCTGGTGGGCTCATCCGCGATCAGCAGGTCGGGTTCCGGGATCAGCATCATCGCGATCATCACCCGCTGGCCCATTCCGCCCGAAAGCTCGTGCGGATAGGCATCCATGACACGGTAAGGATCGCGGATCTGCACCGCCTCAAGTGCTGCGACCGCCTTTGCCACCGCATCCGCCCGGCCGAGCTTGTCGCGCAGCCGCAAACCTTCGGTCAGTTGCCGTCCCACCGTCATCACCGGGTTCAGGCTGTATTTCGGGTCCTGCATCACCATGCCGATCCGCTTGCCACGCAAGGCCCGCATGTCACGCTCCGAGGCGTTCAGGATGTCCTGCCCGTCAAAGGTCATCGCGTCCGCCTCGATCCGTCCCGGAGGACGAATGAGGCGCAGCACCGCGCGGCCGGTCATCGTCTTGCCCGACCCGCTTTCGCCGACGATCCCAAGCCGCTCGCGCCCCAGACTGAACGACACCCCCCGCACCGCCTGCACCGGGCCGGTCTCGGTGTCGAAGGTCACCGCCAGGTTCCTGACTTCCAGCAGGCTCACCGCGACGCACTCCTCGGGTCCAGCACATCGCGCAAACCGTCACCCAGCAGATTGAACCCCAGCGACACGATGAAGATCGCCAGGCCCGGCATGGTTGCGACCCACCACTGCTCGAACAGGAATTTGCGACCCGAGCTGATCATCAGCCCCCATTCCGGCGTCGGTGGCAGCACGCCCAGGCCAAGGAACCCCAGGCCCGCCGCAATCAGGATCACTCCGGCCATGTCCAGCGTCACCCGGATGATCACCGAGGGCAGGCACATCGGCACCACATGCCCGGCAATGATCCGGGGGGACGAGGCGCCCTGCAGCCGGATGGCGGCGATGTAGTCGGAGTTGCGCACCGTCAGCGTCTCGGCGCGTGCGACCCTTGCATAGGGCGGCCAGGCGGTCAGCGCGATGGCAAGGACCGCATTCTCGATCCCCGGCCCCAGTACGGCCACCAGAGCCAGCGCCAGGATCAGGCGCGGGAAGGCCAGGAAGATGTCGGTGACCCGCATCAGCGTGGCATCGACCCAGCCGCCGAAATACCCTGCCACCGTGCCGATCAGCAGGCCCAGCGCCGGCGCCGTGACGGCCACCAGCGCGATGATATAAAGCGTGATCCGCGCCCCAAAGATGATGCGGCTGAGGATATCCCGCCCGAAATCGTCCGTGCCAAGCAGATTGCCCGGCGTGCCCGGCGGCAACAGGCGGCGCGACAGGTCCTGCACCAGCGGGTCATGCGGCGCGATCCAGGGCGCAAAGGCCGCGACGATGAAAAGCACCCCCACGATCACAAGACCCGCCATTGCCAGCCGGTTGCGACGGATGCGCTGCCAGGCCAGCCACGCCTGCCCCAGCCGCGCCTGCCTGCGGGAGGCGGGGTTCGGATCGCTCAGCCAGACGCGCAGTGCGGTCATGTGCGCGCCCTCGGGTCGACCAGCCGGTAGAGGATGTCGGAAGCCATGTTCAGGGTCACGAACACCACGCCCACCACCACCGTGCCCCCCAGTACGGCAGGCATGTCATTGGCGAAAAGCGCATCGGTGATGTAGCTGCCAAGCCCCGGCCAGGCAAAGATCGTCTCGGTCAGGACCGACCCTTCCAGGAGGTAGGCATAACTCAGCGCGATGACCGTGATCAGCGGGACCATCACGTTCTTCATCGCGTGCACCCAGATCACCCGCCATTCGGGCATGCCCTTGACCCGGGCCGTGGTGATGTATTCCTGGCCCAGCTCGTTCATCATGAAGCTGCGGGTCATCCGGCTGATATAGGCCATCGAGACATAGCCCAGAAGGCCCGCTGGCAGGATGATGTGGCTGATGGCGTTGGCAAACACGTCCCAGGCCCCGTTCAGCGCGGCATCGATCAGGATCATTCCGGTGTAGGAGGTCAAGGTGAACTCCATCATCATGTCATAGGTCGGGTCCAGCCGCCCGGGTCCCGACACCCAGTCAAGCTGGCCGTAAAACACCAGCAGGCCGATCAGACCCAGCCAGAACACCGGCATCGAATAGCCCATCAGGCCCACCACGCGCACGATCTGGTCAGCGATGCTGCCGGGCCGCGTTGCGGCAAGCACGCCCGCAGGCACGCCGACCAAGGTGCCAAAGATCGTGCCCAGCGTGGCAAGCTCCAGCGTGGCGGGAAAATAGCGCGCAATCTCCGACGTGACGCTTTGTCCGGTGCGGATCGAGGTGCCAAGGTCGCCCTGCACCGCGTCACGCACATAGATGAAGAACTGCTGCCAGATCGGCAGGTCCAGACCCAGCTTGACGCGGATCGCCTGCATCTGCGCCTCGGTTGCGCGCTCGCCCACGATGGACAGGACGGGGTCGGTCGGCACAACCCGTCCGATGATGAAGGTGATGAGCAACAGGCCCAGAAGCGTTATCGCCAGCGTCATTAGGCCCAGCGCGATCTGGCCAAGCACTTTCAGCACGCGGCTGTCCTGCGGTGGGGCTGGTATGTCGGTCATGAGGATAGGGGCCGCCCCCCGCAAGGGGCGGGCGGCCCGAACACTTACTTCGTCACGATCCAGAAGGACGCGGAGTCCGTCGCCCCACCGGCATAAAAGCCCGTGACATTGGCGCGCATCGCATCCTGCCGCGCCTGCTGGAACATCATGACGAAGGCCGATCCGTCACGATGCTTGCGCTGGATTTCCTCGTACATCGCCGTACGCTTGGCCGTGTCTTTTTCCGCGACCGCGGCTTCGGTCATCGCGTGCAGCTCTCCCGGCTCCCATGCGGTGCGCCAGGCCAGATAGCCGGTGGCCCCTGCCTCGTCACTGTTGTCGGGGTTCATCGCAAAGGTCGAGGCGTTGGTATGCGGGTCGGGGTAGTCCGGCCCCCAGGTCTGGATGGTGATGTCGTGCTGGCGGGCACGGTACTTTTCAAGCACCTGCGCGCCGTCGCCCACGTCCAGCACCAGATTGATGCCCACCTGCGCGAAGGTGTTCTGAAGCGAGGTCGCGATGTCCAGCCGCTCGGGGTTGTTACGCACGGTCAGGCCCACTTCGAGCGGCAGGGTAACCCCCGATTCCGCCATCAGCGCCTTGGCCTTTTCGACGTCGAGGCTGTAGGGGTTTTCGGTCAGCGCGCCAAGGAACCCTTCGGGCAGGAACGCCTGGTGCACCACCCACTGACCCTTCAGGATGCTGTCGGTCATGCCGGCATAATCGACCGCCCAGCGCATGGCTTCCTGCACCTTCGGGTTGGCAAGCTCGGCCTTCTTCTGGTTCAGCGCCAGATAGTAAAGCTGTCCGCCAACGTCGTTCTGCACCTTGATGTCGGCATTGCCTTCGACGCC
The DNA here is from genome assembly GCA_031426185.1 of Rhodobacterales bacterium. Classification (GTDB taxonomy): domain Bacteria; phylum Pseudomonadota; class Alphaproteobacteria; order Rhodobacterales; family Rhodobacteraceae; genus JAJNPS01. Next base: position 10,949 of record JANPKV010000053.1, on the reverse strand, counting down.
CGCGATGTCGGTCGGGGTCATCTCGCGCGCGATGTCGATGTCGCCCTTTTCCAGCAACAGGCGTTGCGTGGCACCCTCGGGGACATGCTGCATGAAGACGTTCTTGATCTTGGCATCGCCCCGCCAGTGGCCGGTGCGGGCCTCGAGCACATACCCCTCGTTCGGCTTGAACGACCGCAGCACATAGGCCCCGGTCCCGGCGCTGTTGGACTTCAGCCAGGCGTTGCCCATGTCGCCGTCGGCCTCGTTGGCCATCACGGTCTTGATGTCGACGATGTTGGCCACGCCTGCCGTCAGGCAGTTGTAGACGAAGGACGGCGCATAGGCCTTGTCGGTCTTCAGCGTGACGGTATCGCCTTCAAAGGTGATCATCTGGTCGACGTTTTCCGCCGTCAGGCCGAACTGGGTCAGGATGAAGGCGGGGGTCTTGTTCAGCTTGACCACCCGGCGCAGCGACAGGGCCGCGTCCTCGGCGGTCAACGGGTTGCCGCTGCTGAAGGTGATCCCGGATTTCACCTTGAAGGTGTAGGTCACCCCGTCATCAGCCACTGCCCAGCTTTCCGCCAGACCGGGAACCAGCTGGTCGGGAGTGACAGGGTCAAGCTCGATCAGGGTGTCATAGACGTTGTTGTTCAGGTCGACGCCCGAAAATTCGAACGCTTCGTGCGGGTCGATTGACACGATGTCATCGATCGCATCCGCAACGACCAGCGTATCCGCCGGTGTCTCTGCCAAGAGTGCCATGGGCGCAGTACCGGCCATCAATACGGCCAGAACGGCCGCAGGGCCAAATCCATGCTTGAGATGCATCACCATCTTCCTTTGATTGTTTTTGCGGAGTCGACAATTGTCTGTGCTCCTGCCCCGATAGGACGAAGCCCGCGCGGCAGAGTCAATGGCTTCCTCGACCTTGCCAGCCGACCAGACCAGTGTAAGCTGACCGCATCACCAAGCACATACGAGACAGGCCATGGAGCCAGCAGATCAGATGCGCGTCTTGGGACCGTTGTGGAAATGGACGTGTTTGCTGCGGTTGGCGCACGGGCGGCTACCATCACGGCGCGCCGTCGCGGCCGTGGTGCTGTCCCTTTTGCTGGCTGTGTCCGCGCCAGCACATGCCACGACAGAATACACCCTTCCGTCCTTGTTCGACGTGTCGGGGGTCGCGGCGGATGACGTCCTGAACATCCGGGAGGCGCCAGGCGCAAATGCGCGCATCGTGGGGGAATTGTCACCGGATGCGCGCAACATCGAGGTCGTGGGCGTCGATGCAAGCGGGAAATGGGCACGGATCAACGCGGGCGAACACACCGGCTGGGTCGCGTTTCGATTCTTGCGGTATCGTGTCGATGTGTGGCAGCCGCAAACCTTGCCCGCCAGCCTGCAATGCCGTGGCACCGAACCCTTCTGGTCCTTCACGGCGACCAGCGACGCGGTCGTGTTTTCGACCCCGGAGGTGCGCAGAACCGTCATGCCGATTGACAGCGTTCTCGACCCAGGCAGGTTTCGCGATACGCGTCGGTCGGTCACCGCGACAGGGACAGGGCAATCGCTGACCGCGATCATCGTGCCGATGGCATGCTCGGACGGCATGTCGGACCGCGCCTATGGGCTGGATGTGACGGTGCTGCTGGAGACGCGCGGGAACCTGCAAATGCTGACGGGGTGCTGTTCGGTCGCTCCGTAGCGGTGGCTTTTGTCCGCTGGATGCCCGGGGGGGCCGATGCCTGCCTCGGGAACAGCATGTGGGTTCGCGGGTTATCCCCTCGACAGCCCGCAGGAAGAAACCCCTCGGTCATAGACATGCCAACGGCCCCGAATGTCCTTTGCCGGCCCGCACACGCAGCGGCCGGCAAGTGACGGCGACGGGGCCCGTCTCCGGAGGCCGCAACGATTGACCTTAGATAATCCTCATGTCCCCCCGCCGCTGGAGCTTTGGGGCGGGGTCGAGGCCACCGTGAACCGGATTGGCGATTTGTGGCTCGATCAGTTGCGCGCAAGTGGTCACCATGATCGGCCAAGCGACCTTGACCGGTTCGCGGAACTTGGGATCACGGCGCTGCGCCAACCCATTCTTTGGGAACGCACGGAACGGACGCAAGGCGTGTGGGACTGGTCATGGCCGGACCGCTGGATGGATCGTCTGCAATCGCTTGGCGTGCAACCGATCGTCGGACTTGTGCACCACGGCTCGGGCCCGGCATGGACAGCAATTGGCGAAGACAGCTTTGCGACCGGCCTTGCCGCCCATGCCGCACAGGTCGCCCAGAGGTATCCGTGGGTGCGTTACTGGACCCCGGTGAACGAGCCGCTGACCACGGCGCGCTTTTCGGGGCTGTACGGGCATTGGTATCCGCACCAGCGCTCCGAGTTCGATTTCTGGCGTCTCCTCCTGAACCAGATCGACGCGACACGTCTTGCAATGCGCGAGGTCCGGCGGTTCATCCCCGATGCGCGTCTCGTGCAGACCGAGGATGTCGGCCACACCCACGCGACGCCGGCCTGCCAGCATCAGGCAGATTACGAGAATATCCGCAGGTTCGCGAGTTGGGATCTGTTGTTTGGTCGTATCGTCGAAGGACACCCCATGTGGGGCCGGCTGAACGACATGGGGTTCGGCCCGCGGCTTGATGCCATCGCGGCGGATCCCTGTCCGCCCGATATCCTGGGCATGAACCACTACGTCACGTCAGACCGCTTTCTCGATGACGAGGTCGCGCGTTACCCCGAACACTGCCACGGCGGCAACGGCCAGATGGATTATGCCGACGTCGAGGCGGTTCGCGTGCTGGACCAGACAGAAAGCTGGGCTCGGCACCTTGATGCGGTGTGGTCACGCTACCGCACCCCCATCGCGATCACGGAATGTCACCTTGGCTGTGACTGCCCGCAGGAACCGGCGCGCTGGTTTGCGGAATGCTGGGCTGCGGCGCAGGCGGCGCGCAAGAAAGGAACTGACGTGATCGCGGTCACCACATGGGCGCTTGTCGGCAGCAAGGGGTGGAGCTCGCTTTTGACCGCGCCGGGCGGCGACGGCGAACACGGGGCCCTTATCCCCACGCCGGACGGGCTGGCGGATACGCCGCTGGCCGATGTTCTTCGCACCGTGGCCGCGGGGGGCCAGCCGTCCGTCGGGGCCGGGCCCGGATGGTGGCGACGGCCCGATCGGTTCGTGTTTTCACCCTCGGTCAGCCAAGCACCGCGTGCCGATCGCCGCCTGGGAAGCCGCGCATGACCCACGGTTTCACCTCCCCTGGCGTTCCAGACCCATCTGGACAGGTGTCGCGCGAAAGCATCGAAGGACAGTTGATGGCCCACCGCAAGATCCTGTCCCTGATCCTGGCCCACCTGCAGCGTAGCGGTGGCGCAGAGGATCTCATGGCAGCCTTGGACACCTTGTCGGTCATGCAGGATCATCAGGAAGATCCCGGTGCGGTCATCGGCGGGGCCGAGGCTATCGAAGCGGCGCTCGCGCAGGCAGTGGCCGACATTGTCCGGGGCGCGGTCCCCTTTGATGCAGTGGGAAATCCGACAGGCGGCTGACCGGATTTCATTTCAGGGGCTTGCAGACAGTTCTTCCTAAAACGGGTGATCAGGAGACGCGCCAGATGACAGCCGAGCGGGTGCAGCATTCCTCCAATGAAAAACCCGGGCTTGCACCGGCGATCCTGCTGGGTCTTGGCCTTGGCGGATTCTTCGACGGCATCGTCCTGCATCAGATCCTGCAATGGCATCACATGATAAGTGCCCGTCTGCCGGCCGATACGGTCCCCAGCCTGCAGATGAACACGCTGGAGGACGGCCTCTTTCACGCGGCGACCTATGTTCTGGTCGCGACGGGAGTCTTTTTGATCTGGAGAGGGGCGCAAACGGCAGGCGCACCGGTTGCGCGCAACGTCTTGCCCGGTGGCCTGTTGGCAGGCTTCGGCGCCTTCAACCTGGTGGAAGGCGCGATCAACCACCACCTCCTGGGCCTCCACCACGTCAACGAAACTGTCGTTTCGGAGCACTGGCTGTGGTGGGACCTTGGATTCCTGACCTGGGGTGCCGCGATGCTGATTGGCGGCGTGGTTATCCTTCGATCACGCCCGCCGCGGACGCGCTGACGGCGCGTTGGCAGCGGTCCTGCGCCATCAGCTTCCCACCAGTTCACCGCCGTTCGGGTGCAGGGTCTGGCCCGTCAAGTACGAGCTGTCCTGACAGGCCAGAAACAGAATCGACGGGGCCACCTCATTGGGCTGGCCCGGCCGCCCAAGCGGCGCGTCCTGCCCGAACGAGGCGACCTTTTCGGCCGAAAACGACGCCGGGATCAGCGGCGTCCAGATCGGCCCCGGCGCGACGGCGTTCACGCGGATGCCTCGCTCGGCAAGTTTGGAGGCCAATGTCCGGGTGAAGGCCAGGATCGCCCCCTTTGTCGACGCATAATCCGTCAACTGCTTTTGGCCGCGAAACGCCGTCACCGAGGTGATGTTGATGATCGTGTCATCCCGGTCCATCTGCGGCAAGACAGCCTGAACGGTGAAGAACTGACCAAAGATGTTCGTGCGGAATGTGCGCACAAGCTGTTCTTCGGAGATATCCTCGACTTCTTCCTGCACATGCTGTTCGGCGGCATTGTTGACCAGCACGTTGATCCGCCCGAAACGTCCAAGCACCGCCCGGACAGCGTCGTCGACCTGATCCTTTTGCCCGATATCCAGGGCGATCTTCATCGCCTCGCCGTCCTCTTGCTCGATCAGGGCGACTGTCTTGTCCGCATCGGCATGTTCATCCTTGTAAAGGATCGCAACCCGCGCGCCTTCGCGGGCAAAGAGGACGGCGGTGGCGCGACCGATGCCGCTGTCTCCGCCAGTGATCAGGACCACTTTTCCCGCAAGCCTGCCCGAGCCGGGATAGCAGGGCAGAAACTCGGGCGCCGGGCCCATTTCGTGTTCGTTGCCGGGCTGACGGTCTTGTGTCTGTGCGGGCATGCTGTCGGTCATGGCGGCCATCCTTGGTGATCCTGTACGTCTTGGGGCCTAACAGCCAGCGCCACGCATAGTTCCCGGGCCGCCTATGCAAGAACGTCACCGGGTGCTGGCGGCCTGGTGTGGCAGGCCCTGCCGGAACAAAACCCGGGCCGCCGCTGTTGGTCTGCGGGCTAGAAAGGCGTTGGGTGATGCAAGACAACCGCAAAGACCTGATCCGGGCGCGCGCCTATCGGCTGTGGGAAGATGGCGGCAAGCAAGACGGCATGGCCGAGCATTACTGGCTTGTCGCCGAGCAGCAGATCGAGGCCGAACTGACAACCACAATCCGCCCCGCCGGACCCGGCGCCATGGAGTTCCCACCCGATGACTGGGACAGGATTGACGAGAAATCCGACGAATCTTTCCCCGCCAGCGACCCGCTGGGCAACTACTGAGGCGTCACTCGGGGTGCTTCAACGGCTCAGTATCGCACCGCACCGAGCGGCCTGACGCTGGCAGCCACCCTGCCCACGCGCTGAGCTATGCGCCGCTTATGCGCGACGCGTGGCGAGTTCCCACGCCAGCCCGCTGATCAGCGCATCCGAAGGCGAGGGTTTGGCGATGAAGGGCTCGGCACGGTAGTCGGGATGCAACGAGCCGGGCGCTTCGCCCGAATAGAACACGAAGGGCACGTCGTTTCGACGAAGGATCGCGGCAAGCGGATAAACGGCGCTGTTGCCGAGCCGCACGTCCAGCACGGCCACGTCAATCCCGGGCGTGCGCGAGACGACGTCTATCGCCTCGGCCAGGGATGGCACCGGGCCGATCACGCTGCCGCCTTCATCGGCGATCAGCCCGGCTATGTCTTCGCCGATGATAAAGTTGTCCTCGACGACAAGGACTGTATGTCCAAGCAGACGCATGGCCTGTTCCTCTGATCTTGATCTCGTTCAACGCCCGCCGGCTAGACCAGACGGTCGCGCAGCATCGATTTGATTTCCTGGATCGCCTTTGCCGGATTAAGCCCCTTGGGGCAGGTCTTGGCGCAGTTCATGATGGTGTGACAGCGGTAGAGCTTGAAGGGATCTTCCAGATCATCCAGCCGCTCGGCGGTCGCTTCGTCCCGACTGTCGCTGATCCAGCGATGTGCATGGATCAGCGCCGCCGGCCCAAGGAAGCGGTCGCTGTTCCACCAATAGCTTGGGCATGCCGTCGAGCAGCAGGCGCACAGGATGCATTCGTACAGGCCGTCCAGCTTGCCCCTGTCTTCGACTGACTGGCGCCACTCGTCGCGCGGTTCCGCGCTTTTGGTGCGAAGCCAGGGCGTGATGCTGGCGTGCTGGGCGAAAAACATCGACAGGTCAGGCACCAGATCGCGGATCACCGGAAGGTGCGGCAAGGGGTAGATCCTGACGTCACCCTCGATCTGGTCGATGGCGAAGATGCAGGCCAGCGTGTTGATGCCGTCGATGTTCATCGAACACGACCCGCAGATGCCCTCGCGGCAGGATTTGCGAAAGGAAAGCGTCGGGTCGATCTCGGCCTTGATCTTGTTCAGGGCGTCCAGAACCATCGGACCGCAGCGATCGAGGTCGACAAAGTAGACGTCCACCCGGGGGTTTTCGCCGTCTTCGGGATGCCAGCGATAAATCTGAAACCGGCGGAAGTTGCCCGCCGTTTCCGGCTTTGGCCAGACGCGGCCGGTCCGCACACGGCTGTTCTTTGGCAAGGTGAATTCCACCATCACTCAACTCCCGGCCGGCGCCGTCAAGCGGCCTGCCCTGCGATTTCGTCCACCGCTGCCATCATCGCAGCAGTGTTCGTCTGGTGGACCATGTGCCCGCTGCCCTCGACGCGGTGAAATGTGCTCTGGGCGATTTCGCGGTGGAGGCGCCCAGATTGTGTGTCGGGGTCGATCAGCTGGTCACCCGCGCCCGCGACAATCGCCACCGGCATGGTCAGGCGGACATATTCAGTTGCGGCGGCCGCGGCGGTCGGAACCATCAAGGCGGTCTCGGCAGCCTCTGCGTGGACCTGCGACGGGCGCACCGCCATCTCTTTCGGGAAGGCGTCGAACTTCGCCGGAACGGGTGCGGGGCCGAACATCTTTTTCATCAAGAGGGGCCACATGAGCCTGCCGGCAATGGGGGCGACGGTGTAGCGCAGCACATCGCCCACAGCCGGTATGGCAGGGGTCGAGGGCAGGATCAGATCCAGGCGCGGCGTCGGGAAGTAATAGCCGGATGCAAGCACCAGACCTGACACGGTCTGCGGCTCTCGCAGGGCCATGGCAACCGCAACCGCCGCCCCCCAGGAATGACCAAGGACGATGGCGCGCGTCACGCCAAGCTGCGCCAGGGCGGCAAGAATGAGCCCGGCCTGCGCGTCGGCGGTCCAGACCGTGCCGCGTGGTCGCGTGCTGTGCCCGAAACCGGGGCGGTCAAAAACGATGACCCGGTGCCGTTCAGCCGCCAGATCGACAAGGCCGCTGGCCTTGATATCCTCGATCATGCTGCCGTTTCCGTGCAGCACGACCAGGGGTGGCCCCTCGCCCCGTTCGACGTAATGCAGATGGACGCCGTCAACCTCAAGGAACTTTCCGGCAGGCGGGTTCAGCCGTTCCGCCCTGATGGCAAGCTGGCGGTTCGCCAGCGCAGAGGCCGCCAGAACCGCACCAACCGCAACCAGACCCGACAGAACAGGATGCCGGTTGAGCAAGCCGGCCCTGCCGGGTCGACGGCGTGCAATGACCGGGCCGTAGTGCCGGCGTGGAGTGTAAGAATGATGGTTCATCATCGAGCTTTCTGTGCAACCGGCGCGATTTCTCTTGCGCGTTCGTCTAGTGAACAGAGCCAACTGCCATAAGTTCCGCCATCTGAACGCCTATATTCACGTGGTCAGCGCGGCGGCATGCGGTGGGCCGCCGCTGACATGGTTTTCGCCGGGCGGACCCGCCTTGCGGTTTGCGCAAGCCCGGTTGTCAAAGGCATCTGATGTTGTTAGTATGATAAACATATAAAGGATGGACAGGCCGTGGCGATAATCATCAATCCTGCCTTCGGAAGTCGAAAGTCAGACGCGCTGGCCGGCGTTATCGAAGTGCGCGGCATCCTGGGTGCTGCCGTGGCAGAGCTAGGCACGCGCATCGTGGGCGGGGCCTGGGCTCCGGGCGAGGCAATTCCCAAGGAAGCCGATCTTTGCGACGACATGGGGGTCAGCCGGTCAGTCATTCGCGAGGCGTTTCGCATCATCGGTGCGAAAGGTCTGATCCGAAGCCGCACGTCGGACGGCACGCGGGTCCTTCCCCGCAGCGAATGGCGGCTTCTGGACCCCGATGTCATGGACTGGCGGATCAAGGCGGGCGACACCGTCTCGTTGCTGCATGATCTCTTGCGGGTTCGGCTCGTGCTGGAGCCGGGCGTCGTGCATACGGCGACGACCATCGCAAGCGACGAGGCGCGCGCGCGCATCCGCCGTGCATGGGAAATCAAGGAACACGTTTACCGCACCCCCGACCCCGATTATGCCGAACGCCGCCGACGCTTCATTTCGGCAGACCTTGAATTTCACCGCGCCTTTCTCGCGGCCGTCGATTCCGACCTGCTTTCACAGCTTTTTGCCGTCATCGAAGCTGCCCTTGGGCTTTTGCTCGACCTGCAGATGTCGGCGCGCGGCTACACCACCCAGATGATCGGAATGGAAGAAAGCCAGGAACTGCATGCCGCCGTGTTCGCAGAATTCGAGCGTGGCGATGCCGAGGCTGCACAGGCCGCAATGCGCCGGCTGATCGAACGCGCCATCCGCGACGCGCATGATGGCTTCGAACAACAAGCACCCTGAAAGCATCTGACATGAAAGATGGATTGCTGACCGACGAGCTGATCGGTGCTGTGGCGGCACGCTTGGGTGGGCACGATTTCAAATGCTGGTTCTATGGCGACTCGATCGGGTTCGAGGGGTTGCTTGCCGCTTCTCAGATGCTGGATGACCCCCATTGGTTTGACTTCAGCCACGGTTTCTTTCGTGCCTGGGCGCCCCGGATGCTGCCGTTTCAGCCCGACGACAATACCGCACCCGGCCATGTCATGTGCGCGGTCATTGCCCGGACCGATGATCAGGTCCTTCTTGCTGCCGTGATCGCTTTGGCGCGCGACCTGAAGGCCCGCCGCAAGATCGGACCCGTCTCCGTGACCTTCGAAGACTCGTTGCGGTCCCTGAGACAACCCTATGGCGGCATCCCGCTGTCGACTGCCGAAGCAGAGCAGATGAAGGATCCGGGGCCGGGCGTCTGGCTGGACTGCATGCATTTCGACCCGCCGTTCTTTGCGCATCTCGACCGGCTTGATCCCGGTCAGGGCTGGGCGGAGACGGCAATTTCCCAGGTGCTGGGCTACAAGGATCTTTTGCTTGACGAGGAAACCGGGCTCTACAACCACTTCTGGCTGGAAAAGGTCCGCAGATCCTACACGCGGGGTTGGGGGCGCGGGCAAGGTTGGGCGCTGCTGGGGCTGATCGATGTGGCGGAATATCTGCGTCCGGACCTTGCAGGCGCAGATGCGGTTCGCGACGAAGCGTTGCGGCTGGCGCGCCGGATGCGTGACTACCAGTTGGCCGACGGAAACTGGTTTTGCATGGTCCATGAGCGGGAGTCCGGGCCCGAAAGCTCCACAGCGGCGTTCATGGCGACGGCCTTCTTTCGCGGCATGCGCCAGGGAATTCTGCCCGTCGCCGAGTTTGCCGAACCGGCAGAACGCGCCTATCGCGCGATGGAGGCCAACCTTGATGCGAACGGCAACCTGACGGGGGTGTCGGCCGCCGTCATGTCAGCCTTGGTGCAACAGCATTACTGGCATGTGCCTTTGAACCGGATCGTGCCTTGGGGTCAGGGTCCGGTCCTGACGGCCGCCGCCGCGCGCCGCGCCTGGCAGGGCTGAACGTCGCGGGTCGCGGCCCCCCTAGCTGACAACGTCCCGCTACTCATACATGCGAATGCTGACGCCGCCGTCGATCACGATGTTTTCGCCGATCATGAAGCGTGCCTCGTCCGAGGCCAGCAGGACAGCCACCGCCGCCACTTCGTCGGGACGACACAAGCGTCCGGGTGGTTGCTTGGCCTCGATGGCGGCCCGGGCGGCAGCCGGGTCCGGGTGGCGGTTGAACTCATTCTGCGCAATCTGCGTGTCGGTGTAGCCCGGTGAGATCGCATTCACCGCGATGCCACGATCCGCATATTCAAGCCCCAGCGACCGCGTCAGCCCCAGCAGGGCGTGCTTGGCCACCGGATAGGGAAACGTCTGCTTGATGACCGTGAAGGCGTGGTTGGAGATGATGTTGACGATCGCGCCGTCACGGTGTTGCAGCATGTCCGGCAGGACCGCCTGACAGCAGTGCCAGGCCCCGTCCAGATCGACCGACATGCATCGCCGCCAGTCGTCCGACGTCATTTCAAGCGGTTCGCGGAAGATGGCGACACCCGCGTTGTTGACCAGAACATTGGCTGGACCGAACAGCGATCTGGTTGTTTCGACCATCGCGCGCACCGAACCCGGATCCGCGACATCGCAGGTGGTGGCAACGACCTGCGCACCGGTCTGGCTGGCAATGGACGCAGCAGTTGCCCGGCCGACCGGGCCGTTGATCTCGGCGATCATGACACGCGCCCCTTCCGCAGCGAAACGCGCCGCGATGGCCGCACCGATCCCTTGACCCCCGCCTGTCACGATCGCGGTCTTGCCCGTCAATCTGTTCATGAAGCACCTGCTCTCATCTTGGCTTGTGTTTATATGATAAACTGTTTAAGTGACAATACCACAAAAAGACCCACAGAGGAGGAGGATACAATGTACTTCAAAACCGGACTCACGGCGTCACTCTTGCTGACCGTCAGCCTCGCGTCGAGCGCGGCCTTTGCCCAGGACAAACTGGTTGTGGCCATCTACAAAAGCGGCACCCAGCAATATTTCATCGACCAGGCAGCCGGCTTTACCAAGGCGGCGGAAG
>JANPKV010000052.1:0-15379 GCA_031426185.1 Rhodobacterales bacterium | reverse complement strand
ATGATACAGTGGGCGCATGTGGCCAAGCGACGAAGGATCGGCGATGATTACCACAGCGTCGGGGAGATGATGCGCCAGTGCCATAGAGTTCAGCTTGTGGACCAGTTGCTTTGAGAACGTTGCCTCATCGCGGTCCTGCGGGCTTTGTTCCACCGGGGTAGAGCCTGCGGGACCATCGTTCAACAAGCTGTGGGGAGTGACCGTGTCCTGTAGGTCAAGCGATACCGTCTCATGGCCGCTGTTGCGGTAGATCAAAGCCGAGGTGCCATCAGCGACGACGACAAGCGTGCCGGTTGCGAGCATGGGACAGGCCTTTCATGGGGGGGCGGCGACCACCGCCATTACACAAGAAGTAGCCGTTGCGCGCAAATTGCGCCTTGATCTGGATAAGCTTGATTTTGTGAGTATATTGACGCTCCCGCCGCCGACTTACCGGAAGGTGCCGAGCGGTTATACATCTGTCTGTCTCGCGTGCGGAGAAGGCGGACGTTGGAGCTTGCACGGTTCTGCCGTATCCCGACCTTCCAGATTGGAAGTTTGGACGTGAAATTCCAGTAACCCGCCCCACCAACAACGCCGAGTGGAACGATTTTTCTGGCCCGTCAGAAGCTCGACCTCATCTTGCCATAGAACTCGCGCCCTCTTCCTGTGGCATCTCGGGGGGTGTTGTGTCAGGCGCCTCATCGGGAGGCACGCCTGGAATTTCGGGTGAAGGCGGTTCGGGCAATTCGGGTGCGTCGGGTGGCATTTCCACCGGCGAGGCGGGTGGCTCTTCGGTCGGGACCTGGCGCGGCGGTACCGCTGACATGCGACGCGTGGGTCGGATCAGCACCAAGCGTGCGCGCGTGGTTTCGCACTGCGCCCGTCCGAACTCGAACGGTACACTCCTGCCCTGCTTGAAAAAGCTCATCTCTATATCCTCTGTCGCGTTTCATTCATCAACGCCACGAGGTGGAACACCTCGACGATTCGACCGCATCAGAACACGTTGGGCCGTAGCGGGCGGGAGCAGGATTTTTTTGCAAACTACCATGGCCTTGCTGGTTGCAGTGTTTCGATTTCTTCGTGGGGCGCCACGCCATCGGTTTCGAGACGACCTGTCACGATTTCCTTTGGAAATGCCGGAAGAGGGAACGCCGGGTTATGCATCAACTGCCACACAGCAAAAGCTGGGCCGCATTTGCCCACTTCCAACTCAGATCTATTCAATCATCGAAAATCGCTGTCAGGTCACTGATCTGCAGCAAGTTCAAGCAGTCCTTTGCGGATTAGATTTACATCTACAAGCTCTATAGAGGAGTAATTGAGATGCTCAAACGCTATGCAACCCTGCCGATTGTATTTGCCACCTTGGCGGCCTGCGTTCAACCAGCCCCAGTCGTGGTGCAAGGCTATGACCCCGTATCGCAGGTCATCACCGCCGGATATGGCAGGATCACTCAGGTTCAGCCGGTCACAGTGCGACGGACTGCAAACGGCGACCAACTTGTTGGCGCACTCGTCGGCGGCGTCGCGGGTGGGGTGATTGCCCGTGAGCTTACCGACAACGACCTCTTGACCGGTGCAGGCGTGATCGCTGGCGCAATCGTAGGCGGAAATATCGCAACTCGCCCAAGCACCTACGAGTCGCAAGCATGGACTGTGCGCCTAAACATTGGCCGCATCGTCACAGTTATCCAACGGTCCGACTCCTTACGTGTCGGCATGCGGGTTAAAGTCGTTCAGGGCGAGGATGGTGTTTACCTGCAGCGTATACGCTAAGGTGCATCTAACTGCTGTTGGCCGAACTGCCCGCCGACGGGATCCTTGTGTCCAGGCAGGGCATCACCCGCAGTCTGATCTGCATCAAGGCAGGGAGGATTGGCTTCGCCTATACTGCAAGTTGCGCCAAAGTCTGGACGCTGGGCAGTCGGCTGCACCCGGCACGTTGGGAATTGGAATGCGACATGGGTGATCGAGTAGCTCCGCCTGAACCGTCGGGACCATCTGACAGGTCGAGACTTTTGTGGCCGTTGATCATCATTCCGGCTGGTTTCCTGTATTTCTTCTTGCAGTTGCCGCCCAAAGAGACAGCGCCGACGGAAGTATCCTATAGCGAAGTCAAGACATTGATCCGTAATGCTGAGGTGGGCGAGGTCGTGCTTGAGGATGCGGCCATCGTCGCTACGCTGCGCCCCAAGACAACAGAAAGCAGCAAACGGGTGCGGGCCATAACCCCCCAACAACCCGATCCGGCGCTCTTGCCGCTCTTGGAAGACAAGGGCGTCATCATAACGGCTGAGGCACCCCGGGTGCCGTCAGTGCTGATCTCGCTCCTGCCGTGGATCTTGATCCTTGCATTCTACTTTTGGCTGAGCAGGCGGATGACTGGCGGCGGCTTCAGCGGCGGCCTGCCCGGTGGGATCGGGGATTTTCTGGGCGGACGGTCGGCCAAACCCACGAAGCCCACGCGCAAGGTAACCTTTGCCGATGTCGCAGGCCAAGACGAGGCCAAGCGCGAAGTGTCAGAACTGGTGGAATTCCTGCGCGATCCTGACCGGTTCCAGAAGGTCGGGGCGACCGTGCCGCACGGGGTCTTGCTGATGGGCCCGCCCGGCACGGGCAAGACCTTGCTGGCGCGGGCGTTGGCAGGCGAAGCGGATGTGCCATTCTTCTCCACCTCGGGCTCCGAGTTCATCGAGGTGTTTGTCGGCGTCGGCGCGGGGCGGGTGCGCAAGATGTTCGAGGAAGCACGCAAGCAAGCCCCGTCGATCATCTTCATCGACGAGTTGGACAGCATCGGGCGTACCCGGGGCACCGGCCTTGGCGGCGGGAATGACGAGCGTGAACAGACTCTCAACCAGATTCTGGCGGAACTAGACGGGTTCAGCCCGCGCGAGGCAGTGGTGGTGCTGGCCGCGACCAACCGCCCCGATGTGCTGGACCCTGCCTTGCTGCGCCCGGGCCGGTTCGACCGGCATGTGACCCTGGAACTGCCTGACAAGCGCGCGAGACGGGCGATCCTGGATGTGCATGTCAAGGATTTGCCGCTGCGCGCTGACGTCGATCTGGATCAGGTCGCCGCCGGCACACCGGGGTTTTCCGGGGCTGACCTGAAAAACCTGCTGAACGAGGCCGCCATCACCGCAGCACGCCGGTCGGCGGCCGACATCACTTCGGCCGATCTGGGTGAGGCGCGCGACAAGGGGATGATGGGCACCGTGCGCACGCTGGCGATCCAGCCAGACGAAAAGCACCGGCTGGCAGTGCACGAGGCAGGACATACCGCCGCCGCTTTCTACAACCCCGACGCCGATCCGATCTACAAGGTCACCGTCATTCCGCGCGGGCGCAGTCTGGGCAGCACCCATACGCTGCCCGAACATGACCGCCACACCCTGCCCGAGGCCTATCTGCGGGTGCAGCTGACCACGCTTCTGGCCGGGCGGGCTGCGGAAAAGCTGCTGCTTGGGTCGGTCAGTTCAGGGGCGGATGACGATATCCGCCGCGCGACGGTGCTGGCGCGGTCGATGGTGGCGCGCTGGGGCATGGATCCGGACATCGGCCCGGTCGATCTGCGCGACAGCGAGGATCACCCATTCCTTGGTCAGCAGATTGCCCAACCGCGAAGTTTCTCCGACCAGACCGCAGCGCGCGTGGATCAGGCGGTGATCACCTTGCTGCATGCGGCCGAAACGGAGGCACTGCAGATCATCGAGGCGCACCGCGGCCAGATCGCGCATCTCGTCACCCGGCTGGAGGCCGAAGAGACCCTTGATCTACAGGCCATCCGCGCCTGTCTTGAGCCGGGAACCAAGATCACGCCCTTCGTCAAACATCGGAAGTAAAAGCATTCTCTGGAGTATAAGGCCCGAGGACCCGCGTCCCGAATAGGCAGAAGACCGTTGCAGGCCCACCACCCGCCGCCCAAGCTTTCTGCCGCCACAGGACCACCCGCACCAGAACATCGATCATGCGGCCCGCGGCTTAGGGTGCTCGGCTGAGGGGGGGGGTGTTTGCACCCATGTCTTTCATTCGCCGGTCCGCAGCACCGTTTCGAGCGCAACATCATCTGTGATCGAGTCCTTGCCTTACCGCCGCCGGACCGAGTTCACCCCTGCCAGAAATTCGTTGATCAGCGCCGCCGCGGCGGCGTGATGACCGGGATTGTCGTCCGCTTCAGGCATGTCCGAATGTGCAAGGGCAGCATCCGTCAGGATGCCGAGGATTTCGCGCTCTGGCAGAACGTTCCGGTCGATGAGCGCCAGAAGCAGGGACTCCACGATGGCGAGCGCGGCGGCGCCCGAAGCATCCATGACCAAGGTCATCGCGAGAAACCTTTCCAATGGCTGAAGGTTGGGACAATCTCCGAATACGCAGTGCAATGAGTTTATTGATCATGGCACGAAACTGCTAAGCTGCACTGATTGAAAGCAGTGTGCACGGTCCGCGCCGATTTAATTTGTCCTGATCGGAGAGCGCCGTCGCCAGCATCGGAGATGGGAGGGAATGAAATTCTCAAGTTGGTTCAAGACAGCCCACTCGCCCGAAAACTTGGCGCGTTCATCGACCTATCTCCTCCGGATTTAGCCCTTCTGAGGAAACTGCACGAACGGCGGCGCCGGTTTCCGGTGGGCGTTGATATCGTCCATCAGGGGCAGTCCGACCGCGAGGCCTACGTCCTGGCGCGCGGCTGGGCCTGTTCCTACAAATTGCTGCCCGGGGGAACCCGCCAGATCGTCAACTTCCAGATCCCCGGTGATTTTCTTGGCCTTCGCAGCATGTTGTTCCGCACCGCTGATCACAACATCGAACCGGTGACCGAGATCGAGGCTTATGTGGTTACCAAAAACGACATCGAGGATACATTCAGCCGGTCCCCGCAGCTGGCGACTGCGCTGCTATGGGCGGCCTCACGCGATGAGGCGATGCTGGTCGAGCATCTCCTCGACCTTGGCCGCCGCGACGCATTGCAGCGCGTGGCGCATTACCTTTTGGAACTTGGCGCGCGTCTGAGGCTTGTCGGCCTTGGTAGCAAGGCGGGCTATGACTGTCCGATTTCTCAATACCTGCTGGCTGATGTGCTTGGCCTGAGCGCCGTACATGTCAACCGGGTGCTGCGACAGCTGCGCGAGCAGGGCCTTCTGACCTTCCGCGATGGCAAGGTGACCTTCGACGATCTCGCTGGCCTTGTCGCGCTGGCCGAGTTTGATCCGAGCTATCTTGATCAGGACGGGCCGCTGTTTCGACGGTGACCGTTGGCTGAAACACGAACGGCCCATCTGCGGGTCAGTGGTCTGCAAGCTGACAAACGATGACGCCACCCCGGCAAGTTGTGCCGGGGTGAACATTTTCGATCAGACAAGCGCGTGAGCCGCTGCATCAAGTTCCCGGATGCATTCGGCGTCATTCTTGGCGGTGTGGGCCTTTTCAGCGGCCTGATAATGCTTGAGGGCTGCGTCCTTCTTGGGGCCCGAGGGGGCCTTGTCCCAAGCGGCTTTCACAGTCTTCATCTTGTCTCCGGCCGCAGAGGGCTTGCCTTGCGGTGCCATCGGAGGGGTCTGTGCCATTGGTGTATTCCTTCTGAATACGTTGCCAAACTCTTGAAGACAGCAAGAAAAATTAAATGCACTGGGAGCCAGCGCCATTTGCCTTGAGCTTCGCAGAACCTGGCACCAACGATGGATGATCGGAAACTCGATCTCCACAGTTCATACTCAACGGAACCGCTGCCCCACGGATTGACGCAAGTTAACCCGGGCGACGTAGTTGGACGACAAGCTGATTTCCGCTGAAGGACGAGAGCGCGCCGCTCAACAGCATCGCCACCCAATTTTCTTCAAAACTCTGGGCTGCGAAAAGTGATCAGACCGGATTGATTTATATCAGTGCGAGCCGAGGGAGAATCGCGGAGACAGTACGGAGCCATCAAGCAGATGGCGGTCAGATTTCCGCAGGAGTGAAATCGCCATGGACAAAGATCGTGTGATCGGTTCCGCCAAGGTCGTGAAGGGCAAAGCCAAGGTTGCACTCGGCAAGGTGCTTGGCGATGCGAAGCTTAAGTCCGAAGGCCAGGCCGACAAGGTCGAGGGCAAGATTCAGAATGCCGTCGGGGGTATCAAGGACGCAATCCGCGAGGCCTAGAGTCGGTGTTCGCGGAGCGCATCTGCAAGAGACGTGTAAGGGTCACGCGCTAACGCCGCTTGACGTAGTGCAATGCCGTCCCGGGGCTTTGAATACCCAAGAAGGAGCCAGCAGTGAACCGAAACTCTCTTCTCCTCTTGATCGGCCTCCTCTTGGTTGTCGCGGTCGGGGCAAGCTACCTGTACTATCAGGAACGCCAGAGCGGCATCGACATCCAGATTGACGAGCAAGGCATTAAAATCGAAGGCAACTGAACAGTACTCAATACTTCAGAGGTTACATCACCGGGCTACTACGAGGCAGGCAAATCCCATCAGAGGAGAAATCCGAATGTCACTTGGCACGATTCTGGTCATCGTTCTTATCATCGCACTGCTGGGCGGATTCAGCGGGCGCTTCGGCGGCTATGGCTACGGCTTTGGCAATGGCGGGGTCGGTGTGCTCGGCGCGATCCTGATCATCATCGTAGTCCTTATGCTGCTGGGGCGCATTTGACAGGAATTGTGCCACCTAGCTTGTGATGAGGACCACGGACTTGTTGCGTAACTCGGCCCCAGTCGTCAAAAAACGGTACTCTGTTGGGCATTGAATGTTAGAATAACGCGCCGATGAAAAGCTGAATGATCGACACATT
Organism: Rhodobacterales bacterium; assembly: GCA_031426185.1. Lineage (GTDB taxonomy): Bacteria > Pseudomonadota > Alphaproteobacteria > Rhodobacterales > Rhodobacteraceae > JAJNPS01. Next base: position 8,622 of record JANPKV010000052.1, on the reverse strand, counting down.
GTGAATGTTGTTGATTCCCCGCAGCGCCATCGAGACCAGCGCGTGACGCGTCTCATGATGAGCTACAAACTTGCGTCCGCGCGGATTGATCAGGCGGTCTTGTCTCGCGCGCCCAATCCCGGCTCAGAACTCTCGCGAGTTAGGGTGATGAATCGGATACGTTCCTGATGTGTTGTTGCGAGCGGTAAATCCCAATCAACGGAGGCAGACGTGTCGAACATCACCATCAAGACTGTCATCATTCCGGCTGCCGGCCTCGGCACCCGCCTTCTGCCTGCAACCAGAGTGACAGCGAAGGAGCTTCTGCCGGTCTATGATCGCGTGGTGCTGGACTTTGCCATCGACGAGGCGGTCACTCTGGGTGCAGAGCGGATCGTGGTCGTGATCAGCACGGCGAAGGTCGCGATCCAGGCGTACCTTGCCGGTCAAAGTCCTTCAGGCGACGTGGACGGTGTGTCATCGAGCGATACCCGTAAGGGCGGCCCGGAAATCATCTATGTCTTTCAGGACCGCCCTCTTGGGCTGGGACACGCAGTGCACTGCTGCAAGGATTTCATGCTGCCGGGTCCTTTTGCCGTGCTTCTGCCGGACGACATCGTCATGGGTCCGAACTGTCTGGCCGAAATGGCCTCGCACTACACGGAAGGTCACATGGTCGCCGCGATGCAGATCAAACCCGAGGACGCTTCGAAATATGGCATCTTCCGGCTGGGCGGGCTGCCAAAGGACAATTGCCTACCTGTGTCCGGCATGATCGAGAAACCGACCGAAGGCACTGCACCGTCGTCCTTTGCTGCAGTCGGCCGTTACATCCTTGATCCGATGATCTTCGATGTGCTGGAGAACACCCGTCCGGGCAAGGGGGGCGAGGTTCAGGACCGATGCGATCACGATTGCGGGCCGCGCGGTCCCGGTCGTCGCCTTCCGGTTCAGTGGAACCCGTCATGACTGCGGCAATCATGACGGGCTGTTGGCCGCGTCGGTGGCGCGCAAGGCAGAAGCCCAGCAGGAAAGTGCCATTGCCGGGCTCTTGACAGCGCATTCTGCTACCTCCGCCGCCTCGGCACATGCTATACTATCTTAACCGGACGTCAGAGCTTTGCCTCATGACTCTTCCGGATCGCACAGTAGCATCGCCGAAATGGTTTGAATAACGCGCCTCGCGTGGAGTCCGGTTCAGGCCGTGCCTCCAATTTGCTGGCCTTCGCGCCGAACGCGCTTTGAAGACAGACGTGACGGAACCGGACGCGAACATTTGGCTTTCTTTCAGGCGTCACGTCCAGATGTGGCCACTGCCATGACCCGAAAGGATACGAACCATGAAATGGGATCAGATCGAAAGCAAATGGGCGCTGATGACCCGCCGCATCCGCCTGGACTTCTGCGACGAACGCACTGAAGTGGCCAAAGGACTTGTCCACACTCCCAAGCGTCGCGACTCCGTCAGTCCCACCGTCGCCGACAGTCAGCTTTCGGCACTCAAGGATCCCGAGAGCAAGACGTCCACTAAGTGATAGTGTGGGAAGGTCAACTTCGCTGCTTGCAGAGCTCGATCGGCGCTCGCTTTTGTACGGTCCCAGGTGTCTGGCTGTACAATGCGCCGCTCTCGGCTGACCTCTTCGAAACCGAACGACTAGAGCATCACGCGCAAAAGCTTGCAGCGGCGCAGCTGATCTCCACGGACAAGCCGCTTCGGGTCCAGATGTTAAGCTACAGGGTCAGAGAGAACGCCGACGGGTGTAGTCAGAGCTGTCCCCCGGTGATCGCCTTCGACTGCCGCGCAGTTTGCTTGCGCGCCCAATCCCGGCTCAAAAAACTCGCGAGTTAGGGTGATGACCTGTGTCAATGCGCGACCGCTTGCCGTGGTGCAGAATGTGTATGTTGGTGCGACAACATAGATTTTTGAAATAGTTCGCATATCCAAAGGAGATCAGAAATGGCAGACCATGAAGCGGAAGTTCGGGCAGAGATGGCCGAGATCAAGAGCACCCTTGCTGCGCTCACCAAGTCGTTGGTCGATTTCGGAAAGGCACGCGTCGACGGAGTACAGGATCAGGCCTCTGACTGGTCAGATGAAGTGCTCGCCGAATCGCGCCGCGCCACCAAAAAACTGGCAAAGCAAGTGTCCCGGCTTGAAAAGAATATGGAGGCAAAGGTGCGCGAACACCCTCTCCAGTGGTTCCTCGGCGCGTTGGGAATCGGGTTGGTGGTCGCGATGCTGGTTCAGAAAAGCCGCGACTGAGTCCCCATGCGAAACCGCTTGAGTGACCTGGCCGCGCCCCTGACCACAGGCGTATCCGAACGGCTGCAAGATATGGTCGGCAATGCGGCGATCCTTGGGTTTGTTGCATTGCTTTCCCTGACGGCTTGGGTCGTGTGCGTTGCCGGAATTGTTGTCGTGCTGACCCCCGTCTGGGGTTTGGCACTGGCACTCTTTTTCGTAGCCCTGCTGGTTATCGCCGTTGCGCTCGTGCTGTTGGCTATCCTGCGACGGCGGACTCGACTGCAAAAGGCGCGCGCTGCAATTCGGCAGTCTGAAATCAGCGGCAAAAGCCGTGCAGCCCTTCTTGCCGTATTGGCCGGCGTTGTCCGCAACCGTCCAGGAGCGCTGCTAATCGGTTCAGGCCTTGTGATTGGGGCAATGATTGTCGCCGCTCTGCAGCCGCAAGACGAAAAGTAGATAGGCGAAGACACAAAAAGTGGGGCAAGCTGATGAATGACGATTTGGATCAGATCGCTGGAAAGCGGGACCAGCTGATTGGCAAGGTCCAGGAGAAATACCGGCTTGGCAAAGAAGCTGCGGAGCGCGAAGTGGACGAATGGACGCGCGGTTCCTGATCACATTGGCAGGTCCGCTTGCGGCGCAACCCTTCCTGGCCTTGCGGACCTCGTTCTTCTGGCTGTGCAACGTCGCGTCATAAGGGCTTGACCGCGCGGATTTCACTTACAAAAGTGGGACCCGTGATCGCTGAGCATGTGAAAAAACTGGATGGAAAGACACATGAACAATTTTATCTGGCTCGTCGGCGCAGTTGTCATCATTCTCTTCGTTCTGGGCTACTTTGGATTTCGGTGATCGCCCGGTCGGTGCTTTGCGGCAGCCTCGCCTGGACCCTTCCGGCAGACCAATCGGCGCTGGCCGGCATTTGATGCCGAAGGTGGCGTACACCGCAGCGCGTGCTGCGCTCGACGCCTGTGCAGCCGAAGGGCACAATGTCACCGTCGCCATTGTTGCCCGCAGCGGGGTGACCTCGGTCGTTCTGCGCGCCGATAATGCAGGCCCGCATACCGTGGGCAGCAGCACCGGCAAGGCCTTTGCCTCGGCCAGCCTTGGCCGAGATACTGCCGGTCTGGCAGAGTTCATTGCTGGCAATGCACAAAACGATGGCCTGCGCGACATGGACGCGCGGACGGTGATCCAGGCCGGCGGTCTGCCGATCAAGATCGCTGGTGCGCTGGTTGGCGGCATCGGGGTTGGCGGAGCACCCTCGGGAGACGTCGACACCGCCTGCGCCCGCAAGGGCCTGGATGCCATCAGCGCAGAGTAATACCTAGGCGGCCCGTCTTGATGGATGGGCCGCCCGCATCAGCGGGAGAGTTTCAATGTGGCGCATGTCCATCATCCTTTGCCTCTGTCTGGCAAGCGCGGCGCAGGCGCAGACGGCCCCCTCGGAGGCGGAAATCGCCGGGTATGACGGCCTGCACCGGGCTGCCCAAGACGGTGACATCCCGGCGATCCGGCAACTTGTGGCCAAGGGTGCCGAAGTAAACGCCCGAGACGTGGCCGGACGCACACCCGCCCATGTCGCTGCCTTTGCCTCGAACGATGACGCCCTGATGGCGCTGGCTGCGGCGGGCGCTGACATGAACGCACTGGAAGACGGGGTCTACGACGTGCTGACCATAGCTGCTGTGGCCAATGATCCCCGGATGGTGTCGCTTGCGCTTGACCTCGGCAACCGGCCCGATCTGGTGACCAGCGTCTACGACGGCACTGCCCTGATCGCGGCGGCGCACCTTGGTCATCATGAGGTGGTCCGCCGGCTGATCAAAGGGGGCGCCCCACTTGATCACGTCAACAATCTGGGCTGGACCGCACTGATCGAGGCCGTGATCCTGGGTGATGGCGGACCGGATCATGTGCGGACCGTTCAGTATCTTGTCGAGGGGGGCGCGGACCTGAGCATCCCTGACCGTGACGGCGTGACCGCGCTTCAACACGCGGTGGGACGTCATTACAGCGTGATTGCCGAAATCATCGCAGCCGGGGGCGAATAGAACCTCAATTCCTTCATGTCCGCGAAGACGGCACCTACGGAATACAACACGTCATAGAGGCCGTAGAGCACGGAGGGCGTCGTGTTCTCAGCCGCCAGCAAGACGATCGTCGGCTTTTTTGTGGTGTCCATCAGCGGTCCTCGTTGGCCTCCGATGCAGTTTTCCTGGCGAGAATGTCCGCTTTGCCTTGGTTTCGTCAGTTCTGCCTCTGACTTGAGGTCCCACGCAAGGCTTAAGTTGAGATGCAGGTTGAAAGCGTCAGCCTAACAGAAACTCAGCCAGACGGACACAAACGATGTTCAAAGCCCAAAACATCGATCCAGACGCCTGAGAGCACGCCCTTCAACAAGGTCTGCACATCTGACGAGACCGACATCGTTCATATCCTCTGTGCTGCTGCGCACACGCGGTCACGGCCAATTCGAAACCCATCTCAAATGAGGAGCAAAACATGACCTCTTCTCTGGCAGTCGCCACCCCAACACAGCAAACTCGTTCTTTTCTCCTCGCCTTGCGGTCCATTCTCTCGCCAATTGCCGAAAAGATTGGTTCGGGCCGGGCGCAAGAGGCGGATTTTGCGAGCTGTCTGGAACTGTATCACGCCGATGAATCCACGTTGAGGGACAAAGGCTTGACCAGAATGGATGTCATTCGTCTTTTGGAAACCAGGCGCTCGACCTCAAAAGCGCAACGCTTCCTTTGACAAGAACGGGAATAGGCTTGGTGTCCTTCTACGGTCAGGACCCATAAACGCGGAACTCTACAAGCGCCTCCGGACGTGGTAAAATACCTAAGAAAGCAGGCATTTTTTCGTGGGTGGCAAGGGATGCAGGTTCAAGCCGTCCATCATGTCGCCATCGCGACGCGCGACCTTGAGCGGTCATTGGCATTCTACAGCATCCTTCTTGGGCTGAAACCGGCGCCCCGGCCCAACTTCTCGGTCGGAGGTGCTTGGCTCGATATGGGTTTGACGCAAGTCCACCTAGTGGTCCATCCAGAGGCCACTTTCCGAGCGAGCGGCGAGATCGACAACAACGATTGCCACTTCGCGCTGCGGGTCAGCAACTTCGATGCCGCGCTTAACCACCTGTTCCAACATGGCTACTCCGAGGACGCGCCCGAGGGTAGCGGCAAGCAGCTCCTCCTCAAGCGAAACGGGCCAGCAGGCTTTCCCCAAGTCTATGTGCTGGACCCGGACGGGCACGTCGTGGAGATCAACGCGAGCGGCTGACGTGCCTCGTGGCCCGTCTGCCGGGCTAGGCCCACAGTATCCTGTATAGTTCCTGACCGTAAGTGATGTCGGCTTCATCAGCAGAATTGCGAGTAGGCGCTCACCTCTCATAGGGTCAGGAGGGCGGCTTTCTGTTGAACATCTGCTTTGTCCCGCGTCGCAGTCATCATGCGGCTGATTTCGCAGGGCCAGCAATCACGGCCGGTTCAGGGCAGTTGCCCCTCATTCTCCAGGCATCATTGCGTGCGACAGAAAGTACAGTGCCCGCCGCTTCGCTATGCCTTGCGCCGTCGGGATTTGGCGAACGTGTCGAAGGCCACCGCCAGCACGATGATGACGCCGATGATAATCTGCTGGATGTAAGAGGACACGTTCAGTATCACCAGGCCGTTCAACAGCACCCCAATCAGGAGCGACCCGATCACCGTGCCGAAAATCGAGCCGATCCCACCGAACAGGCTGGTGCCGCCAATCACCACCGAGGCGATCACCGTGAGCTCGTAGCCGGTTCCAGCCACCGCCTCGGCCGAGTTCAGCCGCGCCGAAAGAACGAAGGCGCAGAGCCCGCAGAAAAAGCCCATGATGACATAGACGGAACAGATAATTCTGTCGACGTTGAGCCCGGACAGTCGCGCCGCCTCGGGGTTGCCGCCCACGGCATAAACCCCGCGGCCAAAGCGCGAATAGCGCAGGACCACATGCGCTGCGACGCTGCAGACCAGAAAGATGATCACCGGCACCGGGACCGGGCCGATCTTGCCCTGCCCCCACCATGCGAAGCCGGCATCAAAGCCAGAAATCGGCCCGCCCGCCGCGAACAGCAGTGCCGCGCCACGAAATACCGACATGCCGCCAAGCGTGACGACGAAGGCCGGAACCTTGAGCTTGGTGATGCCGATGCCCTGCACATAACCGCCGATCATCCCAACCAGGATCGCCGCCAGCGCCGCCAATGGCCAGCCATAGCCGATGGTGTCGTCCCCGACGGTAAAACGGTCCGACAGGCCGCCCTTGGCCACCGCTGCTGCCACCAACCCGGCAAAGGCCACCAGCGATCCGATCGAGAGGTCTATGCCCGCCGTCAGGATCACGAAGGTCATGCCGATGGCCAATAGTCCGGTGACCGAGACCTGCCGAGCGATGTTGAACAGGTTGACCTGGCTTAGGAACCTCGGTTCCATCAGCGCAAAGACCGCCATCAGCAAGACAAGGAAGATAAGGGGCGCAAAACGCGCAGCAAAGCCAAAGAAGTCCCAGCCCGCGTTGGGTCCGCCCGTCGTTTTTGCTTCAGCCACTTTGTTTCCCCCGGTTCCCGTCATGCCGCTTGATCGATTGGCGCGGTCATCATTGTCATCAATTTTTCCTGATCCGCGTCCGCTCGCATGATCTGCCCAGTCATTCTTCCTTCGCGCATGGTGACGATGCGGTCCGAAATCGCTAGAATCTCGGGCAATTCGGACGATATCGCAATGATGGCGATGCCAGCATTCGCCATTTCCATCAGAAGCTTGTGGACCTCGACCTTTGCGCCGACATCAATGCCGCGTGTCGGTTCGTCAACGATGAGAATCTTCGGCCCCAAGGCCAGCCAGCGGGCAAGAACCACCTTCTGCTGATTGCCGCCCGAGAGGTTGCCCACTAGCTGGTCCGCGCTGGCCATCCGGATGTTAAGGCGCTGCCGATATTCGGCCACCAGATCGTCTTCCTTGCGTCTGTCGATCAGCCCGGCCCAGCCGACCAGTCGACGCAGCACCGTGATGGACAGATTGGTCCGGATCGCAAGCGACAGAAACAGCGCCTGCTGCTTGCGGTCCTCTGGAACCAGGCCAATGCCCTGCCGGATCGCCTCTTGAGGCGAGCGAATGGTTACCTCTTTTCCTTCGACCTCCACCTGCCCTGCATCGAACGGATCCGCACCAAAGATCGCCCGCGCCGTTTCGGTGCGGCCCGCGCCGATCAAACCCGCGATGCCCAAAATCTCGCCATGTCGCACATCAAACGACACATTTCGCAGTTCGATGGCAGTGGGTGAAATCGGTGTGCGTAGTCTTACGAGATTGCGCACAGACAGAGCCACTTTTCCCGCTGCCCCCCCCGGACGGGCATCCAGCGTATTCAGAGCGCGACCTACCATCAGGCGGATGATTTCTTCCACCGTGGTTTGCGCCACATGTCCGGCCCCGGCATTCTGCCCATCGCGCAGCACCGTAAAGCGGTCACAGATGCGGAAAACCTCTTCCAAACGGTGCGTGACGAAGATTGTCGAAATGCCCTCAGCCTTCAATTCCAGCACCAGACGGAAAAGCTTTTCCACCTCGGCCTGGCTCAGCGCCGACGTCGGTTCATCCATTACAATCAGTTTGGATTGCATGGACAGGGCACGGGCAATTTCGACCATCTGTTGTTCGGCGACCGAAAGTTGCCGCACCAGAGTATCGGGACTCCGATCCAAACCGATGCGCCGGGTCAGCGCTTCGGTCGCGTCGGCAAGGGCGCGGCCATTGACGAAGAACCGTGAGCCGGGTTCCCGGCCGATAAAGACGTTTTCGGCCACGGACATGTTCGGTGCCAATGTGAATTCTTGATAGATCGTGACGATGCCACGTTTTTGGCTGTCCTGCGGGTTAGTCAAGGTAACTGTTTCACCGCCGATCTCGATGCTGCCATTGTCGGCGCTGTGGGCACCGGCCAGGATTTTCAGCAGGGTCGACTTTCCGGCACCGTTTTCCCCCAGAAGCGCATGAACCTCGCCAGAAGCCACCTCGAAATCGACGCTGTCCAGCGCCTTAACGCCGGGGAAAGCCTTGCTGATTCCGCGCATCCGCAACAGCGGTGCACCGCCATTATTGAGGGGCATCGGACCTCCAACTTGTTCGGATTGAAGAAAGCGGGCCCGACCTGACGCCGGACCCGCCCGGGAAAGCTGGTTACTTAACCTCGCCCATCCGCTCGCCTATCTCCAGATTGTCCTTGGTCACGGCAACAGGTGTCAGCAGAACGAGCGCCTCGGCAGGCTTGGTGCCATCCTTGATGTAATCCATCAGTATCTGGACTCCGGTGGCGCTCTGCTTGCCGGGAAATTGCTCGATGGTTGCGGTCAGCCCGCCATCGCG
>JANPKV010000051.1:0-8368 GCA_031426185.1 Rhodobacterales bacterium | reverse complement strand
ATCAAAGGGATTGCCCAGCTTCAGCTGCCCGACCCATGCGACCGACTTTTCGACAAAGGCGTCAAACAGGGTTTCGTGCACGTAGATCCGTTCGATGCCGCAGCAGCATTGCCCGGCATTGTACATCGCGCCATCCATCAGGACATCGACCGCAAGCTCCAGATCGGCATCCGCCCGCACATAGCCAGGATCCTTGCCGCCCAGTTCCAGCCCCAGGGGGGTGAACGTCCCCGCCGCAGCGCGCTCCATCGCCTGGCCGCCGGCCACCGAGCCGGTGAAATTCACGAACCCGAACGACCGCGCCCGGATCAACCCTTCGGTCGTCGCGTGGTCAAGGACCACGTTCTGGAAAACATCCTGGGGTATGCCCGCCGCATGGAACGCCTCGGCCAGACGCTCGCCGACCAGCAGGGTCTGGCTGGCATGTTTCAAGATCACCGCGTTGCCCGCGATCAGGGCAGGGGCCAACGTGTTGATCGATGTGAGATAGGGGTAATTCCAGGGTGCGACGATGAAGACCACGCCCACCGGCTCGCGCGTCAGATAGCGACGAAACGCGGCGCTGTCCTCGATCATTTCGGGCGCCAGGGTTTTTGCCGCGATGCCGGCCATGTAGTCTGTGCGGGCATTCACGCCGCCGAATTCGCCGCCATAACGCGTCGGACGGCCCATCTGCCAGGCCAGTTCCTCGACCACCACGTCCTTCATGGTGTTCAGCTTGGAGACGCCTGCCTTGACCAGCGCAATCCGGTCGGCCAGAGGCCGCGCCGCCCAGTCTTTCTGCGCGGTCCTGGCGCGGGCGACGGCCGCTTGGGCTGCATCAGGGGTCAAGGGCATCCGTTCGGCATAGACCGAGCCATCGACAGGGGAAATCAGCTGGATAGGTTTCATTTCGTCCTCGTAGGGCGGGGTTCACCCCGACAATTATCTTGCGAGCCGGGGCTGGCCCCGGCTCAGAGATCAGGTTGGTGGCCATGCGTCCGTATTATGGTAGGGATGCTGACGATTGCTTTGTCCGATGAGATCGAACCGGCTGGCGGTGTCGCCCACACCGTTGTCGCCTTCGCCGGTTGATGTTGAGGGCAGATGCGTGATGCCCGCCAACCATGGCTCCATCGCCTCCACCCCAAGATTTCGGATCGGCGTGATCTCGGCATGACGGTCAAGCGAGCCGATCGTTACCTCCATGCGTGGGCGCGACAATGCCTCATAGGTCAGCGGCGTTCCGCAGTCACGGCAAAAGCCGCGAAGCGCATCAGCCGAGCTTTGGAAATGCGCAATCGTGCCGCGCGTCACCCGGAAATTCTGGCTGTGCGAGCCGGCCCAGGCCCCGAAGGGACCAGCCACCTGTTTCTGGCACATCCGGCAATGGCACAGACAGGGGTTGTCAGGCCTGACGGCGAATTCGTAGCGAACCGCACCGCACTGGCAGCCTCCGGCCCATTTTGTTTCCGCCACGAAATCCTCCCGCGTGGTCAAGCCCGCTCCAACAACCGCTGGATTTCGAAATCCGTGACGACGCGGTCGGTTTCGGAAATCTCCCATTGGGCGGCATGGTGGTAGTGATCGACCACATCATCGCCGAACGCCTTGCGCAGCATCGCCGAGCCGTTCAGTGCCGCCGCCGCCTCGCGCAGGTTATGGGGAATTTCGCGGATGCCGTCGGTGTTGTACATGTCGCCCTTCATCTCCGGCTCCAGCGTCATCTTGCCCTCGATCCCGGCCAGACCCGCAGCCAGCAACGCAGCACAGGTCAGATAGGGGTTGATGTCCGACCCCGGCACACGACACTCGACGCGCACCGCCTTGGTATGCACGCCGCAGACGCGGAACCCCGCCGTGCGGTTGTCTGCGCTCCATACCGCCTTGGTGGGCGCGAACATCCCCACCGTAAACCGTTTGTAGCTGTTGACATAGGGCGCCAGGAACGCGGTGATTTCCTGCGCATGGGCCAGTTGTCCGGCCAGGAACTGCTTCATCAGCGCGGACATGCCATGTTCATCGGCCTTGTCGGCAAAGGCGGGCTTGCCGTCGAGCGTCCAGAGCGACTGGTGCACATGCGCCGATGACCCCGCCTTGCGGTGGTCGTACTTGGCCATGAAGGTCACCGAGCGCCCCTTGGTCCAGGCGATTTCCTTGACCCCCGCCTTGACGATCACATGGTTGTCGGCCGTGTCCAGCGCGTCGGAATAGCGGTAGTTGACCTCTTCCTGACCGGCATCCGCCTCGCCCTTGGTGTTCTCGATCGGGATGCCCGCGCCATAAAGCCCGTTGCGCACAGCGCGCATCACGTCCTCTTCCTTGGTGGTCTGGAAAAGGTGGTAATCCTCGTTATAGGCAGAGATCGGCTTCAGACCCGTAAAGTTGCTGTCCCGCAGCGCTTCATAGCTGTTTTCAAAGATGTAGAATTCCAACTCGGTGGCCATCATCGGCTCGAACCCCATCGCGCGGGCGCGGGCAACCTGGCGTTTCAGGATCGCACGCGGGCTGACGGCAACCTCTTCGTGGGTGTGGTGGTCCAGAAGGTCGGCAAGGCAGAGCGCGGTTCCCGGCAGCCATGGCAGGGGGCGCAATGTCGCAAGATCGGGCTTCATCACATAGTCGCCGTAGCCCTGTTCCCACCCGGCGGACTTGTAGCCGGGCACCGTCGTCATCTCCATGTCGACGGCAAGAAGGTAGTTGCAGCAGTGGGTTTCCTCATAGCCGCCATTGATGAAGAAGGCCGCATGGAACCGCTTGCCCATGAGACGGCCCTGCATGTCGATCCCGGCCACCAGAACGGTGTCGATCTCGCCGTTGGCGACCGCCTCTTTCAAGGCGTCGAGTGTCATTGTTCCCGGCATTGTTCCCCACCACTGTGTTGATCCGGCCTTATGAAACGCGGCAGGATTTTGATCCAAAGTCGGCTTTGCGAAACCCCTCTGTCAAGATCATTTCTTTCGTGTAATCTTTGTTCAGATCATTTCAGCACGCGCGCGGCCGGAGATTTCCCGGTAGGTCTTGATAAGGGGGGGACATGGATATCAGGCCGACCATCGAGGCGCGGATGCGCAGCACCATGCCGGACTTTACCCGCGCCGAACGCCAGGCCGCCAGCCACATCCTCAGCCATTATCCCGTCTCGGCGCTGGGCTCCATCACGGCATTGGCGCGGGCCGCGGATGTGTCCTCGCCGACCGTGGTGCGGCTGGTCCAGAAGATGGGGTATCGCGGCTATTCCGACTATCAGAACGCATTGCGCAAAGAAGTGCAGCAGATGCTTGTCGCGCCCTTGTCGCGCGGGTCGGGCGCAGGCACAGCGCACCCCATGGCCGGTCATGCGGCGACCGTTGTGCGCAACCTGGAACTGACGCTGGCGCAGGTTGCGCCGCAGGATTTCGTCGCGGTGGCGACACTTTTGGCAGACACGGCGCGGCGCGTGGTCGTCATGGGCGGGCGGCTGACACATGCCCATGCCGACTACCTCGCGACCCTTTTGCGGGTGATCCGCGCCGATGTGATCCAGATCGACGACGTGCCGACGGATTGGCAACAGGCGCTACTGGATATCCGTCAGGGCGATGTGGTGCTGTTGTTCGACATCCGCCGTTACGAGGCGAACGTCGTCCTGTTCGCCGAACTTGCGGCAGAGCAGGGGGCCGAGGTCTTGCTGATCACCGACCGCTGGCTGTCGCCCGCCGCGGCACATGCCCGCCATGTTCTGGCCTGCGGCATCGAGGTGCCGTCGGCCTGGGACAGCACGGTCACGATCCTGGCCCTGGTCGAGGCCTTGCTTGCCCATGTCCAGGGCGTCCTGTCGCAGCAGGCCGAGGAGCGGATGAAACGACTTGAGGACAGTTTTGCGCGGACGCGGTTCTTTCGCTCTGCGCGCGATCGAAAGGATGCGTCATGACGGGCAGGCTTGCAGGCAAGGTGGCATTGATTTCCGGCGGAGCGACGGGAATGGGCGGGGCGTCGTCGCGCCTGTTCGCGGCCGAGGGGGCCAAGGTCGGCATCGTCGATCTGAACCTTGCGGCGGCCGAGGCCACGGCTGCCGATATCCGCGCGGCGGGGGGGCAGGCGATGGCGGTGCAGGCGGATGTCTCGGTATCCGCGCAGGTGACGATTGCCGTCGCGGCCGTCTCGGCGGCGTTTGGTCCGATAAACGTCCTTTTCAACCATGCCGGCACCATCGTCATCAAACCCTTTCTCGAAACCACCGAAGAGGAATGGGACCGCCTGCACGCGATCAATGTGCGGTCCATGTTTCTGATGACCAAGTCCGTGTTGCCGCAGATGATCTTGGCCGGGGGCGGCTCCATCGTCTGCACCTCGTCGATCAGCGCGGTGGCAGGCACCCCGATGGAGGTGCTGTACGACACCACCAAGGGCGCCTGCCACATGTTCGCACGCGCCATCGCGGTGGAATTCCGCGACCGGGGCATCCGCTGCAACGCGGTCTGCCCGGGGTTCATCGAGACACCCCACGGCCTGCGCGAGGTGCGCGATCTGCAGGCGCTCGGCGTCGACGTCTCCGAGGCGGCGATTGCGGTCGCCCAAGGGCGCATCGGGCGGGCCGAAGAGGTGGCGCAGGCCGCGCTGTTTCTGGCCAGCGACGAGGCAAGCTTTGTCAACGGCACGCATCTTTTCGTCGATAACGGCTTTACCGCCGCCTAGTAGCCAAGCGTCCGGTCGACGAGGTGCAGGAACGGCAACCCGGCCTCGCCTCGCCGGATGTTTTCCGCGATGACCTTGGCTGCCGAACTCGGCCGCGTGTCTGCCGCGATATGGGGTGTGACGGTCACGCGCGGATGGGACCAGTATGGGTGATCCTGGGGCAAAGGCTCCACCCGAAAGACATCCAGCGTGGCGTGGCCCACATGGCCGCTGTCCAGTGCCGACAGCAACGCCGCATCGTCGATCAGCGCGCCCCGCCCGGGGTTGAGGATCACCGCCCCGCGCGGCAGCATGGCAAGCGTCCGGGGGTTCAGGATGGCCTCGGTGTCAGGCGTCTTGGGCAAGAGCAGGACCACGATGGCTGCGGATGACAGGGCATTTTCCAGCCCTGCCTGCCCGTGCAGGCAGCGGATCCCCGCCACATCCTTGGGTGTCCGGCTCCACCCCGTCACCGGAAAGTTCAAGGCCGCCAATGCCCGCGCCGCGGCGGTCCCAAGCGTGCCCAGACCGAGGATCGTCACGGGCCGGGTGCGGGCCAAGGGGGGACAGGTCGGGTCCCAGACATGCCCCGGATTGGCGATGTGCCGGTCCATCCCAAGATGGTGTCGCAACGTATGGCCTGCGACCCATTCCACCATGCCCTCGGTCAGGTATGGGTCAACCATCCGGCACAACGGCTGCGTCAGCGTGGCATTGCCCACGATCCGCTCAACCCCTGCCCACAGGCTGAGGACGGCTTTGGCCCGGGTAAAGGGCGTGAAATCCTGCAACGGGGCCGAAGGCGCATAGACGATGTAGTCCACCTGCGCTGGATCAGCTGCGTCGCTCACCAGATCAAACTTCAGTCCCGCCTCCGCCAGCGCGGTGGGCAGCGCCTCGTGGTATTCCTCCCACAGCGCGGGGGCGGCGAAATAGATGGTCAGGGGCATCGGGGGTCTCGATATGGGTCAGCCTGACAGGCTGACGGCGGCATTGACGGCCAGCGCAAGGATAACGGTGTTCAGAAAGAACGACACGATGCTATGCAGCAGCACCGGTTTGCGCAACGATTGCATGACTTGGATATCGGCCACCTGCGCGGTCATTCCGATCCCGAACGAAAGATAGAGAAAATCCCACATCGCCGGGGGGGGATCGCCGGGAAAGTTCAGCCCGCCCCGAGGCGCCATCGTCTGCTTGTCCTCGCCGTAATAGAGATTGGCGTAGTGGAATCCCATCAGCGTGTGGATCATCGCCCAGCCAAGCGGCACCGATGCCAGCGCGAGGACCGTCTCCAAGGGGGGCGCGGCATGGTCTCTTGCGATCATGGCCAGCACGGCGGAAAGCCCGGCACCGAAGGCCATCGCCGTCAGAAAGATGATCAGGCCCGCGCCCTCGTCCTCATCCGCCGCCCGCTTTTGCAGATCATCGGGGCCTTGTCGGACCAAAGGCAGCATCAGGCAGAGATAGGCCAGATAGAACGCATCCACGGCGACAAGCGAGGCAACCCCAAGACCGCCCCCGACCAGCCAGGCGAGGGCCGCAGCCCCGATGCCGACCGCGAAAGCCGAAAGGAACCGCGCGTGCCGCCGCATCACCTTGGCCTGTGGATATGCGCGCTTTGCACCAGACCAAAGCCGACCATCAGGACGAGCATGGCCGACCCGCCATAGGACAACAGCGGCAACGGCACCCCCACCACGGGCGCCATCCCCATCACCATCGACAGATTGACCGCGATGTAGAAGAACAGGTTGGCCGCCACCCCCAGGATCAAAAGCGCGGAAAACCGGTCCTTGTTCTGCAATGCCGCCGCGATCAGGAAGGCAAGGATTGCCCCGTACAGCGCCAAGAGCGAGAACGCCCCGATGAACCCGAACTCCTCGGCCACGGTGGTAAAGATGAAATCGGTGTGCTTTTCGGGCAGAAAGTTCAAACGGCTCTGGGTGCCTTGCATGTAGCCCTTGCCCGACCAGCCACCGGACCCGAGCGCGATCTTGGCCTGGATGATGTTGTAACCCGCCCCCAACGGATCTGCGGTAGGGTTCAGAAACGTGTCGATCCGGGTGTATTGATAGTCATGCAGCAACTGCCATGGCGTGCCCCGTGACAGAATGACCGCCGCCACGCCGCCGACAGCCAACAAGGCGACTGCCGCAAAGTACCAAAGGCTGACGCCTGCCGCGAACATCACGGCTCCGCCGCCCATCACCAGCATCAGCGACGTACCAAGGTTCGGCTGCATCAGGACCAGAAACGTCGGCGCGATGATCAGAACGACAGGCAAAAGCACCCAGGTCGGTCGCGACATTTTTTTAATGTCGAGCCAGTCGTAATAGCTTGCCAGCATCATCACGAGCGTGAATTTCATCATCTCGGAGGGCTGAAACTGGATGAAACCGACATCGATCCAGCGCTGCGCGCCGCCCCGCGTCTCGCCCACGAGTTCCACCCCGACCAGCATGACGATGGACGCGAGATACGCGACACCCGACACGTTGCGCCAGAACCAGATCGGCACGAACGCCACCACGAACATGAGCACCAGCCCAAGGCCGAAGACCCGCATCTGCCGTTCCGCCCACAGGTCGAACCGCCCGCCTGCGACGGAATAAAGCATCAGGAACCCGACAGACGCGACCGCCGTCATCAACAGCACGACTGGCCAGTTCACGTAGAGAACCTTGCGCAGTCCCGTGGGCACGGTCTTGACGCGATATTCAAGAAAACTCATCGCGCCGGCCTCAGGTCCGGGTCGGGATGGGGCTGTCAGCCTCCACCGACCGCAGGTTCAGCTCATTCAGCATGGTCTCGATCCGGCCGCGCTGACTGTCTGGATAGGCGTCAAGCGACGGCAGGCCGTCACTCATCGCGCGCAAGATGACGTCGCGCGCGATGGGGGCCGCCGCCGCCGATCCGCCGCCGCCATGCTCCACCACCACAGAAACCGCATAACGGGGGGAGTCGAACGGCGCAAAGCCGACGAACAGCGCGTGGTCGCGGCGCTCCCAGGGCAGATCCTCGTTGGAGATGACCCCGCTTGCGCGTTCTGCCGTGCTGATATTGCGCACCTGGCTTGTTCCGGTCTTGCCGGCAAAGGTCTTGGTCGCGTCGGTGATGCGGCTTGAATATGCCGTGCCCTTCTTGCTGTTCATCACGCTGCTCATGCCTTCGCGGATCTGGCCCAGTGCTGCACTACCCACACCCAGCGCCGCAAAGTCCGCCACCGGCGTTTCCTGCCCGTCGATCATGCGCACCAGCCGCGGCACCACGGCGCGCCCGGTCGCGATCCGCGCCGTCATCACCGCCAGCTGCAAGGGCGACGCCAGCACGTAACCCTGTCCGATCGCCGCGTTGATGGTGTCGCCGATCCGCCAATCCGCCTTGTGACGTTCCTGTTTCCACGCCTTGTTGGGCATGTTGCCTTCGGAGATCGCCGACATCGGCAGTTCGTGACGAATGCCGAGGCCCAGCCGCTTGCCCATTTCGGCGATCTTGTCGATCCCGACCTTTTGCGCGATGTCGTAGTAATAGACGTCGCAGCTTTCGGCCAATGAGCGCGCCAGATCGACCGTGCCGTGGCCCGCGCGCTTCCAGCAGTGGAACCGCCTGCCGCCAAACTCCAGATATCCCGGGCAGCGGGTCGTGGAATTGATATCGATGACGCCTGCGTCCAGCGCTGCCAGCGCCGTCACCATCTTGAAGGTCGAGCCCGGCGGATAGACGCCCTGCA
>JANPKV010000050.1:0-1501 GCA_031426185.1 Rhodobacterales bacterium | reverse complement strand
ACCGAACATGCGCGAGACCGCAACGGTCACGGCGGTCCTTGGGCCGACCAATACCGGCAAGACCCATTATGCCATCGAACGGATGCTGGCGCACCGGACAGGGGTGATCGGCCTGCCGCTGCGCCTTCTTGCGCGCGAGGTTTATGACCGCATCGTCGCCTCGCGCGGGCCGTCCGTGGTGGCATTGGTCACCGGTGAGGAACGCATCGTCCCGGACCGCACCCAGTACTGGGTCTGCACCGTTGAGGCGATGCCACTGGAGATCGGCGCGGATTTCGTTGCGGTGGACGAGATTCAGCTTTGTGGCGACGCCGACCGTGGCCATGTCTTCACCGACCGCCTGCTGCGCGCCCGCGGTCTGCACGAGACCCTGTTCATGGGCTCCGACACGATGCGCGGGGCGATTGCCGCGCTGATCCCGCGCGTCCAGTTTCTGAAACGCGACCGATTTTCGACGCTGACCTATGCCGGTTCGAAAAAGATAAGCCGCATCCCCCCGCGCAGCGCCATTGTCGGGTTTTCGGTCGAAAACGTCTATGCCATCGCTGAACTGATCCGCCGCCAGCGCGGCGGTTGCGCCGTGGTGATGGGCGCCCTGTCGCCCCGCACGCGCAATGCGCAGGTGGCGCTTTACCAGAACGGCGACGTGGATTTTCTGGTCGCGACGGATGCCATAGGCATGGGCCTGAACCTTGATATTGCCCATGTGGCCTTTGCCTCCACCGCCAAGTTCGATGGTCGGCGGATGCGTGGATTGTACCCGCAGGAACTGGCGCAGATCGCGGGCCGCGCCGGTCGCCATACCGAAAACGGCACGTTCGGGATCACGGGCGAGGCGCGCGAACCTGACGCAGACACCATCGATGCCATCGAAAACCACCGGTTTGAGCCGGTCCGGAAACTGCATTGGCGCAATGTGGACCTTGATTTCGGCACTGCCGAACGATTGATCCGTTCACTTGAAGAACCGACGAGCAACGACTGGCTGACCCGCGCACGCGATTCCGACGACCTGACGGCGCTGAAGGCCTTGGCCGAAATGCCCGAGATACGCGAGCGCCTGACCGGCCCCAAGCGGGTGCAGCTTTTGTGGGATATCTGCCGCGTTCCCGATTTTCGCGGCAGTTCTCCGGCAGAACATGCCTCGCTGCTGGTGCGGCTATATGAATTTCTTGTGGGCCGTGGCCTTGGCGGCGGCAAAATCCCCTCCGACTGGATGAAAACGGCCGTTGAACGCATCGACAGGCCCGGCGGCGACATTGACGCCATCTCCAAAAGGTTGGCCTATATCCGCACATGGACCTATGTGGCGCAACGTACTGGCTGGGTTGAAGACGAAAGCCATTGGCGCGGCGAGACGCGCGCTGTAGAAGACCGCCTGTCGGATGCGCTGCATGCCGCGCTGACCCAACGATTTGTCGACCGGCGGACATCTGTTCTGCTTCGCCGGTTGAAGCAGAAGGAGACCCTCGTGGCCGAGGTGAATGACAAAGGCGAAGTG
>JANPKV010000049.1:0-7535 GCA_031426185.1 Rhodobacterales bacterium | reverse complement strand
CCGATCGACGTGCGCAGCAGTTTCAGTTCGGTCAGAAACAGGATCAGGATGGGCAGGGCAGTCACTGCACAGGCCATCCCGATGCCCAGAGCCGCCTGCCACGGGGCGGCGTTCGCGCCCAGCCAGCCGGGAAAGCCGATCAGAAACGCACCCGCGCCCGTGCCCAGCGCCAGCGGCACCGCCAGTGCCAGTGCCGCCACGGTCGCCGTCTCTCCCCGTGCTGCCCAGGTCTCGCGCAGATCAAGCTCAAGCCCCGCAAGAAACACGAAGAGGATCACCCCCCACCACGCCACGCCGCTTAGGGCGGTCAGCACGTCGGAGGTGAAAAGCGCCGCATGCAGGTCCGGCCAGACCATCCCCGCTATTCCCGGACCAAGAAGGATGCCCGCGACGATCTGCACCACGACGAGCGGCAGGGCAAGCGGAGCCCCCGCCGCACGCCATGCCAGATAGGGCAACGCAAAGATCAGCAAAAGCGTGAGCAGGAAAAGTTCCGAGGTGGGCATGTGCGGCGGCGTCCGGTTGGGTCGGCCGAGACGTTAGCAGGCGGGAGCAAGGGTTGGGAGGGGGGTGTGCATTCGCCGTCGCCTGACGGGGCGGTCTGGGATCGACCTGCCTGCCGCATGCCGATGACGAATGCCAACAGGACGGCGCAGTCAGCGGTCGCGAATCGAGGCGCTCAGGGACCTGGCCCGCGACCGGGTGCCACCGACAGGTCGGGTGCCAACGGCAACGGTGATCCTGAATATCGTCGTGACGGGACCATAAGCGGCTCCAAAGCGCCGACCGGTCCGCAGGGCCGGGTTCGCCCTGCGAGCTGCTCCCTGCAATCTATTTGATTTTGATGCCCGGCAAACGTCAGCCGTGACAAATTCGTGCCCCGTATGCGCATCAACGCGGCACCTGCGACAGGCTATCCGCTGAACAGGAAATGCAGCACATCCCCGTCCTTGACCTCATAGGTCTTGCCTTCGACCCGGAACTTGCCCGCCTCTTTTGCGCCCGCCTCGCCGTTTCCGGCGATGTAGTCGTCATATGCGATCGTCTCGGACCGGATGAAGCCTTTCTCGAAATCGCCATGGATCACGCCCGCCGCCTGGGGGGCCAAGGTGCCAGCCGGGATCGTCCAGGCGCGGGCTTCCTTGGGGCCTACGGTGAAATAGGTCTGCAATCCCAACAGCTTGTAGCCCGCCTTGATCAGCCGGTCGAGACCCGCCTCGTGCAGGCCCATCTCTTCAAGGAACATCGCGGCCTCGTCCTCGGCCAGCTGGCTGATTTCTTCTTCGATGCGCGCGCTGATCACCACCGACGCCGCCCCCTGCCCCGCCGCCATCTTGGCGACACGCTCTGACTGGGAATTGCCGGCAGCCGCCGACGCTTCTTCGACATTGCAGACGTAAAGCACGGGTTTTGATGTCAAAAGCTGCAGCAAACGCCAGGTCCGAAGGTCGTCCTCGGTAACCTTCACGGTCCGTGCGGGCTGGCCATTTTCCAGCGCTTTCAATGCCATGCGCAACAGCCGGTCCTGATCCGCCGCTTCCTTGTCCGCCCCGCCGCGCAGTTTCCGTGCGAGGTTCGCGAGGCGCTTTTCCACGCTTTCCAGATCGGCCAGCATCAGTTCCGTCTCGATCGTCTCGGCATCGGCCACGGGATCGATCCGCCCCTCGACATGGGTGATGTCGCCGTCCTCAAAACACCGCAGGACATGCGCGATGGCATCACATTCGCGAATGTTTGCAAGGAATTGGTTGCCCAAGCCCTCACCCTTGGACGCGCCCCGGACCAGCCCTGCAATATCGACGAACGTCATGCGGGTCGGGATGATCTGCTTGCTCATCGCAATGGCGGCAAGCTTTTCCAGCCGCGCATCGGGCACCGCGACCTCGCCGACATTCGGCTCGATGGTGCAAAAGGGAAAGTTCGCCGCCTGCGCTGCGGCAGTTCGGGTCAACGCATTGAAAAGCGTGGATTTGCCGACATTCGGCAGCCCCACGATACCCATCTTGAAACCCATCGGATCCTCCGCTTGCGACGGCTGCTTCTAGTCGCGGGCGGGCCGGGGTTCAAGCTTTCACCGCAGCCCTTGCACGGCGGGCCGGTCACCGCGTTTTTCGTGTTACCTGCGATCCCTGTCACGGCTGCAACCATAGGCCATTGATTTTCCGACCGGCCCCGTGCAAACCCCGACAGCATCTTTCGGGGGACGGCCATGACTCGCATCGACGACACTTTTGCCCGCCTTCGCGCCTCGGGCAAAAAGGCCTTTGTGAGCTATATCATGGCGGGCGATCCCGATGTGGCGACCGCCCTTGCGGTGATGAAGGGGCTGCCCGGGGCAGGCGTGGATATCATCGAGCTCGGGCTGCCCTTTACCGATCCGATGGCGGACGGGCCGACGATCCAGGCGGCGGGCCAGCGCGCGCTGGAGGGCGGCATGACGGTCGATGCCACGCTGAAGATGGTGCGCGACTTCCGCGCGACGGACACGACCACGCCCATCGTCCTGATGGGGTATTACAACCCCATCTATTCGCGCGGTGTGGACCGTTTTCTAGCCGAGGCGACGTCCGCCGGGATCGACGGGCTTATCGTGGTGGACCTGCCGCCCGAAGAGGATGCGGAACTCTGCCTGCCGGCGCAGGCGGCGGGCCTGAACTTCATCCGGCTTGCCACACCCACGACCGACGCCAAACGGTTGCCGAAAGTGCTGCAGAACACATCCGGCTTTGTCTATTATGTATCGGTCACCGGGATCACCGGCGCGGCCGCAGCGGTTGTGACGGATGTCGGCCCCGAGGTGGCGCGCATCAAGGCCTCGACCGATCTGCCGGTCATCGTGGGTTTCGGGATCAACACGCCCGAGGCCGCCAGAAGCATCGCAGCGGTTGCGGATGGCTGTGTGGTCGGGTCGGCCATCGTCAAGGAAATCGGCGCGGGCAAGTCGGTGGCAGAGGTGCTGGCCTTTGTCGCGGGTCTGGCCGCAGGCGCGCATTCGGCCTGATCAGACCGCAACGCCGGGCTCGGTCGGTGGTCCGAAGCGCGCCAGCATCCGGTCACGGATCTGGTCACGCGACTGGCGGTATGCGGCAAGTTTGGCCTCGCGGCTTTCCCCAAGTCCGGTCGGGTCCAGAATCGGCCAATACTCGATCTCAAGGTGATGAAACCGCGTCAGTTCCAGCGCCATGCGCTGGCTTGCGGGCGACAGCGCCACGATCAGGTCAAACTGCGAAAGGTCATCGCCCCATTCCTGCATTTCCTCGAAACTGCGGGACCGATGGCGCGATAGCTCGATCCCCATCTCCTTGCAGGCCGCGATGGAGAATCCGTCGATCTCCATGTCGTTCTTGACGCCCGCAGACTGCACATAGGCGCGCTGGCCGTACATCTGCTTCATCAGGCCTTCGGCCATGGGAGAGCGGACAGCATTGTGATCGCAGCAGAAAAGCACCGATTGGGGAAAGTCTGCCACGATCAGCCCCAGTGCAGGACGCAGATCAGCGTGAACAGGCGGCGGGCCGTGTCGATATCGACCTCTGCCTTGCTGTCAAGCCGTTCCTGAAGCACCCGCGCACCTTCGTTGTGGATGCCGCGGCGCGCCATGTCGATCGCCTCGATCTGGCTGGGGGGCAGGCGTTTCACTGCGTCAAAATAGCTTTCGCAAATCTGGAAGTAGTCCTTTACCACCTGCCGGAACGGCCCGAGCGACAGATGGAACGCAGTCACCGGGGCCTCTGCTTCGGTCGCGATCTCAAAGACCAGCCGTCCCTCGCGGATGGCCAGACCAAGGCGGTAGGGACCTTCGGGCGCCGCGCGACCGTCGCGGGGCGGCAGCGCAAAACTGTTGTCTTCCAAAAGATCAAAGATCGCGACGCGCCGTTCCTGCTCGATCTCGGGCGTCGGGCGGATCAGGCCGCGTTCATCGATCGCGATGTGGCAAAGGCGGTTGGTCACCTGCGGTCCCCGGTTGCGGCGTTCAGCCTGGCCAATCGCGCGCGCACGCTCAGTCCGTGTGCCTGGAGTCCTTCGGAGATCGCCAGCCGTTCTGCGGCGGGGCCGATCGCTGCAAGCGAGGCAGGCGTCATGCGGGCCATGGTGGTGCGCTTCATGAAGTCGAGGACGTTCAGTCCGGACGAAAACCGTGCCGACCGCGCCGTGGGCAGGACATGGTTCGGACCGCCGACATAGTCGCCGATGGCCTCGGGCGTCCATTGCCCCAGAAAGATCGCGCCCGCATGCGGGATCATGGCGGCAAGCGCTTCGGGGTTTGCGGTCAGGATTTCCAGGTGTTCGGGAGCAATCCGATTTGCCAGCGCGGCGGCCCGGTCCAGGCTGTCCACCACGATGATCGCGCCGTTATTGGCCCAGGCCGCCCCGGCAATGGCCCGACGCTCGAGGGTCTGCAGATAGCGGTCGACCGCCGCCGCAACCATTCGGCCGAAAGCGGCATCCGTGGTGATCAGGATCGATTGGGTGCTTGCGTCATGTTCGGCCTGCGACAGCAGGTCCAGCGCGACCCAGTCAGCGTCGTTGTCCCCGTCGGCGATCACCAGGATCTCCGACGGGCCTGCGATCATGTCGATGCCCACGCGGCCGAACACCCGGCGTTTGGCTGCGGCCACATAGGCGTTGCCGGGGCCGGTGATCTTGTCCACCGGATCAATGCTTGGGGTGCCATATGCCAGGGCCGCGATGGCCTGCGCGCCGCCGATCCTCAGGACCTTGTCGACGCCTGCGATCTGCGCTGCCAGCAGCACCAGGGGGTTCACCACACCGTCCGGTGTCGGGCAGGCGATGACAAGCCGTTCGACCCCGGCCACGCGGGCCGGCAGGGCGTTCATCAGAACCGAGGACGGATAGGATGCAAGTCCCCCGGGCACATATAACCCCGCCGCGGAAACGGGCGTCCACCGCCAGCCAAGGGTGGCCCCGGTGGCATCGGTCCAGCTTTCATCCCGGGGCATCTGGCGTTCGTGATAGGCACGGATCCGGTCAGCGGCAAGCGTCAGCGCGGCGCGGTCCTCGGCGGTCACGCGGGCGACCTCAGCCGCGATCTCTGTGGCGGAAAACGCCAGCGTTTGGGGCGTCAGCGTCAGCCTGTCAAACTTTTCCGTCAGTTCAAGGACGGCAAGATCGCCCCTTGCCCGGACATCGGCGATGATGGCCGCAACCGCCTGATCCACATCCTCGGCCTCTTCGCGCTTGTGGCCCAGAAGCGCTGCAAAGGCGGGCTCGAATCCGGTATCGCGGCTCGACAGGAACACGGGCATTACACGACCAACGCATTTTGAGGGACAGCGGACATAGGAGGGACTTTCACAAAGCGACCTGCCCCAGATAGCGCGCGCCGCCCACGGGCTCAAGCGCGCGCTTTCCCGTTCATCCTTGCAAGACTGTCCCGGGTGGCGCGGGTTGGGCTGCAAGAACCAGAGGCACCGCCCGACCTTTGTCAGTCATCGTGTCGCGGCACCGCTTTGGACACCGCCCGATGGGGCCGTGTTACGTCGTCGAGCCGCACCTCCAGTGCCTCGACGTCCAACGCAACCGCGCCGTCTCCTGCAAGCGTCAGGGTCAGGGTGCCGGTGCCGTCCGGGCCGGGTGCAAAGGCCAGCGTCAGGGCGGACAGGATGACGTCACGGTCAGCACGGTCGATGCCACTGGTGCGCACCCGCAAGACATCCTCCACCACCAGCAGGGCGCGGACACGCTCAAACGGCCGGCCGGCGGCGGCTGCGGCGGCGCGGTCTTCCCAGCGGAACCGATTTACCAGCAGGGCAAAGCGGCGGCGCGGGGCCTCATAGGCCATGTCCGTGATCGGAAAGACCGCATCCTGCAGCAAGCTCGAGATCACGCCCAGATCGTCCGCATCCCGTGCGATCAACCGAAGGGGCGCCTCGGCCCCGTCTTCGAAAGTTGCATCTGCCATCAGGCGGCCTTGATCCGTTCGATCAGCGCTCCGCAGGCGCGCAGTTTTTCTTCGACGCGCTCATATCCGCGATCGAGGTGATAGACGCGACTGACGACGGTCTCTCCTTCGGCTGCAAGTGCTGCAAGGATCAGGCTGACGCTGGCGCGCAAATCCGTTGCCATGACGCGAGCGCCTTTGAGTTTCGGGACGCCCGTGACGGTGGCGTGGCCACCATGAACCTCGATCTGCGCGCCCATGCGGATCAGTTCGGGGGCATGCATGAAACGGTTCTCGAAGATCTTTTCCTCCAGCACGGAGGTACCTTCGGCGGTACACAAAAGCGCCATCATCTGCGCCTGCAGGTCGGTGGGGAAACCGGGATAAGGCGCGGTCATCACGTCGACGGCCCGGATGCGCCCGTTCTTGCGGCTGACCTTCACGCCGCGATTGGTCTGCGTCACCGACACGCCTGCCGCATCCAGCCGCTCGGCGAAGGCGCCGACAAGGTCGATGGTGCCGCCAAGGCATTCGATTTCGCCACCGCAGATCGCCGGAACCAGCATGTAGGTGCCAAGCTCGATCCGGTCGGCCACGACCCGGTGGGTCGCCCCGTGCAGCCGGTCAACGCCCTCGATGGTGATCGTGCCGGTGCCTTCGCCCTCGATCCGGGCGCCCATCTTGCGCAGGCACTGGGCAAGGTCGACGATCTCGGGCTCACGCGCGGCGGTTTTCAGCACCGTCGTGCCTTTGGCCAATGTTGCCGCCATCAGCGCGTTTTCGGTCGCCCCGACCGAGACGAAGGGAAACTCGAACACCGCGCCCTTCAGACGTCCACCAGGGGCCTTGGCATGGACATAGCCGTCGCGCAGATCCAGCGTCGCGCCCATCGCCTCCAGCGCCCTGAGATGGAGGTCGACCGGCCGCGCGCCAATGGCACATCCTCCCGGCAGGGAGACGACCGCATGGCCGTCGCGCGCCAGCATCGGACCGAGGACCAGGATCGAGGCGCGCATCTTGCGCACGATGTCGTAATCGGCGGTGTGGTTGGAGATCGCGTGGCTCGACATTGCCAGCACCAGCCCGTCCTGCAGGCTGGCCACCTCCGCCCCAAGGGACTGCAACAGCTGCGTCATCGTGGCGATGTCCGACAGGCGCGGCGCATTGGTCAGTGTCAGCGGCTCTTCGCTCAAAAGCGTCGCAGGCATCAGCGTGAGGCAGGCGTTCTTAGCCCCCGCAATCGGGATCACCCCGGACAGTGCCCCGTTTCCTTTGACGACGATCGAATCCATGCCCCTAGTCCTCTGTTTTTTTATCCGGCGCCTGCCGCGCCTTGGCCTGCATTTTGCGCCGCGCCATGTTTGCCTTGAGCGCAGCCTTCAGCCGCGCCTCGCGCGCCGCCGCCTGCCCGGTCGCAGGTGCCGGTTTGTCGCGATCGATCTGTGTCGGCTTTTGCGGGGTCTCACGCATGGCCATCCCATAGCTGATGGACGGGTCAGGGTCCAGATGCCGACAGAAAAGGGGGTTGCGCGGGCCCGGGATTGCGTCTATCCCGCCGCCACAATCGGCGCTGCAGTAGCTCAGTGGTAGAGCACTCCCTTGGTAAGGGAGAGGTCGAGAGTTCAATCCTCTC
>JANPKV010000048.1:0-2243 GCA_031426185.1 Rhodobacterales bacterium | reverse complement strand
TGTCCGGGACGCCGAAGGGATAACAATCTCAGGCGCGCCAGCTGGCGCAGGGACAGAGGGGGCATCGCGGGGCGGGGATTGGTCTGCCCGGACGATGCCGGTTTTTCCGGCGATGGACAGGAGGGCGGCGTGACCGACCTTGACGGGAACCGATTGCAGCGTCTGGGGCTGCACGACCTGCATGTGGAATTGCAAGGCAGGATGGTGCCCTTTGCGGGCTATGAAATGCCTGTCCAGTACCCCGCCGGGGTGATGAAGGAGCATCTGCATACACGCGCCGCAGCGGGCCTTTTCGATGTCAGCCACATGGGTCAAGTCATCCTGAGACCCAAAGGGTCGATGGAAGATTTGTGTCTGGCATTCGAGGCGCTGATGCCGGTCGATGTGCTGGGGCTGGCCCAAGGGCGGCAGCGCTATGGCCTGTTTACCAACGAGACGGGCGGCATTCTGGATGACCTGATGTTTGCCAACCGGGGCGATCATCTGTTTGTCGTGGTCAACGCAGCCTGCAAGGCGGCCGACATCGCCCACATGACTGCGGCCATGCCGGGGGTGGAGGTGGTGCCGCTGACCGACCGCGCGCTTTTGGCCCTGCAGGGGCCCGGTGCGGAGGCCGCGCTGGCTATGGTCTTGCCGGGGGTCGCCGCGATGCGGTTCATGGATCAGGCGGTGATCGGCGATGTGTGGATTTCGCGGTCCGGCTATACCGGCGAAGACGGGTTCGAGATCTCGCTCCCGATGTCGCAGGCCGAGGATTTCGCGCGCAACCTGCTGGCGGACCCGACCGTGAAGCCCATCGGCCTTGGCGCGCGCGACAGCCTGCGGCTGGAGGCCGGGCTTTGCCTTTATGGCCATGACATCGACGAGACGACCAGCCCGGTCGAAGCAGGTCTGACCTGGGCCATGCAAAAGGCCCGCAGGACCGGTGGCGCGCGCGAAGGCGAATTTCCTGGCGCTGCGCGCATCCTGCGCGAACTGGCAGAGGGGCCGGAGCGTCTGCGCGTTGGCCTGCGCCCCGATGGTCGCGCCCCGATGCGCGAGGGGACCGAACTGTTTGCCCCGGATGACACCCCCATTGGCCGCGTCACTTCGGGCGGTTTCGGGCCATCGGTCGAGGCCCCGATCGCGATGGGCTATGTCGCCGCCGCCTTTGCGACGCCCGGCACCGCTCTTGAAGGCGACGTGCGCGGCAAGCATCTGCCGGTCACGGTTGCCGAACTTCCTTTCCAACCCACAACCTACAAACGCTGAGGATGGCGATGAAATACACAAAGGATCACGAATGGCTGCGCGTCGAGGGCGACCTCGTTGTCGTCGGCATCACCGAGCATGCAGCCTCGCAACTGGGCGACGTCGTCTTTATCGAACTGCCCGAGGTCGAGACGATGGTGGCCGAGGGTGACGAGGTCTGCGTGATCGAAAGCGTCAAGGCCGCTTCGGACATCCTGGCGCCGGTCGATGGCGAGATCGTCGAAGTGAACGCCAAACTGGTGACCACGCCCGCCCTGGTCAACGAGGACCCGACCGGCGCGGCCTGGTTTTTCAAGATGAAGCTGGATGATCTGGCCGTCCTTGATGAGTTCATGGACGAGGATGAATACCAGGAACTTGTTGGCTGAAGCCGGTCGTCGGATCGCGCAAGCGCAAGACGACGACCCCGGGAACACTGGTTGATCAAATGCGGTGGCCGCGAACGGTGGCCGCCGGTTGCAGAACAAAGGTGCCGCATGACCTACACCCCTGTCGACTACAATCCGTATGATTTTGCCAACCGCCGCCATATCGGGCCGTCGCCCGCGGAGATGGACGAGATGCTGCGCGCGGTGGGGGTCCGCTCGCTGGACGAGTTGATCGACCAGACCGTTCCGCCGTCCATCCGGCAGTCAAAGCCGTTGTCCTGGGCACCCCTTGCCGAGCATGAACTCCTGGCACGGATGAAAGAGGTCAGCCAGAAGAACAAGGTCATGACCAGCCTGATCGGGCAGGGGTACTACGGGACGGTCACGCCGCCTGCGATCCAGCGCAACATTCTGGAAAACCCGGCCTGGTATACCGCCTATACCCCCTATCAGCCCGAGATCGCCCAAGGGCGGCTTGAGGCCTTGCTGAACTATCAGACGATGATCTGCGATCTGACCGGGCTGGATGTGGCCAATGCAAGCCTTCTGGACGAGGCGACGGCGGCGGCCGAGGCGATGACCATGGCCGAGCGCAGCGCCAAGTCCAAGGCGCGGGCATTCTTT
>JANPKV010000047.1:0-3316 GCA_031426185.1 Rhodobacterales bacterium | reverse complement strand
GACGGCGGCGTGATCCAGATTGCCGGGATCGCCAAGGGATCGGGGATGATCGCGCCCGACATGGCGACGATGCTTGTCTATATCTTCACCGATGCCAGGATTTCGGCGACCGGGCTGCAGAACATGCTCGACCGCAATGTGGGCGACACCTTCAACGCGATCACGGTCGACAGCGACACATCCACCTCGGATGCGCTTTTGCTGTGCGCGACCGGGCAAAGCGAGGCAGCGCCCGTCAAGGGTGAGGTCGCCAAAGCCTTTGAGGCCGCCCTGCGCGGCATCATGATGCAGCTGGCGCATCAGGTCGTGCGCGACGGCGAGGGGGCGACCAAATTTGTCGAAGTGCGCGTCACCGGTGCGCAGTCCCGTGACGATGCGCACCGGGTCGCGATGAGCATTGCCAATTCGCCGCTGGTCAAGACGGCGGTCGCGGGACAGGATCCGAACTGGGGTCGCATCGTCGCGGCCATCGGCAAGTCGGGCGCGGTCGCGGACCGTGACAGGCTGACGATCCGCTTTGGTGATATACTCGTGGCAAAGAACGGCTGGCGCGCGCCCGATTACCGCGAAGAGGACGGGGCGGCCTACATGCAGCGCCAGGATCTGGTGATCGCTGTCGATCTGGGGCTCGGGCGATTTGCCCGCACGGTGTGGACCTGCGACCTGACCGCCCGCTACATCGAAATCAACGCAGATTACCGGTCATGACGATCGTGCTGGTCGCGGCGGTCGCCCTGATCGACCGCGACGGACGGGTCTTGCTGGCGCAACGCCCCGAAGGCAAATCGATGGCCGGGCTGTGGGAGTTTCCGGGCGGCAAGGTTGAACCCGGCGAAACGCCCGAAGCCGCGCTGATCCGGGAGCTGCACGAGGAACTGGGGATCGAGACCTGGAAAAGCTGCCTCGCGCCCCTGACCTTTGCCAGCCACGCCTACGAATCATTCCACTTGTTGATGCCGCTTTTTGCCTGCCGCAAGTGGGAGGGGATCCCGCAAGGCCGTGAAGGACAGGCACTTTCTTGGGCAAAACCTGCTCAATTGCGCGACTTTCCGATGCCGCCGGCGGATCTGCCGCTCGTTGCGGTGCTGCGGGACTGGCTCTAAGGCAGTTTTTCGCTGCACGCTGACAATTAAGGCAAAATTATGGTTTGATTGTTACGGAAATAAGCTAGTTTTGAAACATAGCGGTAACTGCAAGGATCGCCGGCATAAAGAAACGAAACAGCATGGGTGGGGATGGCTATGCTCAAAACAATCGCGATCGGTAGTTGTGTGTCGGTACAGGGTCTTTTGGTGCGGCAGCTTTCAGACGGGAAGATCATGATCAGCGTCGACGGCAAGACGTTGGTTGGTCAGCCTGTTTCCGCGGTCAAGCACTCCTGATCTGACCCAAGGGCGAATGTACAAAGGCCGGACGTGATGTCCGGCCTTTGTTCATTTCAACACCGCGACGGAGGTCAGGCCAAGGTGCGCTTGACCTCTTCACGCTCAAAGATTTCGATGACATCGCCCTGCCGGATATCTTCATAGCGTTCGAACGCCATGCCGCATTCCTGGCCGGACTGGACTTCCTTGACCTCGTCCTTGAAGCGCTTGAGCGTCTTGAGCGTCCCTTCGTGGATGACCACGTTGTCGCGCAGCAGACGCACGCCAGCGGACCGACGGGCCACGCCTTCGGTGACGAGACACCCTGCGACCTGGCCGACGCCGGTGACCTTGAACACCTCTTTGATCGTCGCGTAACCGATGAAGGTTTCGCGGATCTCGGCCTTGAGCAGGCCCGAGGCGGCGGCTTTGATGTCGTCCACCAGATCATAGATGATCGAGTAATAGCGGATCTCGACCCCCTTCTGGCTGGCAGAGTTCCGCGCCGAAGCATTGGCACGGACATTGAAGCCGATGATCGGCGCACCGCTGGCTTCGGCGAGACTGACATCGCTGTCGGTAATCGCGCCAACGCCATAATGCAGGATACGCACCCGCACCTCGTCGTTGCCGACCTTTTCCAGCGCTTGAACGATCGCCTCGGCCGAACCCTGAACGTCGGCCTTGACCACAACGGGAAGCTCGGCAACCGACTGGTCCGCCTTGGCCTTGGCCATCAGCTGCTCCAGCGTGGTTGCGGCACCAGCCGCCGCACGTTTGTCCTTGGCCGCCTTTTCGCGGTAGTCGGCGATCTCACGAGCCTGCGCTTCGGTTTCCACGACGTTCAGCGTGTCACCCGCCTGCGGCGTCCCGGTCAGACCCAACACCTCGACCGGAACGGACGGACCCGCCTCGGACACGGTCTCGCCCTTGTCGTTGATCAGCGCGCGAACCTTGCCCCACTGTTCGCCGACGACAAAGATGTCGCCCTTGCGCAGGGTGCCGTTGCTGACCAGCACGGTCGCGACGGGGCCGCGGCCCACATCGAGCTTGGCCTCGATCACCGCACCGGACGCGGCACGTTTTGGGTTTGCGCGCAGTTCCAGAATTTCCGCCTGCAGCGCAATCGCCTCAAGCAGCTTGTCCAGTCCCTGGCCCGTCTTGGCCGACACTTCGACATCCTGCACGTCGCCGGACATCGCCTCGACAACGACTTCATGCTGCAAAAGATCGGTACGGACCTTTTGCGGATTGGCGTCGTGCTTGTCGACCTTGTTGATCGCGACGATCATCGGGACCTTGGCCGCCTTGGCGTGAGCGATGGCCTCGATGGTCTGGGGCATCACGGCATCATCCGCCGCGACCACCAGGACCACGATATCCGTCACCTGCGCGCCACGCGAACGCATCGAGGTAAAGGCCGCGTGGCCGGGGGTGTCGAGGAAGGTGATCACGGCACCGGTATCGGCGGTGACCTGATAGGCCCCGATATGCTGGGTGATCCCGCCAGCCTCGCCCGAAACGACGGAAGCATGACGAATGGCGTCCAGAAGGCTGGTCTTGCCGTGGTCGACATGGCCCATGATCGTCACGATGGGAGGACGGGAGAACAGGTCGCCATCGGCGTCCTTGACGGTGTCGATGACCTGTTCCACGTCGGCATCGGACACGCGCACGGCCTTGTGGCCGAACTCTTCGATCACCAGTTCGGCGGTATCGGCATCGATGGCTTCGTTCAAGGTGACCATCAAGCCCATCTTCATCAGGGACTTGACCACGTCACCGGCACGTTCAGCCATCCGGTTTGCAAGCTCGCTGATCACGATGGTTTCGGGCAGCTGCACGTCGCGCACCTGCTTTTCGGCCTTTTGACCCAGACCCAGCGCCTTGGCACGGGCCTTTTCCTGCTTGCGCTTCATCGCGGCAAGGCTGCGCTGGCGCCCGCCTTCACC
>JANPKV010000046.1:0-2646 GCA_031426185.1 Rhodobacterales bacterium | reverse complement strand
CGACCAGCCGATGGTGGCGGCCGCAGCGGCGGCGGGCGGGCCGGTCATCCCGGTTTTCATCCTTGATCCGGAAACCGAATCCCTGGGGGCCGCGGCCTTGTGGCGGCTTGGCCTGTCGGTGGAGGACTTTGCGCGCAGCCTTGGTGCGATTGGCAGTCGCATGATCCTGCGGCGCGGTCCAGCCTTGTCGGTGCTGCAGGCGCTGGTGGCTGAAACCGGTGCCAGGGCGGTACACTGGTCGCGGCTTTATGATCCGGCAGCCATTCAGCGCGATACCGCAGTCAAGGCGGCCATGACTTCGGACGGGGTCACGGCAACGAGCCATCCCGGGCATGTGCTGTTTGAGCCCTGGACGGTCGAAACGGGGCAGGGCGGGTTCTACCGCGTCTACACGCCGTTCTGGCGCGCGGTGGAGCGGCGTGATCCCGGTGCCCTGATCTCCCCCCCGGCGCGTCTGGCCGCGCCGGAAAACTGGCCTGCCTCGGACCGGCTGGAGGACTGGCATCTGGCGCGCCGGATGCAGCGTGGCGCTGCGGTGGTCCGGCCGCACCAGACGGTGGGCGAGGCGGCGGCACAGGCGCGGCTGGACGGCTTTGTCGATCAGGCGATCGACCGGTACCGCGACATGCGCGACAGGCCGGACGTCGACGGAACGTCACGCATGTCGCAAAACCTGACTTACGGCGAGATCGCGCCCTTGCGGCTGTGGCATGCAGGCCAGCGCGCCCTGCACCAGGGCAAGGCCGGGGCCGAGACCTTTCTGCGCGAGGTGGTGTGGCGCGAATTTGCCTATCACCTGATGTATCACACGCCCCGCATCACCACCTCAAACTGGCGCGAGGACTGGGACCGCTTTCCCTGGCGCGGCGACAACCCGGACGCAGAACGCTGGCGGCGCGGCATGACGGGGGTGCCCTTCGTCGATGCCGCCATGCGCGAGATGTTCGTGACGGGCACCATGCACAACCGCGCGCGGATGATCGTCGGCAGCTATCTGTGCAAGCATCTGATGACCGACTGGCGGGTCGGGCTGGACTGGTTCGCGGACTGTCTGACCGACTGGGATCCCGCCTCCAACGCCTTGGGCTGGCAATGGGTGGCGGGGTCTGGTCCCGATGCGGCACCCTATTTCCGCGTCTTCAACCCGGTGACCCAAGCCGAAAAGTTTGATCCTGACGGCGCGTATCGACGCCGGTTCATCGCGGAACTTTCTGCCCACCCGCCCCATGACGCGTTGTCATTTTACGCCGCTGTGCCAAAACAATGGCAACTTGACCCTCGCGCGCCCTATCCCGCGCCCATGATCGACCTAGCTGTCGGTCGAGCGCGCGCATTGAGCGCGTATGCTGCACGAAACTCTTGAGCCCAAGTTGCGTATCTGCTTGGGTTCCATTCAAGAATAGACCCTGGGGAGGGGCAATGGCGATCCTGACGTCCACGAAGGGCCAGACCGGCCTGCCGCGCTACTTTGCCGCCGTTTTCGACGTCGCCCAACGGCTTGGGCGCGGGCGGCTGGATTTTTGCCTGCCGGATGGGCGGCGTTTCCGGATCGAGGGCAAATTGCCTGGACCGGCGGCCGACGTGACGGTGCGAAACCCCGATGTCTTTGCCCGCATGATCCGCGACGGCGATCTGGGCTTCTGTGAAGCCTATCTGGACGAATGGTGGACGACGTCGGATCTTCAGGGGCTTCTTGATCTGATCCAGATGCCGGAAAACAACGTCGTGAACGACGGTTTTCCGGGAATGGGTATGGTGAGGGCTTACGAACGCCTGCGGTTCTGGATGATGGGCAATTCCAAGCGTCAGGCGCGGCGCAACATCGCCGCGCATTACGACCTCGGAAATGAATTCTACCAGCTTTGGCTTGACGACACGATGACCTATTCGTCAGGGCTGTTCCGGTCCGGGCAGGAAAGCCTGGAACAGGCCCAGATCGCCAAATATGCCTCCATGGTGGACGAGATGGGGGCCAAGCCCGGCGATCACGTGCTGGAAATCGGCTGTGGGTGGGGTGGTTTCGCCGAATATGCCGCCGCTGAGCGCGGCCTGCGGGTCACAGGCCTGACGATCAGCCAGGCGCAGCATGACTATGCCGTGGCGCGGATCGCCAAGGCGGGCCTCGCGGACCGGGTGTCGATCAAGTTGCAAGATTATCGCGACGAGACCGGCCTTTATGACGGCATCGCCTCGATCGAAATGTTCGAAGCGGTCGGCCAGCGCTATTGGCCCGTCTATTTCCGCCAATTGCGCGAACGCCTGAAACCGGGCCGCCATGCCACCTTGCAGATCATCATGGTGCCGGATGCGCGTTGGCCGATCTACAAGCGTGGCGTTGATTTCATTCAGAAATATATCTTTCCGGGCGGTATGCTTCCCGCGCCGACCGTGCTGAAGACCGAGATTGAGCGGGCGGGACTGGTGATGCGCGGGTCGATGGAGTTCGCCGAAAGCTACAGTCTGACTTTGCGCCGCTGGCACGAGGTGTTCAACGCCCGTTGGTCGGAAGTGGCGCGGCTCGGCTTTGACGACCGGTTCAAGCGGATGTGGGATTTTTATCTGACCTCTTGCGCGGGCGCGTTTCGCAGCGGTAACTGTGACGTAACGCAGATCACTGTGACCCGACCACGATAGGAGACGCCGATG
>JANPKV010000045.1:0-10707 GCA_031426185.1 Rhodobacterales bacterium | reverse complement strand
AAACCCTTGATCCACAATCCATTTGATCAAGGAATTCTGCGCCTTGAGATCAAGGATGTAGAACTTGTTGATCCAGGGAGGGAAGATCAGCAGAGGCGTCTGATACACGGTTTCAGTGGTCGGCGTGTATTGGATCAGCTCCATCATGCGGTTGCGATAGACGACCGAGCCCGGCGTCGTGCCAAGATTTTCGCCGACCTTGAACGCCTCGGGGTTGGCGAGCGTCACCACCAGATCGCCACTGTTGGCTTCGATGTCGCGGACGAGGTTTTCAAGTCCCTGAACCAGACTTTCGCCGTCGGTCGCGACCGCCTTTTCCAGGGCATCGGGGTTGGTGGCCAGAAAGTTCGTAGGCGAAAACAGGTCGATGATCTGCTTGGTGAAATATTCCAGCCGCTTGCGGTCCTGGGGGTCCATCACCTCCATGTCGGCGACGGTCGATGTGATCGCGTCGGCGTTCAACAGGTATTGCTGCTTGAGATAGTTGAACATGGGATGCGTGTCCCACAGCGGGTTGGCAAAGCGGCGGTCCTTGGGCCCCGGATCGGCGGGGGCCTCGAAGGTGCCCTTGGCCAAAGCCTGCTGTGCCTCGACGTAGTGCTTTACCGTCTTGCCCCAATGCGCGATCTGATGCTCGATGATCTTGGCGGGGTTCTGCATCATCTCGGCCACATAGGCGGTGGCGGCTTTCATATAAAGATCGTTCGACGGGCCATGAAGTGCCGTGTCAACGGGACGGTAATGGGCCAGCGCTGCTGTCAACCGCTTGGACAATGTGTCGAATTTGGCAAGATTGGCGTTTAGTTTTTCAACCTTGGCGCCTGCATCACTGTCTTCGGTTGTCATGTTAATCTTTCCCACGTAGTCTCGCCGCTATGCAGCATAATGTCGCCCATCTGGGGGGAATGCGGCGAAGGTACCGGTGCCCTGCCGGACGAGGACAGACATGAAGTATATGGTGACGTACGATCTGATGCAAAGCATGCGCAACACCAATGAGTGGTTTGGTGCAACTGCGCGGGCGATGGCCTCCTATCCCGCCTTCGCCTTGTCGATGAACCCGATGGTGCCGCTGATTGCCGCCTGGGGCGAAGTCGCCGAACGTTCCTTTTCCCGCATGATCGTGAAACCGGACTGGGGCATCCGATCCATCGTCGGACCCGAGGGGCAGGACCATCTGGTCGACATCAAGACCGTGGTGGAACGGCCGTTCGGCAATCTCATCCATTTTTCGGTGCGACGTCGCGCACCGATGGCCCGCAAGGTGATGCTGGTCGCGCCGATGTCCGGCCACTACGCCACCCTGCTGCGGTCCACCGTCAACAGCCTCTTGCCCGATTGTGACGTCTACATCACCGACTGGCACAACGCGCGCGACATTCCGGTCAGCGCGGGCAAGTTCGATGTCGAGGACTATACGCTTTACCTCGTCGATTTCATGCGGGCGCTGGGGCCGGATACCCATGTCATCTCGGTGTGCCAGCCGGTGCCGCTGACGCTTGCCGCGGTGGCCTATCTGGCGGCGGAGGACCCGAACGCCCAGCCACGCAGCCTGACGCTGATCGGCGGGCCGGTGGATCCAGATGCCGCAGCGACCGACGTGACCGATTTTGGTCGCCGCATCACCATGGGTCAGTTGGAAAACATCGCGATCCAACGCGTCGGATTCTCCTACAAGGGCGCGGGTCGCAAGGTTTATCCCGGGCTGTTGCAGCTGCAAAGCTTCATGTCGATGAATGCCGAACGCCATTCCAAGGCCTTCACCGAACAGATCATGCGCGTGTCGCGCGGCGAGGCGTCCGATCATGATGCCCATAACCGGTTCTATGACGAATACCTTGCGGTGATGGACATGACGGCGGAATTCTACCTGTCGACGGTGGAGCGCATCTTCAAGAACCGCGAAATCTCCCGGAATGAATTTGTCGTGGCGGGGCGGCATGTCGACATGAGTGCAATCACCCAGGTTGCCGTCATCACGGTCGAGGGGGCGAATGACGATATTTCCGCCCCAGGCCAGTGTATTGCGGCATTGAAGCTGCTGACGGGTCTGCCTGACAGCAAGAAACAGAGCCACCTTGAGCCTGGTGCAGGCCATTACGGGATATTTGCAGGCAAAAGCTGGCGTCTGAACATCCGGCCGTTGGTGCTGAAGTTCATCGACGCGAATGCCGGCGCCTCGGTTGTTCGCAAGGCCAAGCTCGGCCTCGCCGCATCGCAGTAGCCACGGCGCCGACACGCACATCGGGCGACCTACGCCCGTGACCACGCGCCCGCATCTCATGCCTTAGGCGGCTCATGCCTTAGGGGAACGTGTCCCGGTCATGTTTGAACGGTTTGCACCACATCCGTGACCGTTTGCTTGATCAATTCCAGACATTCCGGTGTCGACAGGCGGTGGTCGGCATCCTTGAGCAGCGTTAGCCGGATGTCCGGCCCGGTGGCGTGATCCATCAGGCGAAGCGCAGTCTGAACGGGAACGGCGTCATCCGCAGTCCCCTGGAGCCAGCGGGTCGGAAAGGACAGAGGCAGCGGCCGGTCAAAGATGCGCTGATCGCGTCCATCCTCGATCAGGCGGCGGGTGTAGATATAGGGGTCGGGTCCATAATCGGACGGCTCTTGGATCTGACCGTCGCGCAGCAGGGTATCGCGCTGCGCGGGGGTCATCGCATCCCAGATCGCATCGGTGAAATCGGGTGCGGCTGCGAGCCCGACCAGCCCCAGAATGCGGTCCGGAACCTTGCGTGCCAAAAGCAGGGAAATCCAGCCGCCCATCGACGATCCCACCAGCACGACCGGCCCGGTCACCTGATCCGCGATCATCGCCGCGGCGTCGGCGCACCAGTCACCGATGCAGCCATCGACAAACTTGCCCGACGACTGCCCGTGGCCGGAATAGTCGAACCGCACGAAAGCCTGGCCCCGGTCCTCTGCCCAGTCCTGCAGCGCCATCGCCTTGGTGCCAGACATGTCTGACTTGAAGCCACCGAGGAAAACCACGGTGGGGCCTTTGCCTTCAACCTTGTGAAAGGCAAGGCGGCGGTCGGGGGTAATGTTCAGATAGCGCATCATGGGCTGGGCTATAGCAGGGCTGTGGCGCGCATGGCAGCCCCGCGCCGACCAAGACACGCCAAGGGATGCCGGCAATTGACTTCCCGCAGGGCTGCAGGCAAGAACCTGCCGATATAACCCGCAACCGGGCGTTTCGTAGGCGCCAAATCGACGAGGAGGACAGCCATGTCCACGATTTCCCTGACATTTCCCGACGGCAACAAGCGCGACTATGCGGCGGGCGTGACGCCTGCCGAGGTGGCCGCCTCCATCGCGCCGGGCTTGGCGAAAAAGGCGATCAGCGCCTCGGTCAATGGCAGCCATTGGGACCTGGCCTGGCCGATCGCGGCCAATGCGACGATTGCCATCCACACGATGGCCGACGATGCCCAGGCCCTGGAACTGATCCGACACGATTGCGCGCATATCATGGCCCGCGCCGTGCAAGAGATCTGGCCCGATGTGAAGGTGACGATCGGACCGGTCCGGGATGAAGGCTGGTTTTACGATTTTGACCGCGCCGAACCCTTTACGCCCGAGGACCTTGGCCAGATCGAAGCGCGGATGAAGCAGATCATCAATGCCCGCGATCCCGTCCGCACCGAGGTCTGGGACCGCGCCCGTGCCATCGCGCATTACACTGAGCGCGGCGAGGCCTTCAAACTGGAACTGATCGCCCGCATCCCGGAGGGAGAGCCCTTGCGGATGTACTGGCATGGGCATTGGCAGGATCTGTGTCGTGGCCCGCATCTGCAGCATACAGGCCAGGTGCCCGCAGATGCCTTCAAGCTGACACATGTGGCGGGGGCCTATTGGCTGGGCGATGCCACGCGCCCGATGTTGCAACGCATCTACGGCCTTGCGTTCAAGAGCCGCGACGACCTCAAGGCCCATATGACGATGCTGGAAGAGGCGGCCAAACGCGATCACCGCAAGCTGGGCCGCGAGATGGACCTTTTCCATCTGCAGGAAGAAGCGCCGGGGATGGTCTTCTGGCACCCCAACGGCTGGACGATCTATCGCCAGCTTGAAGATTACATGCGCGGCCGTCAGCGGGCGGCGGGCTACAAGGAAATCCGCACCCCGCAGGTGGTGGACCGCGTCCTGTGGGAAAAGTCCGGCCACTGGGAAGCCTACCGCGAAAACATGTTCCTGGTGGAAGTGGACGAGGATGGCGCCAAGGAAAAGCGCATCAACGCGCTGAAGCCGATGAACTGCCCTTGCCATGTGCAGGTCTATAATCAGGGCCTGAAATCCTATCGTGATCTGCCGCTGCGTCTGGCTGAATTCGGGTCCTGCCACCGGTACGAATCCTCGGGGTCGATGCACGGGCTGATGCGGGTGCGCGGGTTCACACAAGACGACGCGCATATTTTCTGCACCGAGGACCAGATCGAAGCGGAATGTGCCGATTTCATCGCGCTGCTGGCGTCGGTGTACAAAGACCTCGGCTTTGACAGTTTCGAGATCAAGCTGTCGACACGGCCGGATGTCCGCATCGGGTCGGACGAGACCTGGGACAAGCTGGAGGCGGCGCTTGAAAACGCCATCTGCAAAACCGGCAATGCCTATGCGATCGACCCCGGCGAGGGGGCGTTCTATGGCCCCAAGCTGGATTTCAAGCTGACCGATGCGATCGGGCGGAAATGGCAGTGCGGCACGTTCCAGGTCGACGGCAACACACCGACGCGACTTGATGCCGAATATATCGGAGAGGATGGCGGCAAGCACCGTCCTTACATGCTGCACCGCGCGATCCTGGGATCGTTCGAGCGGTTCCTCGGCATCCTGATCGAGAACTATGCCGGGCGTTTGCCGTTCTGGCTGGCCCCGCGGCAGGTCGTCGTCGCCTCCATCGTCTCGGATGCCGATCCGTTCGTGCATGAAGTGGTGAATGCGCTGATAGCCGCAGGTGTCCGCGCCGAAGCCGATATCCGCAACGAAAAGATCAACTACAAGGTCCGCGAGCATTCCGTCGGAAAAGTGCCGGTCATTCTGGCCATCGGGATGAAGGAAGTTGAGGACCGGACTGTTTCAGTTCGACGTCTGGGTGAGGCGCGGACTGAAATCATCGGGTTGGATGCAGCGATCAGCACCTTCGGGTTCGAGGCTCTGCCGCCTGCGAGAACCTGAACCAACCTGTTGATTTCGCCTTAGAACAGACAAAACCGGTCAAGGCCTTCGCGCCTGGCGCAGTTGAAAACCTGCTTCACGAAATCGTGGCCGCTTGCCTGGCGATGTAACTTCCCCTGGTCTCGTTGCGAACTGCTGACTGTGCCGTGTCACTGCGGCCGACTTCAAGTTCAACCAGACCAAAGGGATGCTCACATGTCTTACCAGTCCAAAACCCTGTTCATCGCCGGCGCATTTGCCGCTGCGCTCTCGGGGGTCGCGACCACGGCGTCGGCTCAGGAAAACGAAAAGTGCTTCGGCGTTGCGCTGGCCGGTCAGAATGACTGCGCGGCCGGCGAAGGCACCACCTGCGCCGGAACCTCAAAGGTCGACTTCCAGGGCAACGCCTGGAAGCTGGTGCCGGCTGGCACATGCGTCACGATGCAAGTCGAAGGCGATCGTATGGGCTCGCTGGAAGCGCTTGAGCGCGATGTGCCGGCATCCTGACATTACCCACCCCCCGGCCAGCCGGCCCGGGGGGTGACCTTCCTATGGGAACCGACGATGCTTGACCAGACCGCGACCGGACTGCCCGCCACAGCTGGCATCGGCTACAAACCGCAGCATTTCACTGCCATCATGGCCGATGCAGGGCCGGTCGGCTGGCTTGAGGTGCATGCCGAAAACTACATGGGGGCCGGGGGGCGCCCGCTTGCGCAACTGCGTCATCTGGCCGAACGATTTCCGATCTCGGTCCATGGGGTGGGGCTGTCGATCGGCGGCGAAGGTCCGTTGGACCGTGATCACCTGGACCGGCTGAAACACCTTGTCGGCTGGCTCAACCCCGCAAGTTTTTCCGAGCATCTGGCATGGTCCACGCATGACGGGGCCTATCTCAACGACTTGTTGCCCTTGCCTTACACGGCCTTCACGCTGGCCCGCGTTTGCGATCATGTCGATCAGGTGCAAGAGGCGCTGGGGCGTCGGATGCTGCTGGAAAATCCTTCCACTTACCTTGCCTTTTCCGAGACGACGATGCCTGAAGAGGTGTTTCTGGCCGAGCTTGCCCTGCGTACCGGCTGCGGTCTTTTGCTGGACGTGAACAACGTCTATGTGTCCGGGATCAATCAGAATTACGATCCTTTGGCGTATCTTCGGGCGTTTCCGATGGCGCATGTCGGCGAGATTCACCTTGGTGGCCATGCGGAGGATCGCGACAGCCATGGGCAACCTCTGCTGATCGACAGCCACGCGTCCGAAGTGGGCGATCCTGTCTGGGACCTGTACCGCGAGACAATCGCGCTTGCGGGACCCAAACCCACCTTGATCGAATGGGACAATGACGTGCCCGAGTGGCCGCTTCTGGCCGCCGAGGCCGCCCGCGCCGCCGCCATCCTGGCGCCAGCGGCATGATGCAATCTACATTCGCCAAAGCGCTTCTTGACCCCGATGCCGCGACGCCCGTCGGGCTGGTCGACCCGATTGGCCGATCCGACCCCAAGCGTTTCTCGGTCTATCGCAACAACGTGGCGTCTTCCTTGACCCGCGTCCTCGAGGCCGCTTTTCCGGTCGTGCGCAAACTGGTGGGCGATCCGTTCTTTGCTGCCATGGCGGGTGAGTTCTTGCGGATGCATCCGCCGCAGACACGGATGATGATGCTGTACGGCGCTGACTTTGCGGGGTTTCTGGCGACATTTCCGCCCGTGGCGCATCTGGGATACCTGCCGGATGTCGCCCGTCTGGAACAGGCGATCCGTGAAAGCTATCACGCGGGCGACGTCGCTGCATTGGATCCGGTGGCTTTGTCGGGACTGGACGAGCAGGCCTTGCATCTTGCGCGGTTCGAATTTGCGCCAGGCCTTCGGCTGGTCCGTTCTGTCTGGCCGATCCACGCGATCTGGCGGGCAAATGCCAAGGACGGACCCGCACCCAGACCTGGCCCGCAGGATGTCGTTGTCCTGCGCCCGGAATTTGACCCGACGCCACATCTGTTGCCATCCGGCGGCGGCGCACTTGTCGCGGGTTTGCTGGCGGGCCTGACGCTGCAAGACGCTTTGGCCGCAGCCGGACCCGAGCCAGATCTGGCCGGTACCTTGACGCTCCTTCTGGGCCAGAGTGCCATAACAAAGGTGATGTGATGCAGAAAGTTGTGACCGGAATCCAGCGTGTCTTCGGCGGACTGGATCGGCAGGACTGGGCCATTTCCACATTGGCACGGCTGGTATTTGCGGCGGTTCTAGCCCGCTATTTCTGGGCCTCCGCGCTGACCAAGCTGTCGGGTCCGTTTACCCCCACGGATGGTGGATACGTGCAGGTCTTCCCCCGCGCGATGGAGGCGGCGGGCTACGATTCGAGCCAACTTGGCATAATGGCGACCTTGGTGGTTCTGGCAGGGGCCTATGCCGAGTTCTTGTTGCCGTTTCTGATTGTCACGGGCCTTGCGACACGCGCAGCGGCGCTTGGGATGATCGCGTTCGTCGCGGTACAAAGCCTGACGGACATCCTTGGCCACAAGGCGGGGGAAAAGACCATCGGAGGCTGGTTTGATGCGGTGCCGGACGCGCTGATCCTGGATCAGCGGGCGTTCTGGGTGCTGCTTTTGGTGGTGCTGGTCTTCAAAGGGGCGGGGCCTGTGTCGCTTGACCGGCTGATCAGTGGCAGGTTCGCCCCGTCGTCGCGAAATCTAGTTGTATCTTGATTTTTTGGGCAGGTTTGGCATCATTTTGGCCAGTGAAGACAGATTTCTCGTCCGCCTCGCAGACAGTAGGCCCCGGAGAATTTGCTGCACGGCCCGCGGCAATGGCGCCCCGGGGGGCTTACGACAGGGGAGAAGCGGCATGCCGACGGGCACCGTGAAGTGGTT
The DNA here is from genome assembly GCA_031426185.1 of Rhodobacterales bacterium. Classification (GTDB taxonomy): domain Bacteria; phylum Pseudomonadota; class Alphaproteobacteria; order Rhodobacterales; family Rhodobacteraceae; genus JAJNPS01. Next base: position 2,681 of record JANPKV010000045.1, on the reverse strand, counting down.
CAACACGACCAAGGGCTACGGGTTCATTGCGCCCGATGACGGCGGCAAGGACATCTTTGTGCATATCTCCGCGGTGGAGCGGGCCGGGCTCAAGAGCTTGAACGACAACCAGAAAGTCGGTTTTGAGCTGTTGTCCGGTCGTGACGGCCGGTCTTCCGCAGGCGATCTGAGACTGCTCTGAGCGCCCGGTCAACCCGGGCGCCCGGTGCCCGCCTTGACCGGGCGCGCTCAGCCAAGAAGGGCGGCCTGAACGGGGTCGTCCCATCCAAGGTACCATTTTCCGTCCGCGTGAATCACCGGGCGTTTCATCACTGCGGGTTGGGCCGCGATCTGGGCTTCGGCTTCGGACATGCGCAAGAAATCACCGAAGGCACGGTAGGTCGTGGATTGCTTGTTGATCACCCTGTCGCCGAACTCCTGAACGATTTCAGCAATTTCCGCCGTCGATAGCGGGTCTGCCCGGACGTCGCGAAAGGTCACCGCGTGGCCCGCGCCTTCCAGCATCTTGATCGCCTTCTTGCAGGTGTCGCAGGTCGAAATTCCGTAAAGGATCATGGCGGTTTCCGTCGGCTTTCTGTCGGGCATCTGTCACGACAGTTGTCGGACAATGCCCGGGCGGTCAAGGCACCAATGCGCGGGTGATGGCGACCCCGGCCCAGGCAGAAAGCGCCGTCAGGAACGTGCCCCACAGCACGTCGGTCGCGACCATCTGCCAGTGCCAGTCCCGCATGATGGCGTAGCTGGTGAATTCATAGGTGCCATAAGCCATCGCCCCGATGATCGCCGCGGGGATCAGGATAGGCGCACCGGTCTTCAGCGCCGGCAGACTGACAAGGTAGATCAACCCCGCGACATAGGCCGCGTAAAACAGGCCCGCCGGGACATAGCGGATCGGCTCTGCCATCAGGGGGCCGATATGGCGCGTGAAAAGGGGTTTCATCACCACCGACAGCATGATCGCATCCAGGATCAGAAAGACGGCGGCCGTAGACAGATAAAGCGTGGTCAGTTGCATGGGCGGCTCCTTTTGGCAAAGATAACCTGAAACGGTGGCCCGACCAGAGCGCCGCTGCCGACGGCGCGCGTGCAACCAAAACCAGAGCTGTGCGTTTCAACCGAAGCGTGGCCATGCGTGGCCGCCCCATTTCGAAAGGATGGCCCTATGCGGACCTTTACCCTGCCGTTGCTTTTGGCGGCGACTGTCGCCTTTTCCACACCCGTCGCGGCGCAGGACAACTTTGGCGACATCATCGGCGGCATTGCGGAAGGTCTGTTGCTGCAAGAGCAGGACCGCAACGCCTATATCGCGGCGCAGACGGCCAACACCGCCTCGGCCTACCGCAATTACCTGTCGCGCTATCCAAAGGGTCAGTACCGCGTCAATGCCGAACAGGCGCTTGCTCGGCTGGGCGCGCCGGTCGACGATTCGGCGGCTCAAGCGATGCAGGCCGAGGCGCGGCTTGGCATCACCTTTGCGCAGCGCGTCGCGGTCCAGCGCGAGCTGACACGGCTGGGATACCGCACGTTCGGGACCGATGGCGTCTGGGGCCGCAACACCCGCAGCGCGATCGCGGCCTGGCAGCGCGACAAGCGCTATACGGTGACGGGCTATGTCACCGCGGCGCAGTTGCGATTGCTGACGCGGGGCACGGTGGTCAATCCGCCTGCAGCCGATCCGCCGGCGGGCAACCTGTCGGCCGTCGAAACCGAGGCCGCACTGCGCCTGACGCGCACGCAGCGCACCGACATCCAGCGCCAGCTGACGGCGCTCGGGTTTGATGCGGGCGTGGCCGACGGTCTCTGGGGCAGCCGCACGCGCGCGGCGATCAAGGCCTGGCAGCGGGCGAACAACCGGGCGCAGACGGGCTATGTGACATCCGCACAAGTCCGGCTGCTCGCAAGCCAGGCGGGCAACGTGGCCCCGAGGCCGGTGCCCGGCGATGAACAATCGGCCGCGCTGGAGGAAAGCCTGCTGGACCTGACGCTGGCCGAGCGGGTCGACCTGCAACGCCGCCTGACCCAGCTTGGCTATGACACCGCGCGCACCGACGGCGTGTTCGGTGCCGGCACCCGCCGCGCCATTGCCGCATGGCAGGGCGACGGGGGCGAGACGGTGACGGGGTATTTCACCGCCGATCAGGTGCGGCTGATCCGGACGCAGCGGGGCGGCTGAGACGGATCAGGCCACAGTCCGGCGGCCTGATTTTGCGACCAATGCCCGCGCAGCCTTGCGCGGGCTTGCGGCGTCAGGTCGAGCCCAGACTTTCCAGCGTGCCACCGTTGACGAGATGGTTGAGAATCCGCCGCCGCTCCGATTGTCCGCTTGAATTCAGCGCCGCCATCTCGGCTGCGGTCAGGTCGCGCCGGGTGAAGCCCTGTTTGGCCAGGCAGCGATCCACGGCGTTCGCCTCGCCATTCGCGCGAATGTTGCTTTCGCTGCTGGCGACAAGGATGGGGCCCAGCACAAGCCCGCCCAGCAGGACGCCGGTCACATAGCCGCCGACGACGGCGTTCTGCCCGCCACGGGGCGCCACCGGCGCGCAGGCCCGGATCGCCGCATTGGCGCGGTCGAGCGTCTGGCCCTGTTGCATCGGGACCGAGGGGCCGGGCAAACTGGCACAGGCCGTCAGAAACATCACGGAAAGAAGGGGCAGCGTTTTCATGAATGCGGGCTCCGGGAA
>JANPKV010000044.1:0-5228 GCA_031426185.1 Rhodobacterales bacterium | reverse complement strand
CCCTCCTTGTTGTGTGCCGTCTTACCGCTTGACCTCGGAATAGTCGCCGGCCGTGCGCAGAGTGATGATCACAGGCGCATCGCCGCGATTGCGCCAGAACCAGCCATGGTTGCCCGTAAAGGCGGCGGTCAACTCGCCTGCCGCGCCAGGAACAGCACGCCCCTTTTCATAGCTGATCTCATTGCCGGACCCGTCGCCGTGCATGTCGAAGTTGACCTCGCCGCCCTCGACCGCCCATTCGAATGACGCGACCGCGCCTTCTTGCATCACCAGCTTGATCTCGATCCCTTGGCTGGGCTCAAGCGTAAAGGTGATCTCATCCTTCCACGCCGCCGTCGGCGCGGGAGCTTCCTGCGCCTGGGCCGAGCCGACCATGGCTGCGAAGATCACGTCCAGCAGACCCGGCTGCAACGACGACTGCGGCTCGCTCAGGCCTTCCTTCATCAGACGGTCGGCTTCGGCCTCTTCGGCAAGTTGCGCCTTGATCTCGCCCATCTCGGTCAGGCAAAGAACGCCGCCGATGCCGGTAGGGTCGATCCCGTATTCGGATGGCCACACCACCGTGACAAGGATCAGCGCAGCCGCCCCCGCTGCGATGGCAGTGGAGCGCCAAAGCTGGCGCGCGGTCGGCAGGTCATCAAGGTTCGGTCGTTGTGCGGTATGCATGGTTTATCCTTTCACGAGAGCGCAAGGCCCGTCAGTTGATAGAAAACAAGAAGAAAGCCCGCCGACATCATCACGACGTTGGCGGTATAGGCCTGGTCCCAGAACCGGGGCGACCTGCGCCAGAACCCCATCGCGATCAAGATGACCGACAGCGCGAGCAGCTGGCCCAGTTCCACCCCGATGTTGAAGGCGATCAGGTTGCCCAGCAGACCATTGGGCGCGATGTCATAATCGAGGATCTTGGTAGCAAGGCCAAAGCCGTGCAACAGGCCGAAGGCCAGCGTCGCCGCACGGGTATCAGGTTGCACCCCGAACCAGCGCTGAAACGCGCCAAGATTGTCCAGCGCCTTGTACACCACCGAAAAGCCGATGATGGCGTCGATGACATAGCTGTTGATCTTGATGCCGAACCAGACGCCCGCCAGCATTGTCACCGAATGGCCGAGGGCGAACAGGCTGACGTAAAGGCCGATGTCGCGCATCCGGTAAAGAAAGAAGATCACGCCAAACAGGAACAGGATGTGGTCGTATCCAGTCACCATGTGTTTGGCGCCCAGATAGATGAACGGGATGGGCAGGAAGCCGGAAACCTCCTGCACGTAACCGGCGTCGCCTTCGGTCACGTTATGGGCCAGGGCCGCACCCGCCGTCAGAACGGCAAGAGCCAGCGTGGCAAGGGTGAGCCAGATGCGCTGCGGCATCCGGTACAAGCGTGTCATGAGATGGTCCTGTGGTGGAAAGGTCTGATGAATGATCGCGCATCATTTCCATGCGCTGACCGGCACGGGTCTTCAGACAGTTTCCCGGGGTGGCCGCCGCGGCCCATCGCGGATCGGACCCGAAAGCACGGGCAGATCGCCGAATTCTGCGGTCGTCCGCAGATCGAAGGCTTCGGTATCCTGCGAGGCCAGGATGACGGAGGTTGCATGATCGTGGTCGGTGCTGTCGTGAGGCTGATGGATGTCCGCCTGCCAGTTCCCGCCCTTTTCGGCATGCGAGGCGGCATGATCCGCTTCGGCGGCCAAGGTGCCGGGACCGTGGGTCAGCGCATCCATCACCGGGGCAGACCCCAGTGACAGCAGCAGCATCAACACTGCCAGCGGGCGCATCACCCAATCAAGCCTGCACATCTGCTCCCCAACGAGACCCTGTTTGCAAGGTCTTCTTGTTTCTTGCGTTATCCCCCATGGGGGGTTAGCCGTTTGATATGCCAGAACCCCACACCCATGCAAGCCACCCCGCCATCGCAACCCGGCTGAAACGCGCCGAGGGGCATCTGCGCCGGGTGATCGGAATGATCGAGGAAGGGCGGCCTTGCGTCGATCTCGCCACGCAGTTGCACGCAGTCGAACGGGCGGTGGCCGAGGCAAAGCGGGCTTTGATCCATGATCACATCGACCACTGTGTCACATCCAGCGGCGACCATGACCTGGCAGAGATCAAATCCCTGACAAAGCTTTTGTGATGCTGTTCCCCCTGCGAAACCCGACTTTCCGCCACCTCTTTGCCGCCCAACTCGTGGCGCTTGTTGGCACGGGTCTGGCGACGGTGGCACTTGGTCTTCTGGCCTGGCAGCTTGCGGGCGACAGTGCGGGGGCGGTCCTCGGCACGGCCCTTGCCATCAAGATGATCGCCTATGTCACGCTGGCCCCGGTGGCGGCGGCGGCGGCCGAACGCCTGCCGCGCCGGGCCTTCCTTGTGGCGCTGGACCTGATCCGTGCGGGCGTGATCGCTTGTCTGCCCTTTGTCGATCAGGTCTGGCAGATCTATGTGCTGATCTTTTTCCTTCAGGCCGCTTCTGCCGGGTTCACGCCTGCGTTTCAGGCGGTGATCCCGGATGTGCTCAAGGACGAGGATGACTATACCAACGCCCTGTCCCTGCTGCGCTTGACCGAGGATCTGGAACAACTCGCCTCACCGATCATCGCAGCGCTGCTGCTGACGGTGGTCAGCTTTCCGGTGCTGTTTGCGGGCACCGTCGTGGGGTTCGTCGCATCCGCCCTGCTGGTCCTGACCGCGCGCCTGCCGGATCGGGTGAGGGGCGAGAACAGCCGTTTCTGGGCCGACGTGACCAAGGGGATCCGCATCTACACACGAACGCCCCGCCTGCGCGGGCTGATGGTGATGGAAGCCGCCGTCGCCTCGGCCGGGGCCATGGTCTATGTCAACACCGTCGTTCTGGTCCAGGCACGGCTAGGCTTGGGCGAGCAATCCGTCGCACTTGCCTTTGCGGGCTTCGGTGCGGGGTCCATGCTGGCCGCTTTCCTGCTGCCGCGTCTTCTTGCGCGTTTGGCGGACCGTCCGGTGATGATCGGGGGCGCTGCCCTGATGGTCGCGGGCGTGGCACTGGTGCCGCTGGTGGCAGGGCTCGTCGGGCTGATCACCCTTTGGGCATTGATCGGCTTTGGCTTTTCGCTGACGCAGACGCCCATCGGGCGCATCATCAACCGCTCTGCCGGCGAGGCTGACCGGGGCGCGGTCTTTGCCGCGCAATTCGCGCTCAGTCATGCCTGCTGGCTCGTGACTTATCCGTTGGCGGGGTGGATAGGCGCAGGCGCGAGGCTTTCCGCCGCCGCCTTGCTGCTGGCGGGCATTGGGGCGCTTGGGCTGGTAGCGGTCCTGCGCATCTGGCCTGCCGAGGACGAATCCGTCCTGGCGCACGACCACCCGGACCTGCCGCCGGACCATCCCCATCTGTCACAGCATGGCCCGCATCATTCGCATGAATTCGTGATCGATCACCTGCACCGTCGCTGGCCAAAGGCGGGATGACCCGCATCTCGTGGCGCTCGCATGACCGGAAAGGTAAGCCGTCAGCGCCCGTGTAGCGCGTCGGCCAGCACACCGCGCACGCGATCAAGCGGGACGTCGGTCGCGACAAAGGCATCACCGATCCCGCGCGCCAGGATAAAGCGCAGGCGGCCATCAACGACCTTCTTGTCCTGACCCATCAACGCCAGCAACCCTTCGGCATCCGGCAGGGCACCGGCAATATCGGACAGATCGGTCATCATGCCCATCGTGCGCAGATGCGCACGCACGCGGCTCGGGGCTTCTTGCGCGCACAGGCCCAGGCGCTGGCTGAGTTCGAACGCCAGCGCGCATCCGATCGCCACACCCTCGCCGTGCAGAAGGCGATCGGAATATCCTGTCGCTTTTTCCAAGGCGTGGCCAAAGGTATGACCAAGGTTGAGCAAGGCACGCTCTCCCTCTTCGGTCTCGTCACGGGCGACGATGCCGGCCTTCATCGCAACGGACCGTGTCACCGCGTTCTGGCGCGCCGTCTTGTCACCGTCACGCAGGGCGGGGCCGGATTGCTCCAGCCAGTCGAAAAAGGCGGCATCCCCAAGCAGACCGTATTTCACCACTTCGCCGTAGCCCGACAGAAAGTCGCGCGGCGGCAAAGTGTCCAGCACGTCGATATCGGCGAGGACCAGGGTCGGCTGGTGAAACGCCCCGATCAGGTTCTTGCCCTGGTCGCTGTTGATGCCCGTCTTGCCCCCGACAGAGCTGTCAACCTGCGCTAGCAGCGTGGTCGGAATCTGCACAAAGCGCACCCCGCGCCGCAGGATCGACGCGGCAAAACCCGCAAGATCGCCAACGACGCCGCCCCCGAAGGCTATCACAAGGTCACCGCGTTCGACTTTGTGTTCCAAAAGCCATTCCACGGCGCGCGACAGATATTCCCAAGACTTGGTCGCCTCGCCCACCGGAAGCGCAAGGGCGGTCAGCGCGATCCCCTGCCCCTCCAGCGCAAGGTTCAGCCGCATCAGATGCGCTGCGGCGACGGTCTCATCCGTGATCACCGCGACCTTGGGCCGTCGCAAAAGCGGGGCGATATGCGCACCTGCGCGGTCGATCAGCCCTGCGCCGATGCGGACCTCATAGGCCCTCGCGCCAAGCTCCACCCGCACCACATCCTGGTCCATCACGCCCCAACCTCTGCCAACACATCCGGCCGCGTTGCCAGCGCCGCGATCACTTTTTGCGCCATGCCGTCGACCGACAGGTCGGGAACCGCGTCCACCACCAGATCCGCCAGCGCATAGATCGGCGTGCGCGCGGCAAAAAGCTGCGACAGCGTGGCGCGCGGATCACTTGTCCGCAGCAAGGGCCGTGTCGTCTTATGCCGAACCCGCTGCCACAACAGATCAAGGTCGGCACGCAGCCAGACCGCCACGCCCGCATCCTTGATCATCGCGCGGTTCTGCACATTCAGGAACGCGCCGCCCCCCGTCGAAAGTACGACCGGTTCACCCTGCAAAAGCCGTCCCAACACCTCGGATTCGCGGGCGCGAAAGAACGCCTCGCCGTCGCGTTCGAAGATTTCGGCGATGGTTCGTCGCGCGGCGCGCGCAATTTCGTCATCCGAGTCGAGGAACGGCACGCCCAGCATCCGCGCGGTGGCGGTGCCGACGGCCGTCTTTCCCGCCCCCATCATGCCCACAAGAATAACGGATTTGTGCAGCCTGTAGGCGTGCATCATCCGCGCCTGCATGTCATTGCCTGCCGTCATGTCTTGCGGGTTCCCCTGCCGCCGCGCGATCCGTTGCCGAGTTTTC
>JANPKV010000043.1:0-3338 GCA_031426185.1 Rhodobacterales bacterium | reverse complement strand
GATCCGCCATACTGGCACGGAAAATAGTCAAGCGCCCCCGCGCCCTGGAAAGCATACGCCATCCTGAAACCCCACATCGTCACTCACCCGATGACGACGTTGCCTGAAGGACCTTTCCAACCCGCTAAAGTCGGCATTTGTCGCGATTTGCATGAACATGCCCGACCGCCGCCCATCTTGCGCCCCGCGCTTGCCCGGGCCTATGGTGCGGCTGCAGCAAAGGGGCGGACATATGGGTATCCAGTCGGTTGGGATTGTCGGCGCGGGGCAGATGGGCAACGGCATCGCGCATGTCTTTGCGCTGGCAGGTTTCGACGTGCTGATGACCGACATCTCGCAGGACAGCCTCGACAAGGCGCTGGCGCTGATCGACCGCAACATCGAACGCCAGGTGGCGCGCGGGAAAATCCCCCCTGTGGCCAAGACGGCGGCGCTGGCGCGGATCAAGTCGACGCTGCGCCTGGCCGACCTTGGCGCCTGCGATCTGATCATCGAGGCCGCAACGGAGCGCGAGACGGTCAAGCAGGCCATCTTCGAGGACCTGGTGCCGCATCTGAAACCATCGACCATCCTGACCTCCAACACCTCGTCCATTTCGATCACCCGGCTGGCGTCGCGCACCGACCGTCCGGAAAAGTTCATGGGTTTCCACTTTATGAACCCGGTCCCGGTGATGCAGCTGGTCGAACTGATCCGCGGCATCGCCACCGATCAGGAAACCTGGGAAAGCCTGCACGAAGTGGTGCGGAAGCTCGGCAAGACCGCGTCAAGCTCCGAGGATTTCCCCGCCTTCATCGTCAACCGCATCCTGATGCCGATGATCAACGAGGCGGTCTATACGCTGTACGAGGGCGTGGGCTCGGTGAAGTCGATCGACGAGTCGCTGAAGCTGGGCGCCAACCACCCGATGGGCCCGCTGGAGCTGGCGGATTTCATCGGGCTGGATACGTGCCTGTCGATCATGAACGTGCTGCACGAGGGGCTGGCGGATACCAAGTACCGGCCCTGTCCGTTGCTGACGAAGTATGTCGAGGCGGGGTGGCTGGGGCGGAAGACGCAGCGGGGGTTCTACGACTATCGGGGCGAAGTGCCTGTGCCTACGCGGTAGGATCAAGACTCCGGTGAGAGGCGGAACCGACACTTGAAGCATGCCTTTTTCATCGGGATTTCTATGGCACTGACGGCGTGCGGCGGCCTGAAGCCTGCCGACACCACTATGCCAAAAGAGAGCCGGGCGTCGCTGGTTACCCAGGGAATGACCAAGAATCAGGTCGGAGAGATACTGGGCGAGTTTCAGCGAGAGGACTTCGACCCGTCAAACGGCTATTCCTCATGCAGGTCATATCGTTACGGCGCGCCGCCGAATGCTCGATACGTGCATGTCGGGTTTGATGGCGAACTGGTCAACGGCGTGGCCGATGGAAAAGTCGGTCTATGTATCTATGGCGGCGATGTAGGCTAATCTCATCGCGTTAGTCTGAAGGGCCGCCTAGGGGCTTACTTCCCCAGCGCCAGCGTATGCTCCCGAAGCCAGGCCAGGAACCCCCGCGGGTTCCCCTCCCACTTCTTCAGCTCCTCCGCCGGGATCGGTTCGCCGATCACTGGGCGGGTCGGCTTGAAGAGGCAGCGCTTGATCTCGTACAGCAGCAAGCCCTGCCGGATCGTGTCCGACACCTGGTTGGCGATCTGGAACAGGCGGGAGTTCTGGCCTGGGAAATAGATCGGCAGGATCGTCGCCCCGGTGGACTTGACGATCTTGTGGGTGAAGACGTTCCACTCCGCCTCCACCGCCTTGCCCCACCAGCCGGGGCTCATCGCGACCTTGCCTGCCGGAAACAGGATGATCACCCCCCCGGCCTTCAGATGCGCCAGCGTCTCTTCACGCATCTGCAGGCCCAACTCGCGGGCATTGTCCTCGTGCGGGAAGGGGACGGGGATCATGAATTCCTCGACCTCCGGGATGCCGGTCAAAAGCGAGCGGGTCAGGATCTTGAAATCGGACCGCACGCGGTTGACCATCTCGGCAAGGACCATGCCGTCCACCAGCCCCGAGGGGTGGTTCGACACGACGACCAGCGGCCCGGTCGGAGGAATGCGGGCGATTTCCTCGGGCGGGGTGTCGATGCGGATGCCCATGTGGCGCACCGCCTTGGGCCAGAAGGGCGGACCGAACGGCGCACCGGACTTTTCAAACGACCGGATCAGGCGCAAAAGCTGAACCTTGGCCGTCATCCATTCGATCACGCGGATGCTGCCGGCCTTGAACGGGTTGGAAAACGTCCCGGCATAGGACAGGCGACGCATGTCATACCGGCGCTCCGGGGCGCGACCCGGAAGTGCCTGCGATGCGGCCAGCGTCTTCGGATGCGGCGTGTCCGACATGGGCGGCCTTACTTCCTCTCCGGTCGGTGGGTCAGTGGTCTTCGCCGAAACGGTTGACCACCAGCGCCTCCAGCGCGTCGGCGAGACGATCTGCGTCGGTGCCGAACGTCTCTACCTGAATAGAGGTTCCGCGCGAGGCTGCCAACATCAAAAGACCCATGATGCTGTCGCCGGAAACCGTCATGCCGTCCTTGGTCACCTTTGCGCGGGCGTCAAACTGCTCAACCACTTCGACGAACTTGGCCGATGCCCGCGCATGCAGGCCCTTTTCGTTGATGATGCGAAAGACACGTTGGGTGGCGGACATCAGGCACCCGCGCCAAGATCAAGGCTGTTGATGTATTTGCGCCCGGCATCAAGGGCGACAGACACCGCTTCGGCAACGGGCAGGTCGCGCGATTTGGCCAGCTTGATCAGCATCGGCAGGTTGGCCCCATAAAGGATGCGCCGGTGATCTGCGGTGCAAGCCCGCAGCGACAGGTTGGAGGGCGAGCCGCCGAACATGTCGGTCACCACGACGACACCGTCGCCCGCATCGACCGCATCGGCGGCAACACAGATCTCCGACTGTTTGGCGGCACGGTCGTGGTCATCCTCGATGGCGATGGCACGCATGCCGTCCTGCTTGCCCACGACATGTTCAACCGCCGCGAGATATTCCCGGGCGAGCCCTCCATGTGCAACGATCACGATACCGATCACGAACCGATCTTTCTGCTGGGCGTCACGTTTGCCCCTGTCGAAGCATCGCCCCGCTCCAGTTCCCGGTGGCGTTTTGACACAGTCCAACCCGCCCCGGCCAGCACATTAGCGACATTTTCTGCAACTGCAACTGACCGATGCTGCCCGCCGGTACAGCCAAACCCGATGGCCAAATAGGCTTTTCCTTCAGCAAGATGCGCCGGAAGAAGAAACAGCAGAAGGTCGATCACCTTGCGGTGGAATTCGCCGTAGCG
>JANPKV010000042.1:0-6279 GCA_031426185.1 Rhodobacterales bacterium | reverse complement strand
CGACGTCGTCTATGATGGGGAACTTGTCGAGGGCACCACCGCGCTGGAAGCGTGGCAATACCGGGCCTCGATGGAGCGGCTGTTGCGCCTGCCGGTCCGGGTCGTGCATGCGGGGCATTTCCCCAGCTATTCCGGCGCGCGTCACAAGGAAATCATCACCGACTGGCTGCGGGGCAAAGACAGATGACGACATTCAACCAACCGCTTGGCGGCAACGAGATGCCCCGTTTCGGCGGACCTGCGACCTTCATGCGGCTGCCGACCCAAAGCACCGCTGCGGGGCTGGACGTGGCCTTCATCGGGATTCCGATGGACCACGGCACCTCCAACCGCTCCGGCACGCGGCTTGGCCCGCGCCAGATACGGGACGAATCCCGGATGCTGCGGCCCTACAACATGGCGACCGGGGCGGCGCCGTTCGATCATCTGCAGGTGGCCGACATCGGGGACGTGCCCGTCAACACGTTCGATCTGAAAAAGACCGTCGACATCATCACCGACTTTTATGACGGGGTGCTGGGGCAGGGGGCGATCCCCTTGACCATGGGCGGCGATCATACGCTGACCTGGCCGATCCTGCGGGCGATCAAGGCGCGCCACGGTCCGGTGGCACTGATCCATGTCGACGCCCATGCCGACATCAATGACACCATGTTTGGCGAAAAGGTCGCCCATGGCTGCCCGTTCCGCCGCGCGTGGGAGGACGGCTGCCTGATCAATGACAAGGTGTTTCAGATCGGCCTGCGCGGCACCGGCTACGCCGCCGAGGATTTCAACTGGGCCCGGCAGCAAGGCTGGACCGTGGTGCAGGCCGAGGCCTGCTGGCATCGGTCGCTTGTGCCGCTGATGGACAAGGTGCGCGCCGTGATCGGGGATGCCCCGGTCTATCTGACCTATGACATCGACAGCCTCGACCCCGCCTTTGCCCCCGGCACCGGTACGGTTGAGCCGGGCGGCCTGTCGACGTGGCAGGCATTCGAGATCATTCGCGGTGCGGCTGGCCTGAACCTTGTGGGCGGCGATCTGGTCGAGGTCTCGCCCCCCTATGACCCCTCAGGCAACACCGCGCTGATCGGGGCGAACCTTTTGTACGAGATGCTCTGCGCCTTGCCCGGTGTACCGCGCCCTGTGCAGGTGGCGCCCTTCTAGACCGCGCGCAGCTTGTCGTTTCCGGCGGCAGATTGGGGCGGCTGGTTTGGCGCATAGGGGCGCGGTTCACCCTGCGTCGCAAAGCGGATCGGCTGCATCACCTCCGGCTCCACCAGTTCGATCCCCGGCGGCAATCCCATGCGCAAGGGAACAGCGTCCTGCGCAAGCTTGGGCAGGCCGCGATAGTGATAGGGGATCACGGTGCGAAAGTTGAAATACTTGCGCGCCGCAAAGGCCGCCCGTTCCATGTCCATCGTGTCGATACCACCTGCCGCCAGCAGGCCGATATCTGGCTGATGCAGTTCGGCCATCCAGGCCATGTCGGCCATGATGTCGGTATCCCCCGACAAATAGATGGTATGACCCTCGCCCGCGATCATGTAGCCGCAGGCAGCACCGGCATAGGGGACGCCGCCTTGCGTGTCAGGGGCAGCCAGCGCATGCGACGCCGCGACCATGGTCAGGCGCGCGCCCGCAAGCGTCACCGTGCCGCCGCGGTTGAACCCGATCCCGCGGGCACCCTCGCGCGCGGCATAGCGCTGGATCAGCCCGTCGGGGCCGACCAGCGGCAGGTCAAGCTCCAGCGCAAGCCCGATCGACTGCGCCATGTGATCGCCGTCCCCATGCGTCACCACCACATGGGTCGCACCGTGCAGCGCCGGGCCGCGCTGATGCGCAGGGAACATCGGATTGCCGATAAGCCAGGGGTCGATCAAAAGAACCGCGTCCGCAATGTCGATCCGAAAGCCGGAATGGCCTAGCCATGTGATCTGCATGTTTGCTCTCCCCGGTGCCCCTATCTATCAAAGAGTGCGGACAGCATGCGGGAATGACAACGATGTGGCAGGCCATCGACGCCTACTGTGAGCGGACATCTGCCTCTCTGTGGGCCGAGCCGGTCAATGCGGTGACGAATTTTGGCTTCATCGCGGCGGCTTGGGTGATGTGGCGGCGATCCGCCGGTTTGCCCGTCGCGCGGGCCCTGTGTGTGGTGCTTGCGGCGATCGGCGTAGGGTCGGGGCTTTTCCACACCTTTGCGAATGGCGTGACGGCCAGCCTGGATGTCGCCCCGATTCTAGCTTTCATCCTGATCTACATCTTCGCCGCCTCGCGCGACTTCCTCGGGCTCACGGGGTGGCGCCCTTGGGCAATGGTCGTCGGTTTTGTGCCCTATGCGGCGATCACGGTCCCCTTGTTCGGGAGGATCGATGCGCTGGGCAGTTCGGCCGCCTATGCCCCGGTGCCGGTCCTGATCCTTGCCTTTGCCGGCGCGCTTTGGCGCAGGGCGCGGACGACGGCATCGGGCATGATCGTCGGCGCGGTGATCCTGATTGCCAGCCTGACATTCCGCACGCTGGACCTGCCGGTCTGTCAGAGTTTCCCACTGGGCACGCATTTCCTGTGGCATCTGCTGAATGCCGCAATGCTGGGCTGGATGATCGAGGTCTATTGCCGCCATATGCGGGCGACACATCGCGGGCAGGTCTGATCGCCTTGCCCCGGATTCGCGCAGTCGCAAGCCTGTCTTCGGGGGGTCAGGCAGGCCAAATGCTTGCAGGGCGCGGCAGGGGCGGCTAAACGGGGCGCAATCAGCGAAGGGGACCCCATGTCCATCGACATCGACACCGCCCGCAAGGTGGCAAAGCTGGCCCGCATCCGGGTGGACGAGGCGGCATTGCCTGCCCTTGCTGCCGAATTGTCGGGCATCCTTGGGTTTATGGAGCAGCTGAACGAAGTTGATGTCGCAGGCATAGAGCCGATGACCTCGGTGACCCCGATGCGCCTGAAGCGTCGCGCCGATGTGGTGACGGACGGCAACATCCAAGCTGCTGTCCTCAAGAATGCGCCGGATGCGCGCGAAGGGTTCTTTGCCGTGCCGAAGGTGGTCGAATGAGCGGCGCAAACGGCCTGACCATCGCGGCGGCGCGCGACGCGCTGCGCAAGCGCGAACTGACCGCCGTCGACCTGACGATGGCTTGCCTCACGGCCATGGATGCGGGTGACGGGTTGAACGCCTTTGTCCACAAGACGCCGGAGATCGCGCTTGATCAGGCCCGCGCGGCGGATGCGCGGCTGGCGGCAGGCGACGCCCCTGCGATGTGCGGCATCCCCTTGGGCATCAAAGATTTGTTCTGCACCAAGGGCGTTCCGTCACAGGCCGCGTCAAACATTCTGCGCGGCTTTCGCCCGGAATACGATTCCACCGTGACGACGCAGCTGTTCGATGCCGGTGCGGTCATGCTGGGCAAGCTGAACATGGACGAGTTCGCGATGGGCTCCTCCAACGAGACGTCGTGCTATGGCAACGTCATCAATCCCTGGCGGCGGGGCGATGACACGACGGCGCTGACCCCCGGCGGGTCATCCGGCGGGTCAGCCTCGGCTGTGGCGGCCGACCTGTGCCTGGCTGCAACCGGTACAGATACGGGCGGGTCGATCCGCCAGCCCGCGGCATTCACCGGCATCGTGGGGATCAAGCCGACATACGGGCGCGTCAGCCGCTGGGGGATCGTGGCCTTCGCCTCCAGCCTCGATCAGGCGGGGCCGATGACGAAATCGGTGCGCGATGCCGCGATCATGCTGGGCGCGATGGCCGGCCATGACCCCAAGGATTCCACCAGCGCCGATCTTGCCGTGCCCGATTTCGAGGCTGCCCTGACCGGCGACATCAAGGGCAAGCGGATCGGCATTCCGCGCGAATACCGCATGGATGGCATGCCCGACGAGATCGAGGCGCTGTGGCAAACGGGCATCGCGATGATGAAGGATGCCGGGGCGGAGATCGTCGATATCACGCTGCCGCACACGAAATACGCGCTGCCCGCCTATTATGTGATCGCGCCTGCCGAGGCGTCGTCGAATCTCGCGCGGTATGACGGGGTGCGCTACGGGCATCGCGCGAAACTGGCTCAGGGCGACGGCATCACCGAAATGTACGAAAAGACCCGTGCCGAGGGGTTCGGCAAGGAAGTGCAGCGCCGCGTCATGATCGGCACCTATGTGTTGTCGGCCGGTTTTTATGACGCCTATTACAACCGCGCGCGAAAAGTCCGCGCCCTGATCAAGCGCGACTTCGAAACGGTGTTTGCGGATGGCATCGACGCGATCCTGACGCCTGCCACGCCAAGTGCCGCCTTTGGACTGGGGGAGATGGCCGACGCGGACCCGATCAAGATGTATCTCAACGACGTCTTTACGGTCACCGTGAACCTTGCGGGTCTTCCGGGGGTCGCGGTGCCGGTGGGTCTGGACCGCCAGGGTCTGCCGCTTGGACTGCAGTTGATCGGGCGCCCCTGGGACGAGGCGGGATTGCTCAATCACGCCTATGTGCTGGAGCAGAGCGCGGGCTTTGTGGCCAAAGCGCACAAATGGTGGTAATCGCCCGAAAACGTCGCGAAAAACGAGTCCTGAACATGCGCCTGACCTTTGCCTTGCCGATTCTCGCCCTGGGGCTTGCAGCCTGCACGCCGACTGTGCCGGAATCGGGCACACAAGGTGTGGGGTTCACGGACTATGCCACCTACCTGAACCAGCAATCACGCGTGCCCGTCGCACCGACGACACCGCTGGGGCCAGCGCCCACCGGGTTCTCGCCTGCCGGAGTGGCAGCGGCCATCGACCGCGCCGACGGTACGCTGCCCGCGACTGCGGCCCCTGTGTTTGACCCCAGTGATCCGAACCGCCCGCGCGGCAATGCGCCCGCCGGCATTCAGACGCAAAGCGGCGAGATGCAGCCCAAATCGGGTGGCATTTCGGACGAACAGGATTTCAGTGCCGTGTCGCAACGCGAAACCATCGAAAGCGACCGCGCCCGGATCGATCGCAATCGCGCGCAGTATGTTGTGGTCCAGCCAGGTGCGCTGCCGCAGCGTCCCGGCGATACCGGGCCGAACATCGTGGAATATGCGATTGCCACGACGCACGCCCCCGGCACGCAGATGTACCGACGGTCGTCCTTTCGGGTGTCGGACCCGGCGGCGGCCTGTGCTCGGTACAGTTCTCCCGACATCGCGCAGGAGGCGTTCCTTGAAAAGGGCGGGCCCGAACGCGACCGGCTGGGACTCGATGCCGACGGCGACGGCTTTGCCTGTTCGTGGGATCCGCGTCCCTTCCGCGCGGCCGCGAACTGAGGTCACGGCAGGGTGGCCGGAGCGGGATATCCCTCGCCCAACTTCGGCAACCGGCGCGACGGGGCGCAACCCCGGCTGATCGTGCTGCACTATACCGGGATGGACAGCCATGACGCCGCGCTGGCCCGCCTGTGTGACCCTGCGGCCGAGGTGTCGGCGCATTACCTGATCTCGATGGACGGCAGCGTGACCGCCCTTGTCGATGAAACCCGTCGCGCCTGGCATGCAGGCGCCGGGGCCTGGGGCGCCGTCACGGATGTGAATTCCCATTCCATCGGGATCGAACTGGACAATCCCGGCCAGATGCCCTTTCCCGAACGCCAGATGGCGGCGGTGTCAGAGGTTCTGGCGGGCGTGATGACGCGCTGGACGATACCGCCTCAGGGCGTGATCGCGCATTCCGACATGGCGCCGCGCCGCAAGCGTGACCCCGGACCCCGGTTCGACTGGCGCAGGCTGGCGCTGGAGGGTCTGTCGGTCTGGCCCGATGCCAAGCCTGATCTGCCCACACGTCCATTCCGCGAGGCTGCCCGGGCCTTTGGCTATCCCGATCTTCCCGAAAGTGACCTGGTCGACGCATTCCGCCTGCGCTTTCGCCCCTGGGCACGCGGTCCTCTGGACGAGGTCGACGCCGCGATGGCCGACGATCTGGCACGACGCTACCCGGTTGACGCAACGCCCCCCGCCGCGTAAGCCGCCTCTTGCGCGGATGGCTGGATGACCGCGGGGTGCAAGCCCCGAGGAAAGTCCGGACTCCATGAAGCAAGGGTGCCGGGTAATGCCCGGCGGGGGCAACCCCAGGGAAAGCGCCACAGAGAAGAGACTTCCACGCCACGAACGAAGGTTCGCCTTCGGATCAGCGTGGTAAAGGTGAAACGGTGGGGTAAGAGCCCACCACGGACCGGGCAACCGGGACGGTATGGCAAGCCCCACCCGGAGCAATGCCGAATAGGGGCCTCACGCGGGCTGGTCCGAAAGGATACCGCCGCAGGGACGCTTC
>JANPKV010000041.1:0-8989 GCA_031426185.1 Rhodobacterales bacterium | reverse complement strand
ACAAATGCCGACTTTAGCGGGTTGGAAAGGTCCTTCAGGCAACGTCGTCATCGGGTGAGTGACGATGTGGGGTTTCAGGATGGCGTATGCTTTCCAGGGCGCGGGGGCGCTTGACTATTTTCCGTGCCAGTATGGCGGATCACGGCTGACGTTCCGGGGTCCGCAGCGAGACATGGGACAGGACTATGTCGCCGTGTTAGGCGGATGCGAGACCTATGGCAGGTTCGTGCCGACGCCTTATCCGGACCTGTTGCAGGAGTGGCTGGGTCTGCCTGTGCTTAATCTCGGGTGCCCGAATGCCGGTGCAGAGATGTTCAGCCTGGACCCAGGTGTGATTGCGACGGCTAACCGGGCAAGGGCCGTCGTCGTGCAGGTGCTGGGGGCGCAAAACCTTTCGAACCGCTTTTACACGGTCCATCCGCGTCGCAATGACCGGTTCATCGGGGCCACGCCAGAACTGCGGTCACTGTATCGCAACATTGATTTTACGGAGTTTTCCTTTACGCGCCATCTGTTGCAGGCGTTGCAGCGGGCTGGACGCGACCGGTTCGAACTGGTCGCCAGCGCATTGCGCGAGGCCTGGACGGATCGGATGGAAGGTCTGCTGGCCGCCATAACGGTGCCGGTGATCCTGGTATGGATCGGCGATCAGCCGCCGCCCGTCCGCAAGACCAAGGCTGATCTGACCCCGCAGCCGATGCTTGTTGATGTCGACATGATCGCCGCCATCCGCGCCAGAGTTGCCGGATACGCGGAAATCGTGCTGAGCGCCGGCGGGCGTTCCGAAGGATTGGCGGGCATGGCCTTTGCCCCGCTGGAGGCGCCTCTGGCGCGGGAAATGCCAGGGCCGCGCGCGCATCGCGAGGTGGCTGCCGGTCTTGCGCCGATCCTTGATGGCCTGCTGTGTCGGGGTTCCTAAACAAGAAACGGCGCGCCGATGCGCGCCGTTCACGAAGTCATGCCCGCAAGATCAAAGCTTTTTGATCAGTTCCGGAACCAGGGTAAAGAGATCGCCCACCAGACCGTAGTCGGCGACCTGGAAGATAGGCGCCTCTTCGTCCTTGTTGATTGCGACGATGATCTTGCTGTCCTTCATGCCGGCCAGATGCTGGATCGCGCCGGAGATCCCCACCGCGACATAGAGGTCCGGCGCCACGACCTTGCCGGTCTGCCCCACCTGCCAGTCGTTCGGTGCATAGCCCGAGTCGACCGCCGCCCGTGACGCACCGACTGCGGCGCCCAACTTGTCGGCCAGCCCCTCGATCAGATCGAAGCTTTCTTTTGAACCTAAGCCGCGCCCGCCAGACACGACAATCCCCGCGCTGGTCAGTTCTGGACGGTCGCTGGACGCGACCTTGTCCTCAACCCAGCTGGAAAGACTGCCATCGGGCGAGGTCGCAATCGTCTCCACCGGCGCAGAACCGCCCGTACCGGCGGCGTCGAACGTCGCGGTGCGGATCGTCATGATCTTCTTGGCATCTGCAGACTTGACTGTCTGGATGGCGTTGCCGGCATAGATCGGGCGCTGAAAGGTGTCGGCGTCAATCACCGCCAGCACTTCGGAGATGACCATGACGTCGAGCATCGCTGCGACGCGCGGCAGGACCGATTTCGAGAATGCGCCCGATGGTGCGACGATGTGGCTGTAATCGCCGGCAAGCGACACGATCAGCGCCGCCGTCGGTTCGGCCATCGCGTGGCAATAGACATGCGCATCGGCAAAAAGCACGCGGGCAACGCCCTGCAGGGTCGCCGCCTCGGCTGCTGCGGCATCGCCCCCGGTGCCTGCCACCAGAACTGTCACGGGCCCCAGGGATTTCACCGCCGTCAGCGCCTTGGCCACCTGATCGGTCGCGAGCTGACCTTCGACCACATCCGCAAGAAGAAGAACGGCCATCAGATTACCCCCTGCTCGTCGCGCAGTTTTGCGATCAATTCGTCAACCGAGGCCACCCTGACGCCTGCCTTGCGGCCCGCTGGTTCCACGGTTTTCAGCACCGACAAACGCGGCGCGATGTCGACGCCGTAATCGGCGGGCGTCTTCATCGCCATGGGCTTGGTCTTGGCCTTCATGATGTTGGGCAGGCTTGCGTAGCGCGGCTCGTTCAGACGCAGGTCAACGGTCACGATTGTCGGCAGTTTCACCTTGATGGTCTGCAAGCCACCATCGACTTCGCGCGTGACAGCGGCGGTGTCGCCCTCGACCGTCAGGGAACTGGCAAACGTGGCCTGGCTCCAGCCAAGCAAGGCCGACAGCATCTGGCCAGTCGCGTTCATGTCATTGTCGATGGCCTGCTTGCCGCACAGGACCAAGCCCGGGCTTTCTTCCTTGACCACCGCCGCCAAAAGCTTTGCGACGGCCAGAGGTTCGATGTCCGTATGCACGTTGTCGGTCGCTTCGATCAGGATCGCCCGATCCGCACCCATCGCCAGACCGGTGCGCAACGTCTCCTGCGCCTGCTTGACGCCGATCGACACCACGATCACCTCGGTCGCGATGCCTTTTTCGCGCAGACGGATCGCCTCTTCGACGGCAATCTCGTCGAACGGGTTCATCGACATCTTCACATTGGCCAGATCGACACCCGTGCCGTCCGCCTTGACGCGGACCTTCACGTTATAATCGATCACACGTTTGACAGGCACCAGGACCTTCATTGGCGTGGGTCTCCATCTTTGGGGCATACACCCCGGTCAAGCTCTCTGGTCGGGTGAATACTGCCTTCAAGCCGCAAGGGACAGGTCAAATGCGACCCAAACCCGTGGCGCGACGTCGCGTTTCGCGTCGGCTGCGGATGGTAGCGCTGACAACAGACCCGCGGCCTAGCGCGTCAGGCCAGGCACCCAGAGCACGTCATCGTGACCGTCATTGTTGGCGATACGTCCCGCGACAAAGAACCAGTCGCTCAGCCGGTTGAGGTACTTCACCGCATCAGGGTTCACATCCTCCATCGTGGCGGTTTCCACGACCAGCCGCTCTGCCCGGCGACAGACGGTGCGGCAGAGGTGCAAGTGGGCCGCAAGCGCCGTCCCGCCCGGCAGGATGAAGCTGCGCAAGGGGGTCAGGCGATCGTTCATCGCGTCGATCTCCGACTCAAGGCGCAGCACCTGGCTTTCGATCATGCGCAGGGGCGTATAGGACAGCCCCGCATCCAGATGGCGGTCCGGTGTGCACAGGTCCGCCCCCAGATCAAAGAGATCATTGGAAATCCGCTTGAGCGCCGCATCGACATCGCCCGTCGCATGCTGGCGCGCCAGGCCCACCGTCGCGTTGGTTTCATCGACCGTGCCATAGGCGCTGACGCGGACCGAATGCTTGGCGACTCGCGCGCCATTGCCAAGGGCGGTTTCGCCGGCATCGCCGGTCTTGGTGTAGATTTTCGACAAGACGACCATAAAATGTTCCGTTCAGCTGCTGCGGGCCCAGGCAAAGACCACGATGATGAGGACGGCCAGCGCCTGTGCTGCGATGCGGTAGCGCATCAGGCGGTTGGCATGTTTGCGGTTGAACTCGCCACCTTTCGCGAACCCGCCGATGCCGATCACAAGAATGACCAGCACAACAAGACAGCCAGCAACCGCCAGCCAGAACATGGGATCAGATCGCAGCATGGGGACGCCTTCCTTGTGGTATGGCCGCAATCTAGCGGCGGTTTGGCAAAAGGCGAATGGTTCAGTTCCGCGCCAGAACCCAGTCAAGCGCGCGCGTCGGCAGCACCCGGCGCAGGATATCGCTGAGATAGGTCGGGGTCGTCACGAAGTAGCGCGCCTTTGGTCGCGGCGCCTCCAGCGCGTGGATCAGCTTGGCCGTGACCGCGCTTGGGGGCAGTTCGAACGCATCGGGTTTGGATTTTTCGTAGAGCCGCCCGCGCAAGGACTGGTACTGGTCGCGCCGGGCAGAGTTTTCCCAGTCGATCCACCGCTCGAAATGCGGGATCGCGTTCTCGCGGATCTTTGTCGTCACGGGGCCGGGCTCGATCAGCACGATGTTGATGCCGGTGCCGCGCATCTCGATCCGCAGCACGTCCGTCATGCCCTCCATCGCGAATTTGGTGGCGACGTAGGCCCCCCGCCACGTCATCCCCACCAGCCCCAGGACGGATGAACAGTTGACGATCCGCCCGCGCCCCTGCGCCCGCATGACAGGGATCACCCGCCGCGTCAGGTCGTGATAGCCAAACAGGTTGACCTCAAAGATCGCGCGCAGGGCGTCCCTCGGCAAATCCTCCACGGCACCAGGACATGCATAGGCCCCGTTGTTGAAAAGGGCGTCGAGCGTGCCGCCGGTGCGCGCAAGAACCTCGGCCATCGCTGCGGCGATGCTGGCCTCGTCGGAATAGTCGAGCACAAAGCTTTCCAGCCCCTCTGCCACAAGGCGTTCGCAATCCTGTGCCTTGCGGCAGGTCGCAAATACCCGCCAGCCGCGCGCCTTCAGCGTGCGTGCGGCGTCCAGGCCGATGCCCGACGAGCATCCGGTGATCAGGATCGACTGTTGTGTCATGCATGCGCCCCCAAGTGTCGCGCATCCCTAGACGTCCCGACAGCGGGGCGCAAATGGTCAGGGGGCTTCGGGCGACAGAAAGTCCATCGAGACATAGCCCGACACGCCGTCGCCTTCGATGCTGACCATGGCCCAGCCCGCGCCGTTATCGGCCAACATCAGGGCCGCGTCGCCACGGCTGAGCTTGCCGACGATGGGTGCATCGGTCGACGGGTCCGCTCGTACGTTTACCGACCGGCCGATGACATACCAGATATCGCCCTCGGGCACTGCGGCGGCCGGTTCGGCGACTGGCGCGGTCACGGCTTGGGCGTTCTGCTGTCCTGGCAAAGCCGACAGGGTAAAGACCTTGTCGGGCTGGCGCTGCGGCTGGACCGGGGCAGGGTCTGGCGAAAACGCAACGGCCACGACCTCGCGTTTGGGGGCGGCAACCTTTGGCGCCGCGACGACCGCGGTGGCAGCAGGCTCACGCAGGGAAGACGTCGCCTTGGGGGCAGCTGGCGCATCGGCTGCAGCCAGGGTCTGCGTCTCGACCGGTTCCACCACCTGCTTTGGAAATGCCGGATCCACGCCCGCGTTGATCAGTCCGGGCCGCAACTTGGTCGGATCATTTCCGCCCAGCTGGAACACCAGATAGATGCCCAACAAAAGGCCAACCATCCACTTTGTCATCACACGCTCCCCCACCATTCACAGGGCTGTTTAATAACATGATTCTCCCCAGAGGGGAGAGGGTTGTGGAAAACTTTTCGCCCGTTTTGCAGATTTGCGACTGGACCCACCGCAGGCCTGACACTACACCACATCCATGGTAAAGACGCCTGAAGATGACAAGATAGAGCCCATTCTGACGTCCGAGCCGCTGGCCCGCGCGATCGGCGAGCGGTATCTGACCTACGCCCTTTCGACCATCATGCACCGCGCCTTGCCCGATGCGCGCGACGGGCTGAAGCCGGTCCATCGCAGGATTCTGTTTGCGATGCGCGAACTTCGGCTGACCGCGACATCGGCGTTCCGCAAGTCGGCAAAAATCTCCGGCGATGTCATGGGAAACTACCATCCGCATGGCGACAGCGCGATCTACGACGCGATGGCGCGGCTGGCCCAGGATTTCAACGTCCGCTATCCGCTGGTCGACGGACAGGGCAATTTCGGCAACATCGATGGCGATAATCCGGCGGCCAGCCGCTATACCGAGGCGCGCCTGACGGCCATCGCCGAGACCTTGATGGACGGGCTGACGGAAAACGCCGTCGATTTCCGCCCGAACTATGACGGTACGCTGGAAGAGCCGGTCGTCATGCCTGCGGCCTTTCCGAACCTGCTGGCCAATGGATCGTCCGGCATTGCGGTCGGCATGGCCACCAACATCCCGCCCCATAACCTTGAAGAGCTGATCGACGGTTGCCAGGCGCTGCTTCGTGACCCCGGGCTCGACGATGCCGCACTGGTCGCGCTGATCCCCGGACCCGATTTTCCCACCGGGGGCGTGCTGGTGGAGCCGCCTGCCTCCATCCTTGAGGCCTACCGCACCGGTCGTGGGTCATTCCGCCTGCGCGCCCGATGGGAGGTGGAGGACCTTGGACGCGGCACCTGGCAGATCGTCGTCACCGAGATTCCCTATCAGGTCCAGAAATCCCGCCTGATCGAGAAACTGGCCGAGATCATCCAGCTCAAGAAGATTCCCGCCCTGGCCGATGTGCGCGACGAGTCGACCGAGGATGTCCGCCTGGTGCTGGAGCCCCGTTCCCGCGCGGTGGAACCCGAGATGCTGATGGAGATGCTGTTTCGCGCATCGGACCTTGAAACCCGGTTCTCGCTGAACCTGAACGTGCTGATCGACGGGCGCGTGCCAAAGGTCTGCTCGCTCAAGGAATGTCTGCGCGCATTCCTCGATCACCGCCGTGAGGTGCTGCGCCGCAGGTCTGAACACCGCATCGAGAAGATCGACAACCGGCTGGAGATTCTCGAAGGGTTCATCATCACCTTCCTGAACCTCGACCGCGTCATCGACATCATCCGGTACGACGACGACCCCAAGCGCGCACTGATGGCCGAAGACTGGGGCCGCGCGCATGTCCGCGCGTCGTCGGAAAAGACCTACGTGGCACCGCCCGAGGGCGAGGGCGAACTGACCGACATCCAGGCCGAGGCCATCCTGAACATGCGTCTGCGCAGTTTGCGCAGGCTGGAAGAAATGGCGCTGCTTTCGGAACGTGACGCCCTGATGAAGGAACGCGCGGGGTTGGCCGACCTTCTGGAAAGCGACCGTCTGCAATGGCGCGAGATCGGTCGCCAGCTGGAAGATATCCGCAAGCAGTTCGGCAAGACCTCCAAAGGCGGTGCCCGCCGCACCACCCTGGCCGAACGCGTTGACATGCCGGAAGTGACCGCCGAGGCGATGATCGAACGCGAACCGGTGACGGTGGTTTGTTCAAGGATGGGCTGGATCCGCGCGCTCAAGGGTCATGTGGATCTGGCGCAGGAACAGAAGTTCAAGGATGGCGACGGCCCGCGGTTCGCATTTCATGCGGAAACCACCGACAAGGTGCTGCTGGTGGCGGCGAATGGGCGGTTTTACACGATCCCTGCGGTCAGCCTGCCCGGCGGGCGCGGCATGGGTGAGCCGGTGCGCCTGATGGTCGATCTGCCCAACGATACCGCAATCACCGACCTGATGATCTTTCGCGCTGGCGAAAAGCTGCTGGTGGCATCCACCGCCGGCGATGGCTTCGTCGTGCCGTCGGACGAGGTGCTGGCCCAGACCCGCGCGGGCAAGCAGGTCCTGACCCTGAAGGACGGCGCGACAACGGCGCTTTGTCGCCCGGTGACCGGTGACCATGTCGCGGTGGTCGGCGATAACCGCAAGATGCTGGTATTTGCGCTTGCTGAGCTTCCTGAAATGGTGCGTGGCAAGGGTGTGCGGCTGCAAAAGTACAAGGATGGCGGATTGTCGGACGCGACGACATTTGCCCTTGCCCAAGGCCTCTCCTGGAAGGACCCGGCGGGCCGCACCCGCACCGAAAGCGAACTGGGCGAATGGCTGTCCGCGCGCGCCACGGCCGGACGCATGGCCCCGCGCGGTTTTCCGCGCGACAACCGCTTTACCTGACGCGGGCCGTCAGCGCGGTTGCGCGCCCGCACGCGGCGTTGTATCGCAGTTGGGTACAATTCTCATGGGTGGGCCCCTTCGATGCGTTTTCGTCCCGTTCTTGGCGCCATTCTCGGCCTGGTTGTCCTGACTGCCTGTGCCCGTGAGAATCTGACGGTTGCACCCGATCCGCTTGGCGATTTTGCGCTGGGCCTGAATGTGGTCGTGGCCGACAATATGCAAAAGGTCCCGATTTCGCGTGATGCCTCGGTCGAGGAGTGGGAAGCGGCGATGATCAAGGCGGTGGATGAACGGTTCAGCCGGTTTGACGGGACCAAGCTTTACAATCTTGGGATCAATGTCGACGCCTATGCGCTGGCACCGCCCGGTATCCCGCTGGTTGCTGCTCCCAAATCGGTCATGGTCATCACGGCCAATGTCTGGGACGATGCCGCTGGCCTGAAGTTGAACGAAGAGGGCAAGCAATTGACCGTGTTCGAACAGTTTTCGGGCGAAAGCGCTGTGCTGGGATCGGGTCTGACCAAGACCAAGGCCGAACAGATGGAATCCTTGTCGCGCAACGCCGCCAGGGCTGTCGAGGACTGGTTGCGGCAGAACCCAGCCTGGTTTGGCATGATCGACACGCGGCCGACCGCTGCCGATACGCCCACCGTTGTAAGCGGCCCCGCCGCCACCAACTGAGGCTTGATTTTCCCCAAGCCTGCCTTTAAGCCGCCGCCGGTGTAGCACAGGGCCCATCACGGGCCCCCTCAAGGCAAGGGTGCCCGGCGATGGCAAAGGCAAAGTTTGAACGGAACAAACCGCACGTCAACATTGGCACGATCGGCCACGTTGACCACGGCAAGACGACGCTGACCGCAGCGATCACCAAGTATTTCGGCGAATTCCGCGCCTATGACCAGATCGACGGCGCGCCGGAAGAGCGGGCTCGCGGCATCACGATCTCGACCGCGCATGTGGAATACGAGACCGAGAACCGTCACTACGCGCATGTCGACTGCCCCGGCCACGCCGACTACGTCAAGAACATGATCACCGGTGCCGCCCAGATGGACGGCGCGATCCTGGTCTGTGCGGCCTCCGATGGCCCGATGCCGCAGACGCGCGAGCATATCCTGCTGGGTCGCCAGGTCGGCATTCCCTACATGGTCTGCTACATGAACAAGGTCGACCTCGTCGACGACGAAGAGCTGATCGAGCTCGTCGAGATGGAACTGCGCGAGCTGTTCTCGTCTTACGAATATCCCGGCGACGACATCCCGATCATCAAGGGCTCGGCCCACCAGGCGATGATCGGCCTGCGTCCGGACATCGGTGAAAACTCGATCCGCGCGCTGATGAAGGCGGTGGACGACTACATCCCGACGCCGGCACGG
>JANPKV010000040.1:0-2694 GCA_031426185.1 Rhodobacterales bacterium | reverse complement strand
CCATGCGATTTGCGCACGCTGCGCACTGCGGCGTGAAAGATCAGTTCCAGCATCCCGAATGCGGAACGTGTCGGCGTTTTCTTGATCTGCGGTCGAAACATGTCGCTCCTTGCCGACCACATGCGGGTTACGGCATGAGGCGTCTAGCATGCAAATCTTGCCGTTCCGTTGAAGTCAAAGGATAAGGGCGGCGCTGCATGAGATCAACCGCCGGACGATCCGGCCGAACTTTCGGGACCATTGCCATGGATTTCGCTTTACTGGTGCCGTTGATGCGACGCCTTGCTCTGGTCGCCGGGGACGCCATCATGGCGGTCTACGATGGTCCCGAATTCGATGTGCGTGCCAAAGCGGACACGAGCCCGGTCACCGCAGCAGACGAAGCTGCGGACAAGATCATTGCCGACGGCCTGCGCGCGGCGTTTCCCGACGTTGTCCTGATCACCGAAGAACAGGCGGCAAGTCATGCGCAGACGGCGACAGACTTCCTGATCGTCGATCCGCTGGACGGCACCAAGGAGTTCATCCAGCGCCGCGGCGACTTTACCGTCAATATCGCCTATGTATCGGGCGGGGTGCCTGTGCGGGGCGTCGTCTATGCCCCGGCGCAGGGGCGTCTGTTCCTGACACTGGCCGATGGCACCTCGGTGGAAGAAAGCGGGCCGTTCGCCAAGGACCAGATCGGTGCGACCAGACCGATCAAGGTGGCAGCTCCCGACAACTCGGCGCTGAAGATCGTCGCGTCAAAGTCGCATCGTGACGCCGCAACGGACGCCTATATCGCAAGCTACGCGGTCGCCGACATGAAAAGCGCAGGTTCCAGCCTGAAATTCTGCCTCGTCGCTACGGGCGAGGCGGACTTCTACCCCCGGTTGGGTCGCACCATGGAATGGGATACGGCAGCTGGCGACGCGGTCTTGCGGGGGGCGGGCGGGATGGTTTTGCGGCTCGATGACCACCAGCCCCTGGCCTATGGCAAGCCCGGTTGGGACAACCCGTTCTTTCTGGCGTTGGCCCCCGGTGTGGCGCTGCAGCGATGAGCGTTCTGATCGTCGTTCCCGCGCGCTATGCGTCCAGCCGCTATCCGGGCAAACCCTTGGTGACCCTGCGCGGACCGGATGGCGACAAGACGCTGATTCGCCGCAGCTGGGAGGCAGCGATGCGTGCGGGTGGCGGGCACCGCGTCGTGGTGGCCACCGATGACGACCGGATCGCCACCCACGCGCGCGCCTTTGGTGCCGAAATCGTGATGACGTCGGACACCTGCCGCAATGGCACCGAACGCTGCGCCGAAGTGGCGGCAAAGATCCCGGAGGCCACGTTGATCGTGAACCTGCAGGGCGACGCGCCACTGACCCCGCCTGCGTTTGTCGACGCGCTGATCGCAGCCATCCACGATGCCCCGTGGGCGGCAATGGCGACGCCGGTGCTGCGCTGCGACGGACAGGCGCTTGCCGGGTTTCGCGCCGACCGCGCGGCGGGACGGGTCGGTGGCACCACGGCAGTCTTTTCGCCCACGAACCAGGCGATCTATTTCTCGAAAGAGGTTATTCCCTTTGTATCGGGCAACTTTGCGCCCGAGGACCCGACGCCCGTGTTCCACCATGTCGGCGTCTACGCCTATCGCAGGGATGCGCTGGTGGACTATGCGCGCTGTCCCGAAGGACCGCTGGAGCGTCTTGAAGGGCTGGAGCAGCTGCGGTTTCTGGAACAGGGCA
Organism: Rhodobacterales bacterium; assembly: GCA_031426185.1. GTDB lineage: Bacteria > Pseudomonadota > Alphaproteobacteria > Rhodobacterales > Rhodobacteraceae > JAJNPS01. The sequence continues at coordinate 976 of JANPKV010000040.1, read as the reverse complement.
AACCCGTGCTCTGCGTCGAAGTCACCGCGAAACACCGTGCCTTCTGGGAATTGAACAACCCGTCCGACGTTGCCCTGATCGAAGGCATTCTGGCCCAGCAACCGACGTCGCCTGATCAGTAATCGTGCCCGTGCCAAGGTTTCGCCGGAGTTCCCCTTAACATTCGCCTTTATGTCGGGCTAGCCAGCCTATCGGCGACGTCCTGTTCGCCGATTCAATGTCTTGGATTGTTTCGTGTCGCGGCGTACTCTGTGGTGGGGTGTTTGAAGGTGCAAACGAGGGTGAGTTCGATGAGACCTAAGAAAGTTACAAAAGCTGTTTTTCCCGTGGCAGGCTTGGGGACCCGTTTCCTGCCCGCCACAAAATCCATTCCAAAAGAAATCATGACATTGGTTGATCGTCCGTTGATCCAATATGCGATCGACGAGGCCCGCGCCGCCGGCATCAAGGAGTTTATCTTTGTAACCTCGCGCGGCAAGTCGGCGCTGGAAGACTATTTTGACCACGCGCCCGAATTGGAAACCGAGCTGCGCAAAAAGGGCAAGACCGACCTGCTTGAGGTTCTCAAGGACACCAACATGGATAGCGGCGCCATCGCATATGTCCGCCAGAACCGTCCTATGGGACTGGGTCATGCAGTCTGGTGCGCGCGGCGGTTGATCGGCGACGAACCCTTTGCCGTCCTTTTGCCTGACGACGTGATTGCGGCCGAAAAGCCCTGTTTGCAGCAGATGATCGAAGCCTATGAACAGACCGGCGGCTGCATGGTCGCCGCAATGGAAGTGGCCCCTGACAAGGCAGGGCTCTACGGGATCCTCGACATTGATGAGGATATGGGAGCCATCGTGTCCGCCAAAGGTCTGGTCGAAAAGCCAAAGGCCGAGGAAGCGCCGTCAAATCTGGCGGTCATCGGGCGGTATATCCTGACACCCAAGGTGATGAACAACCTCAACAAGCTGAAGCAGGGCGTGGGGGG
>JANPKV010000039.1:0-13194 GCA_031426185.1 Rhodobacterales bacterium | reverse complement strand
CGGCAACCAACCTTGGAGGAGGAATACCGTGTTAAAGAAATCCATGTTTCTGGGCCTTGCCACCAGCCTTGTGCTGGGGGGAGCCGCACTGGCGCAAGACCCGCTGAAGATCGTCTATATCGGCAAGAACACCGGCAACCCGTATTTCGACAGCATCACCGGTGGTTTCGTCGATGCCTGCGCCTCGCTTGGCTGCGAATTTGAGTTCGTGGCACCCGCCACGGCCGAAGCCACCTCGCAGATCCCCTTCATCGAGGCGCAGATCCAGCGCGGCGTGAACGTGATCGCGATTGCGCCCAACAGCCCCGATGCGCTGAACCAGGTGCTGGAAGATGCCCAGTCCAAAGGCATTCTGGTGCTCACCGTCAACGGCGACATCACCGGCAACGAAGACAAGCGCGATGCCTCGATCCTGCCGGTCAACTTTGACATCGTCGGCCGCGATCAGGTGGAAATGGTCGGCTCGCTGATCAACTATGAGGGCGAGATTGCCATTCTGTCGGCCACGACCGAGGCGCCGGACCAGAACAAGTGGATCGTCGGCATGAACGAGACGCTGAAAAGCGATCCGAAATACGCCAAGATGACGCTTGTCGCCACTGTCTACGGCGATGACCAGCCCGAGAAGTCCACCGCTGAAATGGAAGCCCTTCTGGCAAACTTCCCCAACCTGCGTGGCGTCATTGCGCCCACCACGGTGGGTATCGCAGCGGCGGCCCAGGTCGTGCAGTCGCGCGGCATCGCCGAGACGGTCAAGGTCACCGGCCTTGGTCTGCCCAGCGAGATGCGCGATTTCGTGAAAGACGGCACGGTCACCGCGTTCCAGCTGTGGTCGCCCTATAACGAAGGCTGGCTGGCGGCGCATTTTGCCAAAGGCGTTCTGGAAGGCACGATCAAGAACGAGGTTGGCGGCACGTTCGAAGTACCGAACCTCGGCACCATCACGATCAATGAAAACAACATGATCAATACCCAGGCCGAACTGACGACGTTCAACGCAGAGAACATCGACAACTTCGACTTCTGATCCCCAATGAAGGGCGCGCCGGATGTGGCGCGCCCTTTCCTATCCGCCAGGAGAGCCGCATGAATACCTACGATCTGAACGACCGCGTCGCAATCATCACCGGGGGCGGGCAGGGCATCGGCCTGACGGTGGCCGAACGGATGATCGCCTCGGGCGCCCGCGTGTCCATCTGGGACCGCGACGAAAGCCTGCTCGCTGCGGTTGCCAGCAGCCTTGATCCGGAAAAGGTGCAGGTCCTGCCGGTCGACATCGGCAATCTCGATGCAGTCAAGGCAGCAACGACAGCGGTGATCGAGCGCTTTGGCCAGATCGACGTGCTGGTGAACAACGCGGCCATCGTGGGGCCGAACGCCACGACCTGGGACTACCCGCCGCAGGCCTTCATGGATGTGGTGCATATCGGGCTTGTCGGCACCTTCTTCGTGTCGCAGGCAGTTGTGCCGCACATGATCGCGCGCAATTACGGGCGCATCGTCAATGTAAGTTCGGTCGCAGGCAAAGAGGGCAATCCCGGCGCGCCTGCCTATTCCTCGATGAAGGCGGGTGTGCTGGCGCTGACGAAATCCATGGGCAAGGAACTGGCAAGCTACGACATCGCGGTGAACGCAGTGACGCCAGCGGTGGCCAAGACCGCAATGGCCCTGAGCCAGGAGCCGGCTTTCCTGAAGATGATCCTGTCCAAGATCCCGCGCGCCCGGATGCTGGAATTGTCGGAGGCGGCCTCGATGATCTGTTTCCTTGCGACCGCAGAGAACAGCTTTACCACCGGTGCAGTTTTCGATCTGTCGGGTGGACGGGCCACGTATTGAGCATCGGGTCTGCAGGTGCCGCAGGCCGGTATCTGCCGGTGGATCGGATGCGGATTTTCGTTCCCCGGCCGCAGCACGCTTAAGCTGACTTTGGGCGCGCTGTCAGTAACGGCACTTGGCAGCCGGCGTCCCGGTCGGGGAGCCAGCAGGAAGATCGTTCCGTGTGATCGGGTGTTGGGTAAAGTGCAGGCTTCTGTTGCCAGGTGCCTGCGAACCCCGCCTTACGCGGCTAAGCGCAAGGACTTAGTTTCGGCGACTCGAACAGCTTACGCTGCAAGAGCCATTGCCGGAGCACGGTTGTCATTGGCAACTGTACTTGTGGTCCGATGACGGTGGTACCTACCGAGCGAAAGCTGGCCTCTTTAGACGTTCGTCGATCCTATTTCGACCCCATGACCCGCAATGAACGGGGTTGTTGGTGGAGTCGCCGGGTACCGCCCCCGGGTCCGAGCCGCTTATTACAGGTGCGTTTATCGCCATAGTCCGAGTTGCCCCGGACAGGGTGAATATAGGGCGTGGAGGAGGGGCGTGCAAGGGTGCGGTGTCCCACGATGGGACATAGGGGTGGGGTAGGGGATAGCGGCCCGTTGATCGGGCCGAAAGACTCATTCGAACCTACCGTTCATGCGTCATGCATCACAGCATTCTCAGTTGAGCGACGACGGCCATGCGGGGTTGTGCGGTCCTTCGTTGACGGCGGGCGCGATCATCACTCTGCGCTCTCCGCGGGCCCATCGAACGAGATCGTAGATGTCGAACACAAGACAAATGGTGATCAACGCGACGAGAAGTGCCATATAAACAAGGGGCTCCCCGGTTTCAGGCGTAGCCGTCAACCAGTATCCCGTCCATCCCAGTAGAGGTATCCAAGGCATCAGATGCCCGATCCCCATGAGCCGCGTCATGCCGCCTTCGTACAAGGCCAAGCCCAGGAGAAGCGGCCCGGACGCAGCATAGGCGATCAGGATCACACGCGAGTCGGCCCAAGACAGGAAAATGGGTGCGGCAAGGAACGCGGCATTCAGCGCCAAGAGCCAGATCTTGACCCAGGTCGGCAGCGTAAGCCACGAACGACCGATCCTTTGCCAGTGATCCCCTGCGGATAAGCCGCTTCTGGACAGGCCAAGCATGGCAAGCTGTGCGACCCCAAGAGCAGCGACAGCCATGGCCACGACAAGGACACTGACCACGCCGGAAGGTGTCGTGATCCAGAACCCCGAGGCAACGAGTGCCAGGGAGCTTGTCCACCACAGCAAATCTCCTGCGGAAAACCAGATGATTTCTGCGCTGCGCGGGACTGTGCGCAACGAGGTCAAGCCCAAATGCATGCCATTGACCACAAGACCGATGCCAATCGCCATCAGCACCTGCGGCGGAATGGTGCCAAGAAAGGCGCTGACGGGGCCCGAAGCGAAAAGGAACAGGGCGCCAAACCCAAGACAGCTTGCGGCGTTCATGCGGATTATGTGGTTGAGGCTGGTCATCCGGTGCTCCGCTATTGTAAACTTGGTTGACGATATAGGACGGCGGGCAGCAAGATGTCAACCAAGTTTACAAGGGACGCGGATGTGATTGGCATGTCAGAGCCGCTCACCGTCTTGTTGCAGGCGGCATCCCAATCCATTCTGCGCGAATTGATCGGACGCCTGAAAGGATCTGGTTACGCCGACATCACCGAACCTCACCTTGTCCTGTTCGGAAACCTCGACTGCGGTGCCACCCATGCCGCACAGATCGCCCAGAGAATGCAGGTGTCACGTCAGGCCATTTCGAAAACGCTGCGTGAACTTCAGTCGCTGGGCTGGCTTCGGCTGGAAGACGACCCGGCACGAGGCAACCAGAAGCTTGTTGTCATGACACCGCGAGGCATGCAGCTGGCCACCGACGCGCGAAAGGCACTTGGCGAGATCGAAGCCCTGCTCGCGCAGCAGATCGGAGAGGAGGCGATGTCACATCTGCGCCGCGCGCTAGAAATGGGTTGGGGAACATCCGCACGCTGAATTCAGCGACGCATGTGCAGAGTGGCCCATGCGCACCAAGGATCAACCCGATGCCGCCAATTGCGCCCTACATGCCTTGTCACTTTGTGCGCCGATAGCCTTGGCAAACATTCCTGCGAACACACGGACCCGTTTCATGCGGCGCAGATCGGGGTGGGTCGGAAGCCCGGCTGGCAAGGTGTCGTATGTCCCCGTCCCCGGCACACGGATCAGCGCGGGATCGCGGCCGCCCATGATACATGGCAGCAACGCCGTCCCATATCCTTGCCGCGCGGCCTCTGCCTGCAGTTCCAGACCGGGCAGTTGCCGCATCACTGCATCTGCGTCACGGCGGTCGAGATAGGAAAATGTGTAGGTCGACACGGCGCAATAGCGCCGGCTTGCGTCTACCCCGTCCTTGGCAAAAGCGGTGCTGCGTCTGCATCGGTTGTGAAATCGACCGCAGAATTCTTCGCAATGCCCCCCCGAAAAGAAAACGCCCAGGGTTTTCCCCCGGGCGCTCCGTCTGATCCCGAAATGACCCCGTCAGAACCCCGACTTGATCAGCTCGAACTCTTCGAGCATCCGCTCGCGCATGGCGGGATCAAGCGGCGTCTGGCTGAGAAGCGTACCTTCGATGGGATCGACGTCGGCCGCCTTCAGTTCTTCCGTCGTGATTCCGGCCATCGCGGCATCGTTGGCATGGGCATAGCCGAAGTTCGCCAAAAGGGCCTTGGCGGAACGGTGATCCAGCCAGGAGTTGATGAAATCATAGGCCTTTTCTTCAGAGCCCGGCGCGTCCTTGAAGTTTACATAGCCGCAGAAAAAGCTCGCGGCACCCTCTTTGGCGGTGCGGTTGAAGGTGACCGGCACGCCTTCGCGGCGCATCGCAACCACTCCGTCGTTCCACGTGAACGAAACGACGACCTCACCCGTCTTCATCAACTGGGCCAGTTCCGACGGATCCGCCCAATAGGCGCGGACATTCGCATGGGCGCTGCGCAGCCATGCCGCCGCTGCGTCGAACTGTTCGTCGGAGACCGCGCTCCAGTCCGAGACGCCGGTCGCCAAAAGCGCCAGCGACCAGGTGTCGTCGCTGTTGTCAGGCAACGAGGTGCGGCCTGCATATTTGGGATCGACAAAGATCTGCAGGCTGGACGCCTCCTCGGCTGTCACCTGCTCGTTGTTGTAGGCAAGCGCGGTGTAGGCATAGTCGGTCGGGATGAACCAGACACCGGTATCATCCTTGATCGCGGGCGCGTTGAGGAACCGGGGCGCAATGTTGGCGAATTCCGGGATCTTCGAGACATCCCAAGGCTCGATCAGGCCCGCTTCGCGGTATTTGCCCACCATCTGCGAACAGGGATGCGCCACATCTGCCTTGAAGCCGGAAGACATCTTTTGAAACGCCTCGTCCTCATCGCCGTAGAAAGCGTAGGTCGGTGCCGCGCCGTGTTTTTCGACATAGCTTTCCAGCAGGCCCGGATCTTCGAACCCGGCCCAGTCGAACACGGTCAGCTCCTCGTCGGCAGCAAAGGCCGATGCCGCGATGGCCATGGTCGAGGTGAAGACCAGAAAAAAGGTGCGAGTCATCTCATTCCTCACTCGTTTGAGGCCCGGTTTATATCGCCTTTTGCCCGGGCGCGTGGAAACCAAACTGATGCGACCCCCGATCGTCCGTAGGCAAAGGCGCGATGGATCGGGGTGCAAATTGGGACGATTGCGCGCAAGCGGCAAGACGTTTGTGGGCGCATGTGCAAAATTTTGTGACAAAAGAATGTAAAACGCTGCGTCATTAGGCACCAATCCGCGAATTTGCGTCTCAGCGATCGCAATCGGACTGCTTGACCATGACTGGGGCGCCCGTCATTCCTTGGCGCAAAGGAGCATCCGATGCCGTTAGACCTAGATTTCGTGCGCAGTCAGTTTCCGGCCTTCGCCTCGCCCGTGCTGTCGACGCATGCGTTTTTTGAAAATGCCGGCGGGTCCTATCCCTGCCAGCAGGTAGTGGACCGGCTGACCCGGTTCTACATCGACCGCAAGGTGCAGCCCGGATCGCCGCAACCCGCAGGGCAGCTGGGCGGGGCCGAGATGGACGAGGCGCGCGACCGGCTGTCGGGCATGATGGGGGTGGATCCCGACGAGGTGTCGTTCGGCCCCTCGACGAGTGCCAACACCTATGTGCTGGCCAATGCGGTGCGGCTTTGGCTGCGGGGACAGAACGCCGCGATCGTCGTGACCAACCAGGACCACGAGGCGAACTCCGGCGTGTGGCGGCGTCTGGCCGATGAAGGGATCGAGGTCCGGGAATGGAAGATCGATCCGGTGACGGGGCATCTGGACCCGGCCGGGCTGGCGGCGCTGCTGCAGGACGGCAAAGTGCGGCTGGTGGCATTTCCCCATTGCTCCAACGTGGTGGCGGAAATCAATGACGTGGCGGCGATCGCGGCGATGGCGCGCGAAGCAGGCGCGCGGACCGTGGTGGACGGCGTCAGCTATGCGCCGCACGGCTTTCCCGATGTGGCCGCGCTCGGCTGTGATGTCTATCTCTTTTCGGCCTACAAGACCTATGGGCCGCATCAGGGGATCATGGTGATCCGCCGGGCGTTCGGCGAGGACCTGCCGGCGCAGTGCCACTATTTCAATGCGGAGAGCCTTTACAAACGCTTCACGCCGGCGGGGCCGGACCATGCCCAGATCGCCGCCTGTGCCGGGATGGCCGATTACATCGACGCGCTGCATGCGCGCCATTTCGCGGCCGAGCCGGATGCGGCGATGCGCAACCGCGCCGTGCATGACCTGATGCGGGCGGCGGAGATCACGACAGTTGCGCCCCTGATGGACTATCTGGCTGCCCGCAACGACCTGCGCCTGATCGGGCCACGCGACCCTGCCGCCCGCGCGCCGACGGTGGCGGTGGCGCTGGACCGCGCTGCGGTTCCGGTGTCGGAGGCGTTGGCACAGGAAGGCATAGGCTGCTGGGCCGGGGATTTCTACGCCGTCCGGCCCTTGCAGGCGATGGGCGTCGACATGTCCAGGGGCGTGCTGCGGCTGAGCCTGACGCATTACACGTCGGATGCGGATGTCACGCGGCTGATCGGGGCGTTGGACCGGGTGCTGTAGAAAAGGCCGGGGGCTGCGCGCCCCCGGACCCCTGCGGGATATTTGCCGCAGTCAGAAATCAGCCAAGTTCGGCCAGCCGGGCGAGGGCTGCGCGCAGTTTGGCCGCCTCGTCCTGGCGGGAGTCGAGGTTTGATCTTGCCTCTTCGACCACATCCTCTGGTGCCGATCTGGCGAAATTGGGGTTGTTGAGCCGCCCTTGCAGGCCTGCGATTTCCTTGTCGAGTTTGTCCAGGGCCTTGGACAGGCGGGATTTTTCCTCGGCGATGTCGATGATGCCGGCAAGCGGGATGGCGAATGCGGCACCTTCGACCGCAAGGCTGATCGATCCTTTGGGTGCTGCACCTTCGGTCAGCGTCTCGATCCGGGCGAGGCGCTTGATCAGCGTCTCGTTGCGCGCCCAGGCCGCGCGGGCGGGGGCGTCCAGCGAGGTGGCTATCATGTCAAGCTTCAGCCCCACCGGGACATGCATCTGCGCGCGGGCCGAACGAATTTCGTCGATCAGGCTGGTTACCCAGTTCATTTCGGCGTCGGCTGCGGGCTGGATCAGCGCGGTCGAATAGGTTGGCCAATCGGTGTGGACCAGCGGCTTGGCGCGGGTGCCGGTGGTTTGCCACAGCTCTTCGGTGATGAAGGGCATCATCGGGTGCAAAAGGATCATGCACTGGTCGAGGACCCAAGCCATCGTTGCCCGCGTCTCGGCCGCCTCTGGCCCGTCGAACAGGGGTTTGGCAAACTCGACATACCAGTCGCAGACCTTGCCCCAGACGAATTTGTAGAGCGCGTCGGCGGCCTGGTCGAAGCGGTAGTCGTCGAGTGCCGCGTTTACGTCCGCAAGCGTCCGGGCGGCCTCGCCGATGATCCACTGGTTGACGGTGGCTTTCGGGGAGGGGGCGTCGGTGGTCGCGTGGCCTTCCCATACCCCGTTCATCTCGGCAAAGCGGCAGGCATTCCAGAGCTTGGTGCCGAAGTTGCGGTAGCCCGCGATGCGGCTGGTGTCGAGTTTCAGCACGCCGCCGAGCGAGGCCATCGCCGCATTGGCGAAGCGCAGCGCGTCGGCGCCGTATTCGTCGATGATCTCCAGCGGGTCGATGACGTTGCCGAGCGATTTCGACATCTTCTTGCCCTTGGCGTCGCGAACAAGGCCGTGCAGGTAGACGGTGTGGAAAGGCACGTCGTTCACCACGGCCAGTTGCATCATCATCATCCGGGCGACCCAGAAGAACAGGATGTCCTGCCCGGTCACGAGGACCGAGGTTGGGAAGTATTTCTGGAGCTCCGGCGTGGGTTCCGGCCAGCCGAGGGTGCCGATCGGCCAGAGGCCGGAGGAGAACCAGGTGTCAAGGACGTCGGGGTCGCGGATAAGGTCGACCGATGATAGTTTGCCGCCGGTAGTGCCGACACCGTACATGCCACCGCGCGCAAGTTCATTTGCGCTCGCATCGGTGCGGATGAAGCCGATCTCAACGTCTTGTCCGTAGTAGTCTTTTGCCAGTCTTACCACGTCCTCTTCGGAGGCCGCACAGAACCGCTTCTGAGGCCCGAGGCTGGTTGAGTTCCAGTCGGAAACCTCCTCCTTACCCGGCCCATACCAAACCGGAATCTGGTGCCCCCACCAAAGCTGGCGGCTGATGCACCAGGGTTCGATATTCTCAAGCCAGTGGTAATAGGTCTTCTCGCCCGAGGGCGGGATGATCTTCGTGCGGCCCGTCCGCACCGCCTCCAGTGCGGGCTCCACGATCTTGGCGGTGTCGACGAACCACTGGTCGGTCAGCATCGGCTCGATCACCACCTTGGAGCGGTCGCCGAAGGGCTGCATGATCTTTTTCGCTTCGACGAAAGGGATCATCGCGGGGATGTTGTCCGCGTCGTCCGGGCCCAGATTGGGCGCATCCGGCACTGCCGCCGGGTTCTTGATCATCACCGCCAGCCCCTCGGCCGTGATCGCCTCCACCACGCGTTTGCGCGCCTCGAACCGGTCGAGGCCCCGCAGCTCGTCCGGCACGAGGTTCAGCGCATCCACCTCGGTCTCGGACGGATCGAAGGGCTGTTCGGCAAAGCCGACGGGAACGTAGCCTTTGCGTACCAGCCATGACCGCGAAATGGTCTGCGCGATGGCGGCTGCCTCGGCATAGGGTGCGCCATCGGCCCGCATCGCGCCCTTGGTGTCCATCAGGCGGTAGCAGGGAATGCCCGCCCGTTTTGCCACGCCGTAGTCGTTGAAGTCATGCGCGCCGGTAATCTTGACCGCGCCAGAGCCGAACAGGGGGTCGGGATATTCGTCCGTGATGATCGGGATCAGGCGGCGGTGTTCCTTGGGGCCAACCGGAATTTCACAAAGCTTTCCCACGATTGAGGCATAGCGTTCATCCGATGGATGAACCGCAACCGCGCCGTCGCCCAGCATGGTTTCGGGCCTTGTGGTGGCGATGGAGATGTAATCGCGGGTTTCGCGCAGCGTCACGTTCCCGTCCGCGTCCTTTTCGACATAGTCATAGGTCTGGCCGCCCGCCAGCGGGTATCTGAAGTGCCACATATGGCCCGCAACTTCGGTATTCTCGACCTCCAGGTCGGAAATCGCGGTCTCGAAATGCGGGTCCCAGTTCACCAGCCGCTTGCCGCGATAGATCAGACCCTTGTTGTAAAGATCGACAAAGACCTTGATGACTGCGTCGTGAAAATTGCCCTCCTCACCCTTTGGCGCGCCGGGGGCGCCGGACATGGTGAACGCCTCGCGGTCCCAGTCGCAACTTGCGCCAAGGCGTTCCAGCTGGCTGCGGATGTTGCCGCGCGATTTCTGCTTTTGCTGCCAGACGCGGGCGAGAAACCTTTCGCGGCCCATTTCGCGCCGGGTCGGCTCTTGGCTCAGCGCCATCTCGCGTTCGGTGACCATCTGGGTCGCGATGCCGGCATGGTCGGTGCCCGGCTGCCACAGGGTGTCGTCCCCCCGCATCCGGTGCCAGCGGGTCAGGATGTCCTGCAGCGTGTTGTTGAAGGCGTGGCCCATATGCAGCGCGCCGGTGACGTTCGGCGGCGGGATCATGACGGAAAAGGCGGGCGCGCCGGGTCGGGCATTGGCACCGGCCCTGAAGGCGCCGATCTTCTGCCACATGGCATAAAGGCGGGCCTCGGCCTCGGCAGCGGTGAAGGTCTTTTCCATCGGCATTTGCAGCGTCCCCTTGATCGGGGGCGTTCTAGCGCGCCCCGATCCCAAGGGAAAGCGTCAGATCAGGGGCAGGCCGGCCAAGCTGCGCGCAAAGGCAAGCCCGACAAGCGCGGCATAGGCCAGCGCCGCCAGCCACACGGTCGGGATGGCCCAGGTTCCGGGCAGTATGAGGGTCGCAAGCCAGCCGACGAGGGGGACACCGTGAAGCGCGTGGGTGGCCAGAAAATGCGGCGCGCGCAGTTCGCCAACCTCGGTCGACCAGCCAAGCACGGGCAGCTTTGCCCCTGTCAGCGGCGTGCCGACATAATGGCCGGTGGTGTTGGACATGTAGCCTGCGGTGATGACGGTCAGCGCAAAGGTCAGGATCAGGCCAAGCGCGATGGACAGCTGCAGCGCCGGGGCAAGGCCGGTTGCGGGGTTGCGCCAGATCGCGATCCCCATCGCCAGGCTCATCGAGGTCAGCGTCACGGCGGCCAGGCCCATCAACGGGTAAACCGCCGCCCAGACGGGGGACGAGACGTTGAAATGCGATGTCGTCCCCAGCGCGGCCGCCGCACCGATCCAGATCACCTCTGCCGCGATGCAGCCAAGGACGATGGTTTGGTACGCGCGCCAGCCACGACCGTCTGTGAGCCCCGCTGGCAGGTACCTGGCGAAAAAGGCGAGCGTCACCAGATAGATGGCAAGGGCCGCGTGAAACTTGAGCGGCTTCAGCCAGATGCTGTCACCGTCGATCTGACGGCTGTCGAGCAGCATGGCGGCCAGTAGGGGGACGCTTGCCAAAGCAAGGATCACGGCCATGGTCGTCAAGGCGCTGAATTCGCCGGGCAAATAGCGGGATGAAACAGACAGGGTCATGCAATGCTCCGTTTGGCAAGCGCCGTGCGCAGGATGAAAAAGGACAAAAAGCCGACCGGGCCGAACAGAAAGGTCAGGACCAGACAGGGCAGAACGAAAAGATGCGCGATGCCCTCGGCACGGGCAGTCCGGGTGATCCATGCGCCAACAAAAAGGTCGAAAGCCAGGTAATGCACCCAGCCTGCCAATGCGATCGCAGGCGAGGTGAACAGCGCCATGACATCCGGCAAGGAGCCGTAGCCCCCGGTCGCATCCGACCAGTGAACCAGGATCAGCGCGGTGTAGCCGACCGCCATCACCAGCGGGATCGCCACGCCGGCGATGAGTTCCGCCCAGCGGGGCGACAGCGGCGATGCCGCGAGGATGATCCACCCCAGCAAGGCGAGCGGATTGGCCAACTGAAACAGGTCATCTGGTGTCATTGTCGCCTCGCATCTTTTCGCTGACAAGATAAGGCGGGGCAATCTTTTCGCTGTCAAGATATTTTTTGACACCACATGGCGCGCGATGTTAAGTCGAGCAGATGAGCGATCCGCATACCGACAAAAAGATGCCCTATCACCATGGCGACCTGCGCGCCGCCCTGCTGGCCGCGGCAGAGGTGGAGATTGCCGAACACGGCGTCGAAGGATTTTCGCTGCGTCAGGTGGCGCGCAGGGCAGGGGTCAGCCATGCCGCTCCGGCGCATCATTTCGGTGATGCGAACGGGTTGCTCACGGCGCTTGCGGCGGACGGTTACCGGCAGTTTCTGGCAGCCCAAGCGGAGCGCGAAGCGGCGGCCGATCCCGCGCCCCGCGCACAGCTGGTCGCGGCAGGGCTGGGCTATGTCGACTTCGCGCTGACCCGGCCAGCACTTTTTCGGCTTTTGTTCGGATCGGAGCGGACCGATTACGCCGACCCTGACCTGTCGATGGCCGCCAATGCTGCCTATCAGCACCTTGCTGATCAGGTTGTTGCGGCGGGGGGGCGTGATTCTGCCGATGCGGCGGCCGTCTGGGCAATGGCCCACGGGCTTGCCGATCTGATGGCGGCGGGAAGGCTCAAGACCATCATCAGCCTGGAGCCTTCGGCGCGCGACGCGACGATCGCTGCAATCGTCGGGCGGGCTTTGCCGCCGGCCTGACCGGATCAGGATTCGTTGAGGATGGGGACAAACCCGCCAAAGACCATCCGCTTGCCGTCGAAGGGCATCTCCATCCCGGTCGACATCTCGCCCGATTCATCGGCCATCATCGCGGCATAGGCCTTGTCGCGGGTGGCTTTGTCCGGCCAGGTCATCCAGCAAAGGACGACCGTTTCGTCTTCTTTCAGATCCACCGCGCGGCGAAAGTCGGTCCACTGGCCCGCGGGTACATCATCGCCCCAGCCAACGACAATGGACAGTGCACCCGCATCGCGGAAGGTCGGCCACCACTTTTCCTCATGGGCGCGGTAGGCGTCGCGGTCTTCGGTGCGGACGGGGATCAGGAATCCATCGATGTAATTCATCATGTTTACCCTATGCGTTGCCTTGGTAAGAAACACGTACAGCGGCGGCAGGTTCCCGGCATCAGACCGCTCGGTCAATCCGCGTCGACAGATGGATCAGGCTTTCGGAAGATCTGACGCCCTGCAAGGCCCCGATCTGGTCCAGCACTTCGTCCAGTGCCTGGGTATTTGCTGCGGCAATCTGCATCAGCAGATCGAAGCGCCCCGAAGTGGTCACGACGCGCTCCACCTCGGTCATCGACTTCAGCCGGGCAAGGATCGCGGCCTGGGCACGGGGTTCGATCGTGACCAGAACCGACGCGCGCAGGCGCCCCTCGCGGGCCTGCTCGCCCAGTTTCAGGGTGTATCCCGCGATGATTCCCGTGGTCTCAAGGCGTTCCAGCCGCGCCTGAATCGTCGACCGCGCAACCTTTAGTCGCCGCGCAAGGGTGGCCACCGACATACGGGCGTCGGCCCCCAGTTGCCCCAAGATGTTGCGATCAAGTTCGTCCATGCATTCTGCCCGTTTCTTACGGCATTATAACGAAGAAATCCGGCAGATATACAGTTTTGTTCGGTGAAAATGTACCCCATATGCGACATCCTCAGTTGCAGGAAAAGGGCGGCTCATACGCACCTGGCCTGGTTTTAATTAACCGCGCAGGTGCCGCTATCCCGCTGCAACGGGGAAGGGCTTGCGTCTTGTTGGCAGAAAGGATCACGCCGATGGGACTGTCTAAATCTATCTGGACCAACCCGACCGAATTC
>JANPKV010000038.1:0-36684 GCA_031426185.1 Rhodobacterales bacterium | reverse complement strand
GATGAGGCAACGTTCTCAAAGCAACTGGTCCACAAGCTGAACTCTATGGCACTGGCGCATCATCTCCCCGACGCTGTGGTAATCATCGCCGATCCTTCGTCGCTTGGCCACATGCGCCCACTGTATCATGCCGAGCTGAAGCGGCGGATCGTGCGGGAATTGCACAAGACAATGGTGAAATCTTCGCCCGAGGATGTAGCTGCCGCCTTGCCAAAACTCTGACTCTCGCTGTGCTTCAAGACCCGAGTTTGGACCGCCAGACGCTAAGTTCTCCTGTTCTGATCGTGGTGACGGGCTGGTTGCGCCACCGGGATAAAGGAGGGTAGTCTCTGCGCCAATCCACCAGCTTTTCGCGGGCTTTGGGAATGCTCATGAAACTGTCTGCGTTAGGGGATTCCGCCCGGAGCTTCGAATTTAACGCATATATAAAGCCGTTTTCCGTCGGTTTTCCGGGGCGCGAGAACTCCAGATTCACCCCATTGCCGGGCTCTGCCAACCCCACCGGCATCTCGGTCAGGTTCGTACCGCGCCCCACGCCGCAGCGAAGAAGGCAAAGAAAGCGCATGGCCAGCCTCTGCATTGCCGCCAAGTCGGCAAAGGCGGCCGGCAGACGATCCACCTGTCACGTACCCGTTTGGCTCGGTGTCGCTTGTCTTGTCCAGAACTCGATAAGCAGCATTGTGATCGTCGCTGCGAGTGGGCCAAGGATAAAGCCGGGGGCGCCAAAAAGCAAAAGGCCGCCGACGATTTAAATGAAAGCGGGTTTCGTATGCAGCCGAAGCCGGTTGCCGACAAACATCGGCCGCAGAACGTTGTCGATACCGCCAACCACGATGCCGCCCCAGACCGCAAGGACGAGGGCCCTCGCCCAGCTTCCATCCAGAAGCAACAAGATCGCCGCTGGAATCCAGATCACGAAAGCGCCAAGAACCGGCACGATCGACAACAAACCCATCACCAACCCCCAAAGCAACGGCGTTGGCAGACCAAGCGCCCAGAACACCAGGCCACCAAGAGTGCCCTGGATCGTAGCAACCGCAAGGGTCCCATATACCGTCGCGTGCACAGTATCGACGACCCTGCGGATCAGATTTTCGGCGTCAGGGGATGGCAGCGGCAGCCACGCCTTGAACATGGTCTTGGCGGCCAGCCTGTCGCGCAGAAAGTAAAACAGCAGGTAGAAGGTGATGAAGCCCTCGGCCAATTGCAGAACTGACCCTCTGACAAACGTTGCACCGATGTTGCTAATCCATGTCGCAACCGATGCCATCATCGACGGCAGATCGAACTTCTGGTTGATCCAGTCACCAAGGGGCGAAAGGGTCGGATGCCGGTCAAGCAGTTTTTGAAGATCGCCGTTTTCAACCCGCCCCTGAAGCGAAGCAATCCCGGATACGGCTTCGGTGATAAGACGTTCGACCACGAAAACAGCCGGAACAATCACGACGACAGCGACAATGGCAGTCGACAGAAGTGCCGCAAGGTTGGGATGTTTGATCTTCCTTTCAAGCCAAGCATGCACGCCTGCGAAAAGGATCGCCAGCGTCAGGCCCCAGGTCACCGCGCCCAGGAATGGCTTGGCGATGTAGAAGCACAGCACCATGCCAAGGATGCTGGCAACGGCAATAGCGTTGCGTCCAAGTTGGCTGTTGTGGGGTGGTCTGGAAGCTTTTGCCATGACGCTACCTTACAGCCTGATCAGGCACCAAAAGCCCGAGGCCGGAGACGGGCCCGCAGCGGGCACCCATCGCGGACAGACGAAGGCAGTCACAGGTGGCGCGGCCTCTTGCCACTTGATTCGCAGAGGGGTTGCGTTGACGATTGCCAAAACCATGACGGTGAAACGGGCGGCCAGATCGGCAAGGCCCGACAATGGCACCGCAAGCGCCAAAAGCAGGATTGCACCCAAGCCAGGTGCCGTCGCCAAGGGCAGCGTGCGCCTTGGGGCCTTCATCTCTTCGGCGGCATTGCCCAGATGTTCAAACCCGATGAAGGCAAACACCAGCGACCGGGTAAGGTGTTGCGGTGCGGGCAGGGCGACCATCAGTTGCTCCGGGCGCTGGTGCAAAGGCGACCGTCTGCGCAGAGCGGCCGGTCATCAAGTTGGGGGTGTCGTATCACCTCCCACCCTGCCTGAAACGTGGCGCTGCGCATCGCCTGTCGGATCACGCACGACCTGACGCCCGCACGCCTGCATGTCTGGCTTTCATTCCGTTGTCTTGCCTTCGAAATGCTCGGTCGAGGCGACGGCCTCGGCTTTGGTGCGTTGGTCAAGTTGGTCGCGATGGTTGGGTGGGCCGTACAGCGTGTAAAGCCGCATCCGCTCTTTGCCGGTGTTCTTCAGATTATGCGCCGCACCTGCGGGCACGATCATGGCGTCGCCGGCCTTGACCTTGTGGGTTTCGCCGTCAATCAGAACCTCACCCTTGCCGCGTTCGATCCGGAAGAACTGATCGTGCGTTTTGTGTGTTTCCAGCCCGATATCCTGACCGGGCTTCAGCGCCATCAGCACCAGTTGCATGTGTTTGCCGGTGTACAGCACATGGCGAAAGTCGCTATTAGTGCAGGTCAGCTCTTCGATATCCGCGACGTACCCATTCATTTCGGTCTTCCTGTGATTTCCACCGAGGCAACCCCCGGTGTTCAGTGTGGCTTCAGCCTAGCCCCTCAACCCGCACCATGAGTTGACACAGATTAAATGGGATGCGCATTGGCCTGTCTCGGGCGCCAATCTTTCCTGTTGCATGTCACGGTGCGACCGAAGAAATCAAAGCGCCAACCCACGCCGCAATCACCACCAGGGCAAGGCCCGGCACCACCCGGACAGCGAACGCGAAACCACCGCCAGCGACCGCGAAGACGATTTTGCTTACCGTATTGGTTGAGAGCGCAATCAGGATCGGCGTGACCGCCTCGGCCGCTTGCAACTTGCCCGACGAAACCATGCTGGCTGCCAAAATCGCCCCAGATTGCGCATCGACAAGGCCCGCAAGTGCCGCTGCAAGTGTAACCCCATTCGTACCAAAACGATCCTGCAAAAAGGCACTGGCCACCAGAATGGCCGAAAGAACGCCACCAAAGGTAAAGGCGGTGGACAGGCTGAAGACCCGCTCTTCCTCAAGGACTTGCGGGGTCGCCTTGCGCATGGCCAGGGTCGTGAAGATCGCGCCGTATGCCATCGCCGCGCCCAGCGCGAACACAAGCGGCATCGTCAGGCTTTGCAATGTCGCAAGGCTTGTGGCGCCGACCACAACAGCCGTCAGCAGGATTGTCGAAACCGTTGACAAAACCGCCCCGGCCACCGCTGCACTCAGTGCCTCGGGCGATTTGACTGCACGTGCGCCCATGGCCCCGATGGTTGCGGTGCTGGAGATGAAGCCCGACATCAGCCCCGAAAGCGGCAAGCCGAACCGCGCGCCAAGCAGGCGAACGGCAATATAGCCCGCAGCGCTGATGCTCATGACAAGGACGATCACGATCCAGATGGCGTGCAGATTAAGCGCGCCGTAGGGGCCGATCTGACGGTCCGGCACCAGCGGAAGGATGACCAATGTCGCCGCCGCCAGGATTAGCGCATCGTTCAGTTCATTCGTCGAAACGGCTCGGCGGACGAAATCATGCAACCGCGCCTTGGCAAACAGCAAAGACGTCACCACCACGGCCAGCCCGCCGGCAACTTGCGGCTCCTGCATTGCTAGTCCGCCAAGCAGGACGGTCAGGATCAGCACAACCTCGGTCGTCAGGCCCGGATCGCCGCTGCCGCTTCGCCAATAGGCCAAAGCCACCAGAACGGTGGCACTCGCCGCCACGACGGCAAGCAAAAGGCTGCCGCCTGCAAGGACCGCCACCGCCCCGGACAATGCGGCGACCGTAAAGGTGCGAATGCCTGCAGGTGCGCGGCCGGGGCCTTCGCCTTTGCTGCGCTCTCTTTCTGCACCGATCAGCAGGCCGATCGCCAGGGCAACGCCAAGACTGAGGATATGGGGATCGATCATCTGGCTTGCCCCGAACGATGAATTCGGACTGGTCGAGCCATCATGCGGCGGCAAGTTCCTGCAAGGGCCGCATGGGGCCGCCCCGGTTTCAATGTTGCACGGTCAGTTGTCACCCACGGCACCCTTCGCTGCCCCCGCCAGACTGCAACCCGCGACACAAGTTTCAGCGAAAGCGCTGCGGCAATGCGGGCCAATGGTTCAACTACCGTCATCTTACGTCACTCGACGAATTCCGTCATGCTTTCGCAGAAGACAAGCTGGGCAAATACCAGTGCCGCAATCAGCCAGTGCAATCCGATCTGGTAGATTGAGTAGCCCTGTTTCGGGCTGACGCCGGCGCTTGAAAGGGTCATGTCAGTTCCTTGCTATACGTCGACAGGTTTGCTGCAACGCGTGGGCATTGCGATTGCGGCAGAAGGCTTCGGCGACACCAAAGCTGGCAAGTACTGTCCGCCTAGATGGCATGCGCCTTTGAACCGGCCTTGCCATCGGCCAGAACCCGCGTGCCTGCGCGACCCTCGACGATTCCACGGGCATCTGCCAAGCGGCCGATCCCGGCAAGTGCTCCGCCCGCCAGCACAAAGGCGCAGGCGGCGCTGATCTTGGGGCCCATCGAGCCGGGGGCAAAGGCCATTGCGTCCAAGGCACCCGGAGAAGTTTCGGCAAGGGCCACCTGATCCGGCGTGCCCCAGCCGGAAAACACGGCCTCTACATCGGTCAGCATCAAAAGCACGTCCGCGTGCAGCGCCAGTGCCAGAAGGCCTGCCGTGCGGTCTTTGTCGATCACCGCTTCGACCCCTTCCATCTGGCCCGCCTTGTTGCGGATCACCGGAATGCCACCGCCGCCGGCACAGATCACGCACACGCCTGCCTCGACCAAAAGGCGGATCGGCTCCAGCCCCAGAATGGCCACCGGCATCGGCGACGGCACCACCCGGCGCAGCGACCCGGAAGCTTCGCTGACCATCGACCAATGGTGTTCGGCGCCGACCTCCTTGCCCTCTTGCGCGGTGTACAAGGGGCCGATCGGCTTGGTCGGCTGACCGAAGGCGGGGTCCAGTGGATCAACCTCGACCCGCGTCAGCAGGGTGGCGACATTGGATCCCGGCGGCAGGGCGTTCATCAACTCCTGCTCGATCAGATAGCCGATCATACCTTCGGTTTCCGCGCCCAGCACGTCCAACGGCCAGAGCGTGCCGGGCGCATAGGCTGCCGCCTGCAGGGCCATCAGCCCCACTTGCGGGCCGTTGCCATGTGCCACGATGATCTGATGATCCCGCGCAAGGTCGGCCAAGGCAACCGCCGCCACCCGCACGTTGGTGTGCTGCGCCAGATGCGTCATCGGCTCGCCACGCTTCAACAGGGCATTGCCGCCCAGGGCCACCACGATGCGCATGGTCTAGGCCCCCAATGTGGCGACAAGCACCGCCTTGATCGTGTGCATCCGGTTTTCCGCCTGATCGAAGACCACCGAGGCAGGGGATTCAAAGACCTCGTCGGTGACTTCCATCGATGTGATGCCGTGGGCCTTGAACATCGCCTCGCCCATCTCGGTCTCACGATTGTGGAAAGCGGGCAGGCAGTGGAGGAACTTGGCATAAGGATTGCCGGTCAGGTCCATTACCTCATGCGTGACGGCGTAGGGGGACAACAGGGCGATGCGGTCGGCCCAAACGGTTTCAGGCTCGCCCATCGAGACCCAGACATCGGTGTAGATGTAGTCGCAGCCCTCGGCTCCCTCGGCCAGCTTGTCGGTCAAGGTGATCCGCGCGCCAGTAGTTTCCGCCAGCTTGCGGCATTGGGCGAGAAGGGCCTTGTGCGGCCAAAGGGTTTGCGGCCCGCACAGGCGGATATCCATTCCGATCAGGGCGGCGCCCACCAACAGCGAAGCCGCCATGTTGCCGCCTGTATCGCCCAGAAAGCAAAAGCTGACATCGGAGAGATGCTTGTGGGTGTATTCCTGCATGGTCAGGAAATCGGCAAGGATTTGTGTCGGGTGAAACTCATCAGTCAGGCCGTTGTAGACCGGCACGCCAGAAAACTGCGCCAGTACCTCGGCATCCGCCTGTTTGAAGCCGCGATATTCGATGGCGTCGAACATCCGGCCCAGCACGCGGGCGGTGTCCTTTACCGTTTCCTTGTGGCCGATGTGGCTGCCAGAGGGGCCGATGTAGGTGACATGCGCGCCCTGATCATGGGCGGCCACTTCGAAGCCCGACCTTGTCCGCGTGCTGTCCTTTTCAAAGATCAGCGCGATGTTCTTGCCCGAAAGGCGTGGCCGTTCGGTGCCCGCGCGTTTCGCAGCCTTCAGATCGCGTGCAAGCAGCAGCAGCGCGCGGATCTGGGCAGGCGTGAAGTCCAGCAGTTTCAGAAAACTGCGGCCGTGAAGGTTCTGGGGCATCATGTGTTCCTAAAGGGGGTCGCGGATCAAGGGGCAGGTCATGCAATGCGATCCGCCCCGGCCACGGCCAAGTTCGGCGCCGGGGATGGTGATGACCTCGACCCCTGCCTTGCGCAGAAGCGTGTTGGAATGGGTGTTGCGTTCATAGCCGACCACCACGCCGGGGCTGAGGCACAACAGGTTGTTGGCGTCATCCCACTGTTCGCGCTGGGATTCGTAGGCGTCTCCGCCAGTGGGCACGGTGCGAAGGGCCTTGAGGCCAATTGCCTTGGCAACCACCTCCAGAAATGGCGCGGTTTCGGTGGTGACATGCACGCCGCCCGCATCCCCCGGGTGCAGGGAATAGGACTGGATGGCGTCCGTCACCTCGGCAAACACCGTCACCAGATCGCGGTCGCAGAAGGTGAAAACGGTATCAAGGTGCATGGCCGACCGCGCGCGGGGAAACTGGCAGGCGATGACCTGGCTGGCCGCGCCTGCCGCAAACAGGCTGCGCGCGACCTGCCCCACGGCTTGCGGCGTTGTGCGTTCGCCCATGCCGATCAGCACCACGCCGTTGCCGACGGGCATCACATCGCCGCCTTCCAGTGACGCTTGCCCGTGACCGACCAGCGGGTCGCCGATCCAGACCGGAAAGCCCGCATCCCTGAAATCAGGGTGAAATCGATAGATCGCGGCGACGTTCAGCGTTTCCAGCTTGCGGGCGGGCCAGAACATCGGGTTGATCGTGACGCCGCCGTAGATCCAGCAGGAACTGTCACGGGTGAAGATGGTGTTTGGCATTGGCGGCAGGAGGAAGTCCGAGGCCAGCAGCATCGGCACCACCACCCCCGCTTCGGGGATCGGCAGTTCATCCCGGCTCATCCCGCCGATCAGGATCGAAGATAGCGGTTCGGCTGCCATCTCCATCAGGCAGGCATGCAGATCGGTGGCAAGGCCGACGCCCACCGTGTTGTCGGCGATCCGCGCATCCAGCACCCATTTGCGCGCGACCGGGTCGGCCAGCACCACTTCCAGCATCTCGCGCAGAAACACGACGTCGACACCGCGTTCGCGCAGCATGTCGGTGAAGGTCAGATGCTCCACCCGGGCCTGTTTCACCCAGATCACATCGTCAAACAGCAACGCCTCGCGGTTGGCGGGGGTCAGGCGGGCCATTTCTGACCCCGGACGGTGAACCATGACGCGGCGCAGGGTGCCCGCTTCGGAATGGACGCCGTAGGTCAGGGTCATAGGGTGGCTCCGGTTTTGGCGGCCAGCCCGGGGGTGGCCATGATTGGGACTGTCGGTTCCAAGTGCGGGCTCCGCGTGAAGCGCCGCCAATTGTCATCCGGCGGGAAGAAGGTCGCCCGCCCGCGCGGCGCTATTTGGGACGCGGGGAAAGCGACCGCTGAGAGTGTCATGCGATTGCCGGGAATGCTTTTGCGCAAAGCCGGTCTGAACGCCGACGGGCAGCGACAGGGTGAATGAAAGACCAACGTGGGACGACCGATAGGAAATCGTTCCGTCCACCTGCCGCGCGAGGGCCGCGACCAACGTGACGCCGATCCCCTGCGGCTTGGTTACGCCCGCCCTGCTGGCGGGCAAACCGTCGCCGTCATCATCCACCGATATCGTGATGCGCCCACGACGGTCGCGCTCGCAACCGACCCGGACCCGTCCCGCCTGCCCAGTCTTGTGGCCGTATTTCAGCGCATTGGTCACTACCTCGTTGACGATCTGCAACACGGGAAGGATGTGCCGCACCGGCAGGATGCAGCCCGATCCGCCGGTATAGTCGATGACGGAGCCCGAGGCAGGTCCGTTGCGAAAGGCAGCGCACATGCGGTCAAGTTGTTCGCCGATGTCGCCGGAAGACGACTGGCTGCAGGCCGACAGCATCCGGTGCAGCTCGGACACCGCAGCCACCTGCGCGCCGATGGCATCGAACAGCCCAAGCACATCGGCCGTGTCAGGCTGCTCCAGCAGCTGCAACAGCTCGGCGCGCTTCAGCCGGATATAGCCGGCCAGCATGGTCATGTGGTTGGCGATCCGGTGGTTGCTTTCGACCGCAATCTTGCACTCTGTGCCGATGGTGCAGTTGTCCATTACAGTTTGCTGTGCGGTGGATGGTCGTGGTGTGACGGGCGTTGACTGTGCTGCGTGTCTGGCCAGGCACAAACTGCCAGGATCGGCTTGCAAGTCGCAGATCAGGGTCATGGGGTGCCTCCGAATTGGGTGCCCACGGCCAAGACGGCCATGATGATGACGGTCAGCACGGCCAGAAGCGGCCAGATGAACCGCAGCCAGCGTTCGTAAGGGACGCGGCCAATGGCGAGGCCGCCCATGACCACCGCAGAGGTGGGGGTGATCAGGTTGACCATGCCACTGCCGGTGGCAAATGCGGTGACGACCAACTCACGCTTCACCCCGGCAAAATCAGCGACGGGGGCCAGGATCGGCATCGACAGAACTGCAAGACCGGACGTGGAGGGGACAAAGAACGACAGGCCAACCTCGATCCAGTAGACCACTAGGATGAAGGCGGTGCGGGGCAGACCTGACACCCCGACCTCGGCATTGTGCAGGATGGTATCGGTAATATGCCCTGCGTCCATGATCACCACGATCCCACGCGCAAGGCCGATGATCAGGGCAACGCCAAGTAGGTCGCGGGCGCCGTTGACGAAAGCCTCGACCAGCCGCGCCTCGCCCAGGCGTCCGATGATACCGATGATGATGGCCGCGATCAGGAATAGCCCACTCATCTCGGCCATCCACCAGCCGCCCATCGACACGCCCCAGATCATCACTGCAAAGGTGGCGGCGAACAGGATCAGCACGATCTTGTGCAGGCCGGTAAAACTGGCGGCCTCAGCCTTGGTTTCCTTCAGGAAATGGGCCTCGTTCGCGGCCTTCTTATCATAGACGAGGGATTTGGACGGGTCGGCCTTCACCTTTGCGGCGTAACGCATGACGAAGACCACTGTGACCAACCAGCACAAGCCAAGGATGACCAGCCGCAAGATCAGACCGTCGGCGAATGTCACGCCGGCTGCATCCGACGCGATGACGGTGGAGAAAGCATTGATGGTTGAGCCGAGGACACCCACCCCAGCCCCCAACATGATGACCGCAACCGGCACCACAGCGTCATATCCGGCGGCGATCATCACCGGGATCAGCAGCAGGTAGAAGGCCAGCGTTTCCTCGGCCATGCCATAGGTCGTGCCACCGAGGGCGAACAGCGCCATCAGGAACGGGATCATCCAGATCTCGCGGCCCTTCAGCCCGGTCATGGCGCGGGCAATTCCTGCGTCGATGGCCCCGGTGGCGGTGACGGTGCCGATGAATCCGCCGATGATCAGCACGAACAACGACACGTCGATGGCATTGGCTGTGTAGGCGACAGGATCGTAGAACCCCGCGATAGGCGCCAGGATCACGTCAAAGATGCCCTGCGGGTTGTCGTCGGTCGGGGCATAGCTGCCCGCGACCGGTACGTCCTTGCCCAAGGCCTCGGACGCGACGCGGGCATATTGGCCTGCCGGGACGATCCAGGTGAGGACGGCCACAAGGACGATCAGACCAAACAGGATGGTGAAGGCCGACGGAAAGCGGAAACCGGGTTTTGAGGCTTCTGCGTTGGCTTTTGGGGCCATGGGCAACACTCCTGCTGGAGGGGAATCGCGGGCGACGGCCGGGCGATGGGCAGCCGAATTATAGGTTGCGGGTGGGGCAGTCGACTTGACTCAGATCAGTGCCGGTTCGGAAATCAGCTTTGCGCTGACCTGCATCAATGCGGCGGCGCGGCATCTGGGCCAAGGTCATGTCCAAACCCGCCGGAAAGGATCAGCCATGCCCGCCCCCGTTCTCCGCGCGATTGCCATATGCCTTGCGCTGACCGCAACTGCCGCCATTGCCGAGCCGCAAACCTTGCGCAACGGCGACGATCTGTTCTTGTCGGGACTGTCGACGACGGAGACGCTTGCCGCCCCGCGAGATGTTCTGGCGGCGGGCGCGACCGTCAACCTGCGCGGCACGGTCGTCGCGGATACACATGCGACCGGTTTTGACGTCGAGGTTGAGGCCGCGACCGGCGGCAGCGTTTATGCTGCAGGTGCAACGGTCACGCTGCGCGGCACTATCGGGCAGGATCTGAATGCCACCGGATTCACCGTGCGCACCACGACCGAAGCGGTGACCACCGGCAACGCCCGGCTGTCGGGCGGCGTGCTGACCATCGAGGGGCCGGTTACCGGCGCGCTGACCGCATCGGGCGCCGAGGTGGTGCTGAATGCCGCCGTGGGCGGTGACGTCGTGCTGGCCGCGGGCAGCCTGAGCTTTGGGCCGCAAGCAAAAATCGCGGGCGCATTGCGCTATTTCGCGTCGGCGCCCGTGATGATCCCGGCCAGTGTGATTGCGCCGGACCGCGTGACCTATGTCGAGACGAAGATGACCGACCCCTTTCGCGACATGGGCGAGATGATGGGCCGTGGCCGCCTTCCCAAGCTGCCCGGGGTCGTGGCGACGGTTGCCGGGTTTGCCGTGACCTTGGGCTTTCTGGGGTTGCTGGGGGCTGCCTTTCTGACCTTTCTGCCCGGCCCAGTGGAAACACTGCGCCAATCCGCGCTGGTCCGGCCGGGGCGCTGTCTTGCGGCAGGTTTTTTTGGTTTGGCGTGCCTGTTCGGGCTGGTGCCGGTCAGCGCGATGACCATCCTTGGCTTGCCGCTGGTGCCGTTTGTGCTGCTGGCGATACTGGTCTTCTGGACGATGGGGTATCTCCTCGGGGTATATGCGCTGGCCCTGCAGCTGATGCAGGCGATGGGCAGTGCTGCGGACCCCGGCATGTGGGGCCGGATCGGCGCGCTGGTTGCTGGAGTGGTCGTGGTGGCGCTGTTGAACTTCATCCCGTTCTTTGGCTGGATCATAAATCTGACGCTGGTTCTGTGGGGTCTTGGCGCTATTGTGCTTTTGCTTGCCAGGCGCTTTGCCGAGCCGACGATTGCGCCCTCGATGTCGGCATGATGGTGGCTACGGGGACGAGAACTCCGGGCCGGGGCGGGGCAAACGGGGCAGACACAGCGGCGTTGCTGACCTTCTTGATGCTGACCTTCGGCTGGACCTGGGGGCTTTGGGCGATCGTCACTCTACAGGGGCTGGGGCTGACGGGGCTGGGCGGGGGGCTGATGCTGGCCTCGGCCTATGGGCCGGGGGTGGCGGCGGTCGTCACGGTACTCGCGTTCGAAGGCCGTGTGGGATTTGGCCGCTGGATACGGCGTTGCCTGCGCTGGCGTCTGGGCTGGGGCTGTTATGTGCTGGCGCTTCTCGGCCCGCCGCTGCTTATGGTGGTTGGCTTTGGCCTGAACCTGGCTTCTGGCGGCGCGATGGGTGATTTGCACCTGCCGAGTAATGGGATGGCCCTTGTTTTCCAGATTGCCATGGTCACTGTCCTTGGCGGTCCTTTGGGAGAAGAATTTGGCTGGCGTGGCTATGCACTGCCCGCCCTGACGCGCCGCATCGGCTGGCGCTGGGCGGCGGTGCTGCTCGGCGCCATCTGGGCGCTGTGGCATGTTCCCTTGTTCTTCATACCTGATATAGCGCAGACCGCGTTGCCGATGGCGGCGTTTCTTGCTGGGACGGTGGCCTTGTCGACAATCTTCGCCCGGCTGTCGGTCAACACCGGGTTCAGCGTGCTGCCCGCGATTGTGATGCACGCGGCGATCAACTGGGCCTCTGCGGTATTGCCGGTGATGCCAGTGGCGGGGGATGCGCGGGCCTATCTGATCGTCAGCGGCCTGTTAATCGTGACGGCCGGGCTGGTCCTGATGAAACCGGGACCGAAGATGGCCAAGGCGGAAATTCCCGACCTTGATGGCCCGATCACCGCACCCACAGAGACCGCGCAGGGTGGCCCTGGTCTGACACCTGCCGATGCTGTGGCTCGGCTGGCCACTGACGGGCCGAATGAGTTGCCGCGCGCCCGTCGCCGCTCGCCCTTTCGCATCGTGCTGGACGTGCTGCGTGAGCCGATGCTGGCGCTGCTGCTGGCCGGGGGCGGGGTCTATCTGTTGCTTGGCAGCCGTGCCGAAGCGCTGATCCTGCTTGCGTTCGCGTGCATGTCCATTGCCATTACCGCGGTCCAGGAGGCGCGGACCGAAAGGGTGCTGGAGGCCCTGCGCGATCTGACCAGCCCGCGCGCCTTGGTGATCCGGGGAGGCGCACGCCTGAGGATTGCGGGGCGCGAGGTGGTGCGGGGCGATATGATCGTGCTGTCAGAAGGCGACCGGGTGCCTGCTGATGCGATGCTGACGCAGGCCACGGGTCTGTCGGCTGACGAATCCTTGCTGACGGGCGAGGCGGTGCCGGTGCGCAAGCGCGTAGGTGCGGGCACGGCGCTGCGACCCGGCGGTGAGGATCATCCGCAGGTCTATTCCGGCACGCTGATCGTCAGCGGCTCGGCCTTGGCCGAAGTGACGGCCACCGGGCCAGCCAGTGAGATCGGGCGGATCGGCAAAAGCTTGGCCCAGATCGAAACTGAGACCCCGCATCTGCAACGCCAGATGCGGGGTGTCGTCTTGGCTATGGCGGTGGTTGGCGTCGTGGTCAGTGCGCTGGTGGTGGGGCTGTACGGGGTATTGCGCGGTGGCTGGCTGGATGCGCTTTTGGCGGGCATTGCCGTCGGCATGGCGATGCTGCCGGAGGAGTTCCCGATGGTGCTGGCGGTCTTCATGGCGATGGGGGCGTGGCGCATTTCGAAGGTGCGGGTGCTGACCCGCCGCGCTTCGGCCATCGAGACCTTGGGCGCGGCAAGTGTGCTTTGCACTGACAAGACCGGCACCCTGACCGAAAATCGCATGACCATCGCCGCACTGAGGCTGGCGGACGGCACGGCGTTGCGGCTGGCCCCGGGCGTGGCCCTGCCGCCCGCGTTTCGCGAGCTGGCAGCAGCGGGGGTGATGGCCTCGGCCCCCGAACCGTTCGACCCGATGGAAAAGGCTTTCCACACACTTGCAAAGGCCGATCTGCAGGCCGGTGAGACGGTGCCAGGGGCAGGCCGCAAGTTGATCCGCAGCTATCCGCTGACCTCGGACTTGCTGGCGATGTCGCAGGTCTGGCAAGCTGGCAATGGCTTTGCCGTCGCCGCCAAAGGTGCGCCCGAGGCGATGGCGGCCCTGTGCGGGTTGTCCCCGGACAAGCGCACAGCCCTGACGGCCGAGGTCGAGGCGATGGCCCGCGACGGCTTGCGTGTGCTGGGGGTGGCCGAGGCGGCCTGGCCTGCGGGCGATCTGCCAACGGCGCAGACCGGCTTTGCATTTCGCCTTCTGGGCCTTGTCGGGCTGGCCGACCCCTTGCGCGCTAGCGTGCCAGCGGCGGTGGCAGAATGCCAAGAGGCGGGCATTCGCGTCATCATGATCACTGGTGATCATCCCGCCACCGCCCGCACCATTGCTGCCGAGGCAGGGCTGCCGGGCGAAATGGTGCTGACCGGTGACGATCTGGCGATGATGGACAATGCCGAGCTAGCCAAGGCCGTCGCGACGGCCACAATCTTTGCACGCATCCTGCCGGAACAGAAACTCCGCATAGTCAATGCCCTGAAGGCGGCGGGCGCGGTCGTCGCGATGACCGGCGACGGGGTGAACGACGCGCCCAGTCTGAAGGCCGCCAATATCGGTGTGGCGATGGGTGGACGCGGCACCGATGTCGCGCGCGAGGCGGCGTCGATCGTGCTTCTGGACGATGATTTCGGGTCGATTGTCACCACGGTCAGGCTGGGGCGGCGGATTTACGACAACCTGCGCAAGGCGATGAGCTTTATCCTGGCCGTCCATGTGCCGATTGCAGGCCTTGCGCTGATGCCGCTGCTGTTTGGCATGCCGTTGCTGTTCGGCCCGGTCCACATCGCGTTTTTGGAAATGGTGATCGACCCGGTCTGCGCGCTGGTCTTCGAGGCCGAGGAAGAGGAAGACGGCATCATGCGCCGCCCGCCGCGTCCGGTGGCCGAGCCGCTGTTTACTTGGCCGACGGTGGTGTGGAGCGCGGTTCAGGGCCTGACCGTGCTTGGGGTTGCAGGCTCGGTTACCTGGTTTGCGCCCGGCTATGGGCTTGACGTCGATCAGGTGCGAGGTTTGACGTTTGCCACGCTGGTCTTCTGCGTTGTGGCGCTGATCCTGATCGACAGGTCTACCTCCAACTCCGTCCTGACGGCGGTGCTGCGCCCCAACCGGGCGCTCGCGGTGGTTTTGCCGGTGGTCGGTGCCCTGCTGGCTCTGACCTTCTTCTTGTCCCCGGCGCGCGATCTGTTCGGCTTTGGCGTGTTGAGCGGGTGGTGGCTGACCTTGCCCCCGGCGGCCGGGGGCGCGGTCTTGCTGGCGCTGGAAGCGTTGAAACCGATCTGGCGCTGGGCGCTGCGCACGGGCGAGCCCGAAGTGAAGGGACAGCCTGCTTGAAAGACCCCTATGAGACCCTTGGCCTGCCGAAAACCGCCACCGACGCGCAGATCACGGCGACGTTCAAGAAACTGGCGCTTAAGTACCACCCGGATCTACCCCCGACGACAAGGGTGCCATCGCCCGGTTCAAGGAAATCAGCGCGGCCAATGACCTGCTGAAAGACCCCGACCCGTCCGACCGATCCGCGAACCACTCCTGCATCTCGGCAACCACGTCGGCTTGGGTGTCGGGCAGACCGTGATCGAAAATGCGCACGATCAGGGCGATGTTCATCCCTTCCCAATCATCGGAGGTTGAAACCCCGGGCCCGGCCGCAACGCGTCGGATCATGTCGTTCTCGTCCTCGAAGGCGTGAACCTCTTCGGCCATGATCATCATATCAGCAACCGCCACTGTTATGCCGCACACTGGATCGGTGATCAGCAACCAATCCTGACGCCCGGCAGGCTGAATGCGCCGCATGATCCCTTCGGTTGGCCCCGTCCGATGTTGTCAGAAGAACTTCGCTTGAGACGAGCGGGGCGCCCGGCTAGCTTGCCGGGATGGCCAAACGCTCCCCCTTCTGCTACTTCAAGACAAGTCCTGAGATCATCCGCTTGGCGGTGATGCTCTACATCCGGTTCCCGCTGTCACTGCGCAATGTCGAGGATCTGCTGCACGAGCGCGGCATCGAGATCAGCCACGAGACGGTGCGGTTCTTGTGGAACAGGTTCGGCCCTATGTTCGCTGCCGAGATCCGCGGCCAACGCGTCGAGGCGATGCGCACCCACCGCCATTGGCGGTGGCACCTGGACGAGGTCTACGTGAAGATCAACGGGGTGACGCACTACCTTTGGCGGAATCTTCAGCTCGAGGACGGACAACCGTCCGCAATGGGCTATAAGCTGTCCTTACCCCAAGAAAACAGCCACCTTTTGCCGGCGTGGAGGAAGAAGTCTGCCAGATGCTGCGAGTGCGCTTAGTCAGACACGACACTTCGGCGAAAGCAAGTAACGGCGGCAGCCTGTCCCCGCAACCACTTTTACCGAACTCAACTCTATACCAACCCGCCCCGCTCCCGCGGGGCTTTTGGCGTTCTGGGCCAGCCCGATCAAGGCCGTCAGCGCCCCGTCGAGGATGACCACGGGCTGACCGTCGTCCCAGCGCACCGCGACGCGTTCGATCGAACCCCGGATCACATCGCGCGCCGGCTGGGCGATCGCCGGATCGGCCAGGGTGACGGCAAGCTCAATGACCTTACGCCGGTATATCTCCGAAAGGTTCGGGTTGAGCCGTACCGGCGCCGGGGCAGGGCGGGTCAGCTCAGTCTCGATGGTCTTGATCCGCTCTTCCAGGAGAAGAAGCTTCTCGTTCAGTCCGGGCGAACGCAGCCCCTCGGCAATTGCATCGTAAAGGCCTTCGAGCTTGCGCTTGGTGGTCTTCCTCTCCGCCTCCATCCGCAGCCGCTGCTGGTCCAGTTCGGCCCCGCCGGCATTCGCGGCTTCGGCGTAGTCTTTGACGAAGGACGCAACCGCGTCCGGTAGCAGGCCAAAGTTGGCCTTTGACAGTATGGCTCCTCTTTCATTTCCTCATCGAAGCATGACCCGTATTTACCGCGCGTGGACGGAGCGTTGGCGGTTCGTTTTTTGGAGAAATCGACAAATGCATCGACGATAGCTCGTTCGACGAGGCCAT
The DNA here is from genome assembly GCA_031426185.1 of Rhodobacterales bacterium. GTDB lineage: Bacteria > Pseudomonadota > Alphaproteobacteria > Rhodobacterales > Rhodobacteraceae > JAJNPS01. Next base: position 20,179 of record JANPKV010000038.1, on the reverse strand, counting down.
AGATGATGAGAAGGTCGCAGGACGCGGCCCCTCATGCCCGCGAGGCCCGGTCATGCATCGGCTACCGCGTACATTCAGGTAATTGCCGGGTTGTTCCCCGGCCGAGCTGGCGCGGAAGCTGCCATCTGTGGCGTCAGGGCCTGCACTGCGTCGTATTGCGACAGAAAAACCTGCCCGGTCAGGGCGTCGAGGATGTGCGATTTCTTCAGCCGGTCCATAACCGGACCCTTCACTTCCGACAGATGCAGCTTCACGTTCATCGCGCCGAGGCGGTGGTTGATCGCCTCCAGGCTTTCCAGCGCGCTCAGGTCGATCTCGTTTACCGCCGAGCACATCAGCACCACGTTTCGGATGGGACAGTCCGTCGCAACGCGATCCGCGATGTAATCTTCGAGGAAGCGGGCATTGGCGAAGTAGAGGCTTTCGTCGATGCGGATGCTGAGAAGGGTCGGATCGGTCAGCACGCTGTGGCGGTGGATGTTGCGGAAGTGCTGCGTGCCCGGAACAAGGCCCACTTCGGCGACATGCGGGCGGGATGTCTTGTAAAGATGCAGCGCAACGGACAGGGCCACCCCGGCAGAGACGCCGGTTTCCACACCGAGCCCGAGGGTCAGCAGGATGGTGGTGGCAACAGCAAGGAAATCCGCCTTGGAATAGGTCCAACTGCGCTTCAGGATCGAAAAGTCCACCAGTGACAGGACAGCCACGATGATGGTAGCGGCGAGGGTCGCGGTGGGCAGGAAATAGATCAAGGGCGTCAGGGCGACGGCGGCAATGGCAAGGCCAATTGCTGTCAGGATCCCTGCGGCAGGCGTTTCGGCCCCGGCATCGAAGTTGACGACCGACCGGGCAAACCCGCCCGTCACGGGATAGCCCCCTGTGAATGCCGCACCGAGGTTCGCGGCGCCAAGACCGATCAGTTCCTGGTTTGGGTCGATCCTCTGGCGCTTCTTGGCGGCAAGCGTTTGCGCGACAGACACGGATTCCACGAAACCGATGACCGAAATCAGGATTGCCGGCAGCAGAAGAAGGCCGATCAGGTCAGTTGAAAACGACGGAAGTGTCAGCGGCGGCAGGCCCTGCGGCACCGCGCCGACGATCCGGACACCTTTTGCATCGAGCCCGAGGCTCCAGACCGCGACGGTCGTGACCACGACGGCAAGCACGGGACCGGCCTTGGTCACCATACCGGCCAGCCTTGGGCCAAGTCCCGCGCGTCGCAGCAGCGGCTTCAGTCCCTTGCGCACCCAGAACAGGAACGCCGTGGCGCCGATACCGATCAGCAAGGTGATCCAGTTCGTGGCCGACAGATTTGCGGCCAGTGATGTCGCCATTTCCGGCAGTGTATCGCCGCCCGCGCTGATGCCCAGAACATGCTTGATCTGGCTTGTCGCGATCAGGATGCCCGATGCGGTGATGAAGCCGGCGATGACGGGATGCGACAGGAAATTGGCAAGAAAGCCCAGTTTCAAAAGCCCCATCGCAAGCAGGATTGCGCCCGACAGCGCCGCCAGTGTCAGGGCTGCGACCGCGTAGCCCACGGTGCCCTGGTCGGCGATATTCCCGATGGCTGCGGCTGTCATCAACGAGACGACCGCCACCGGGCCCACCGCCAGCGCCCGGCTGGTGCCGAAGATGGCGTAAAGGACGATGGGCGCGATCGAGGCGTAAAGCCCGGCCTCCGGCGGCAGCCCGGCCAGCAGGGCATAGGCGAGCGACTGCGGGATCAGCATGATCGTCACGATCAGCGCGGCCAACAGGTCGCCCGTCAGGGCCTGGCGGTCATAGGCTCGGCCCCATTGCAGGATCGGAAAGTAGCGGGCGATGGATGGGACGGCCATGGGACGTTTCTTTTCTGGATCTAGGAGGGAAAGGTGGCCCACTGCGGGGCCACCTCACCGGATGGGGCAGCCTGCCGCGTTAACCGCGCGTGGCGGCAAAGAGGCTTTGTGCCCGACCGCCGGAGCGGCAATAGGCCAGCACCTTGCCCTTGGCCGTGGTGACTGCGGTATCGAAGGCCGCGACATCCGCCCCGCTGACCTGACCGGGCTTGATCGGGATGTGATGCGCCTCAAGCCCGACCGCCTCGGCGGCGGCCTTGATCTCGGCAAAGGTGGGCTGGCCTGCATCCTCGTGGTCGGGGCGGTTGCAGATCACCGTGGTGAAGCCGGCGTCCTTGAGCTTTGCCAGTTGCGCCGCGGTGATCTGCGGGCTGATCGCGAAATCCGGCGTGATGTGCGTGACGGTGTTCATGACTTGGTCCTCTGAATGAGTGTTGGGGTCCGAGTGGCGGGGCTACAGCCCGTTGACCGGCACCTTGAGCATGGGGCGGCCGTCCTTGTCGGTTGGCACTGCGCCCGCACGCATGTTGACCTGCAGCGAGGGGATGATGAGCTTTGGCATCGCCAGGGTCGCGTCGCGTTCGGTGCGGAATTTCACGAACTGTTCTTTCGTGGCACCTTTGCCGACGTGGATGTTGTGTTCCTTTTCGGCGGCGACCGTGGTCTCCCACTGGATATCGCGGCCGTTGGGGCCGTAGTCGTGGCACATGAACAGACGCGTGGCATCCGGCAGGGACAGCACTTTCTGGATGCTGTCGAACAGGGTTGCCGCATCGCCGCCGGGGAAATCGGCGCGGGCCGATCCGCCGTCGGGCATGAAGAGGGTGTCGCCGACAAAGGCCGCATCGCCCATCACATGCACCATGCAGGCAGGCGTATGGCCGGGCGTGTAGATCGCCACCGCCTGCATGTTGCCGACGTTATAGGTGTCGCCATCCTTGAACAGGGCATCGAACTGGCTGCCGTCGCGCTGAAACTCGGTACCCTCATTGAAGATCTTCCCGAATGTATCTTGGACGACCATGATCTTGTCGCCGATGCCGATCTTGCCGCCGAGCGCGTTCTGGATGTAGGGCGCGGCGGACAGGTGGTCGGCGTGGACATGGGTTTCGATGATCCACTCCAGCTTGAGGTCGTTCTTGCGGATGTGGTCGATGATGGCATCGGCGTGGTCATGGGTGATCCGGCCCGCCGCATAGTCGATGTCCATGACGGAATCGATCACGGCGCAGGCGTTCGAGGACGGATCCTTGACCACGTAGCTGATGGTGTTGGTCGCCGGATCGAAGAACGCCTCGACTTTGGGCTTCACCGACGTGTTGATCGGATAGTTGCTCATGTGAGTTTCCTTTCGGTTCAGGTTTCACGCCGCAGCAGACGCGCGGCGCGGGCATGGGTCAGCGCCATCAGCCATTTGGCGGCGAAGATCCCGGCGATAAGGGCGGCCACGAAGGCGAAGACTTCGATCCGGCCGGTTCCCAGGGCAGGCAGCGCGCCGCCCGGGCAGAACCCGGCGATGCCCCAGCCCACGCCGAACAGCGCCGAGCCGCCCAAGAGACGCGCGTCGATGCGCAGGTTGTCGGGCAACTGGAATCTGGCGTCGATGATCGGGGCGGGCCTGCGCAGCACGATGCGGTAGCCGACGAAGGCGACGACGACCGCACCGCCCATCACGAAGATAAGGCTGGGGTCCCAGATGCCCGCGACATCAAAGAAGTTGAGCACCTTTGCAGGGTTGGCCATGCCTGAAATGGCGATACCGATGCCGAAGACCAGACCGATGAGGTAGGTTGACAAAAGACGCATGGTTCAGCTCCCGAGAACGTGGCGGATGACATAGACGGTCAGTCCGGTGGTCAGCATGAAGGTGGCAGTTGCTGCAATTGACCGGCGCGACAACCGCGCCATCCCGCACACACCGTGCCCTGAGGTGCACCCCGATCCGTAAGTCACCCCGATCCCGACCAGCAAACCGCCGACAAGGAGCATCGGCATCGACACCGGGACTTCGACCGCAGGCATCTGTCCGGTAATCGCCATCACAGCCAGCGGGCCGCTGACCATTCCGGCCAGCAGAGCAAGGCGCCAACCGATATCCGGGTGCGCCGACGGGGTAAGGACGCCGGCAAGGATGCCGGTTGCCCCCATGATCCGGCCGAGCGTCAGCATCAGCAGCACCGACGCAAGGCCAATCAGCACGCCACCCGCCAGCGATTGCCAGGGGGTGAACAGGGTTTCGATGGCGATCATTGTCTGGTTCTCCGTTTCAATACGGGATCTCTTTATGACGCTTCGAATCGTGGTTCAGTAACGATGTCACCAACCTGAAGAAGTCGACCGGCCAGGTTCAGACCCTCGGCACCGCACGGCGATCATCGCTCGCGCAAGTTTACCGCAGTTCGCTTGCCGGGATCCGGGGGCAACGGCCGTACCCGTCACCCGGACACGATCCTTACCGGCAAGCTTCAGCGGTCGATCCCGCTTACTCCGCCCCCAGCGCGGCCAAGCGTTCAAGCCCGGCAAGGTCTACGAGATCAATCGTTCCGCGCGACTGGCGGATCCAGCCCCGCCGCTGGAACTCGCCCAACTGCCGCGAGATGACCTCTCGCGCGGTGCCGAGCTCGGCAGCCATCTGCTGATGGGTGGCCTTGATCTGCCCGGTCCCGCGCTCCAGATCGACAAGCTTTTGCGCCAACCGGATGTCGATGCGTTGAAAGGCGATATCCTCGATAACCTGAAAAAGATCGGTGATGCGTTTTGAATAGGCGGTGAAAATGAAATTTCGGAACGTGACGGACTGAGAAACCAGATCATCAAAGACCGCACGCGGAATCGCCACGGCGCGCACGTTTGTTTCGGCGATGCCTTCTGCGGAATAGTCTTCATGGGCCAGCAAGCAGGCCGTGGTCAGAACGCAGCTTTCGCCCGCCTCGACACGATAAAGGACGATCTCGCGGCCTGCCTCGGACACCTGCTGGACCCTGACACGGCCCTGGAGGAGCAAAAGCAGATTCTGGGGCGATTTTCCCGGGCCAAAGATCACGGTGCCCTCCGGAACCGCGACGACGGTGCTTTTGGTGGTCAGCACGTCCCGGACCGCTGCTTCCAGTCGGGACAACCCGGGAAATTGCTTGATCCAGTCTGCGCTCATGTTGTGACATCCTGATTGTCCGTGGCCGGGGTCGTGGGTGGCGCCGGGTTCAGGCGCGGATGGGTTTCTTCGCCCCAATAGAACAAGACGCCGCCAGAGATGAACATCGAGATCGCCACGAACCAGAATGCCGCTTCGATCCCGCCGGTCAGGTGGGCCACCAGCCCCAGCCCAAGGGCGCCGATCCCGTAGCCAAGGTCCCGCCAGAAGCGGTAGATGCCGATGGCCGAACCGCGCCAGGCGGGCGGCGTGATGTCTGCAACCGCCGCGCCGAGGTTCGGGTAAAGCAGGGCCATGCCGAAACCGGCAATCGCGGCGGACAGTGACCACCACGCAGCCCCATTGCCCAAGACCACCGTGAGGACCCCAGCGCCGCATATCCACATGCCCAACACGCTCGGCCAGAACCGCCCGACATGATCCGACAGACGACCTGTGAAAAGTTGCGCGCCGCCCCAGACAAAACCGTAGGCGCCGACAATCCAGCCCATCTCGGTCAGGCTGGCGCCTTTCGCAACCAGAAAGACGGGCAAGATCACCCAGACCAGCGCGTCAACGAATTTTTCGACCAAACCTGCCTGCAACAGCGCTGCAAGCCGCTTGTCCTGCCAGCTGACCAGAACGAAGACCTCGCGGGTTGTGGGATGTTCGGGCACCCCTTGCGGATAGCGGGGGCGAAACTTCGGTGCGCTCAGCTTGTGCGCCGCGGTCTCGGCCTTCGCCCATGGCAGCGTGTCCTTGACCCAGACCACAGTCAGAACCAGCGCCGTGACGACAGTTGCCATCCCAAAGACCAAAAGACCCAGCCGCGCACCCAGCGCTTCGGCTGAATAGGCAGTGACCACGCCCGCCAGTGCAACACCGACATAGCCCGAGAACTCGTTCAGACCCATTGTCAGCCCGCGCTGATCCGCGCGCGTAATGTCAAGCTTCGCCGTCTGCGTCATGGACCAACAGAGCCCCTGATTGACCCCCAGCAGGACCGTGGCCGCGACGATCCAGTTCCAGTTCGGCGCGGCCCAGATCATCACCGGGATGGGCAGTGCAATGATCCATCCCAAGAGCAAAACCTGTTTGCGCCCGATCCGCTCCGACAGGCGTCCGGCAACGAAGTTCATCACCGCCTTGACGACACCGAAGGCCACGACAAAGGCCGACAAAAGCAGAAACGACCCACGCGGCACGCCAAACTCGCTTTCGGCCAGCGCCGGGATCACTGTGCGCATCATGCCGATGGCAAAGCCCACCAGCAGGACCTGGACCAGTTGGTGCGAGAACTGCGTCAGGTTCTCGCGGATACCGAGGGGAAGCGCGGTCATTGTGATCCTTCTGCGAGCCATATCATTCGTCGGGTCGAACATGACACATGCATGTCGGCTTGGCATGATCGAGGTCAATCAGTTCGGACGATTGCGGTCTTGTCGACCAAGTGGCGTGCGCGCCGTCCATTCCAGTCGCAGGCAGTCTGTCCACCTTTCCGCAGCCACTCTGATCCCCCGGGATCACGCGCTGTTGTTCGATCGTGGGGCGCTGTGGATGGCAAGCCGGTCGAACCTCTGGCAGGCACGTTCCCATGTCGTTGCTGCGCACCCTACTGATTGCCATGCTGCTTGTCGCGGTCCTGCCTTGGGGGGTATATCTGCGTGGCGCTCCCGATGCGGCGCCCGTCGACTTGGCCCTGGCGATGGCGGAGGCGCATCCTTCCGATGCACATGCGGCGATCGCAGGCGGGCAAACCGCGCAGAAACCGGCGATCAAGTGCCGCAAGGGGCTTTTGGGATCGCCTTGCACCCCAGAGCCCCGCGCATTGCCGGCTTCGACTGGCATTGAGCGTCCGCTGACCGCTGGCGCGTTTGTGGGTGACAGGGCGCATGCCTTGCCCGAGGGCATCCCCGAGAGGCCCACGCTGCCACCGCCCCGACATGTCTGACGCGACACCTGCCTCCCAAGGGGGCATTGTTTCATCAGATCAAGGATTCAGATAATGTTGACACGACGGATGTTCGTTGCGGCTAGTGCCGCCTCGTCGCTCTCTGCCTGCATGGGCCCCGCCGCTTTACCTGTGGTCGCGCCTGAACCGGCCCCGATTGCCCCGCCCGTTCCCGCCTTTTACGGCGCGGTGCTGGACGAGCCTTATCCCATTGCAGCGGTGCCGTCGGGCGTGGTCCCGTCGCACCTCTGGCGCCAGGAGGTGGAGAACCCCTTTCCAGACGAGCCGTCGGGGACGATCATCGTCGATCCCGATGCGGGCTTTCTGCACCTCGTCCAGGACGGCGGAACGGCGATGCGCTATGGCGCGGGAACGGGTGCCGCGGCCTACGCCTGGAGCGGGGTGGCACGTCTTCAGTTCGCCCGCGAATGGCCGCGCTGGTAAGTTCCGGACGAGATGATCGTCCGCAAGCCGGAGCTCGAACCGTATTCGGTCGCCAATGGCGGAATGGATCCCGGTCCTGGCAACCCGCTTGGCGCGCGGGCGCTCTATCTGTTTCAGAACGGGCAGGACACGCTCTACCGGATCCACGGCGCCTGCGAGCCGCAATATCTGGGCAAGGCCGTGTCGTCCGGCTGCATCCGGCTGCTCGATCAGGATGCCATCGACCTGCACCGCCGCGCCCCGCATGGCGCAAAGGTGCGCGTCTTGCCGGCAATCATGCCGCAGGGTCTGGCGGCGCTTTACTAAGGGCAGCAGGTTCGGGCGTATCTCACGCGCCCGGACCCACCATCACGAGATGAAACTCAACAGACTTCTGCAAAAGCTCGCCCAACAGCCGCGCCACGGACGCGCGCACCAGCGATTTTGCAAATCGCGCGGTGGGCGACTGGTTCTGGCTGCGTCACTTGACGTGGGAGCAAGGGTAATCTGTTCAAACTCGCCAAGATGGCCTTTTCACTGCTGTTCAACGTTTCGGACGGTCGACCAAGCTCAGCAGTTCCACAGCCGATTGAAGGTCCGCGTCGGCATAGTATCGTGCGGCGTCGATGATCAGGGATTGCAGATCCTGGCTGGCCGCAGGTCCGGATGTGGGGATGAGGACGCGGACGCGGTCCAGTCGAATGCGCACAAGCAGGGCTGCGTAGGGGTCGGTGAGACCGTTGAATGCTTCTGCCGCGCGGTCAAGCCAGAGTAGCGTCTTTTGCGGGTCACCCATTTTCTCGTGAGACAAGGCGATGACCCGGCATGCGGCCGCTTGCCAGCAGGGATCTGATAATTGGCAGGCCATGGCGAACGTGGAATGGGCGCGGTCCAATACCGCGGCCGCGTCATGGCCGGATTGAAGATCAGCCTCCGCAAGCACAGCTTCGGGCCAGGGTCGGAAGGAAAGCCAATCCAGGCGGTCGCAGAGGTCGATGCAAGCACGTGCCCAGTCCGCAGCGACTTCCGCGCGATGAGAGCGGAGCTTGCCCCAGGAGCCGAGGCCGAGCGCCCAGCCTTCACGCCGGGCAAGGCCTGCGGTGCGGGCGATTTCGATCGACTGGTCATAGGCGAGGTCTGCTTCGGCGTGGCGTCCCCAATCGGCGAGGTTGAAAGCCGAAAACCCGTGCGCGGTGGAAAGGCAGGTCGCATCGCCCTGTGCCAGATCGATAGCACGGGTCGCAAGCCGTGCCGCGTCGGGCCGACGGGCGGCAAGCGCATCGGCATAGCATTGCTCCAAAACGGCGCGGCAGGCGAGGTTGCGGTTCTGGCATTCGAGGGCGAGGGTTTCAGCCCGACGCAGGTGAACGATACCTTCGTCGTCTTGCCCACGCACGGAATGGATCATCGCAGTGCCAAGTTCGGTCAGGCTTTCCGCCTGAAGCGCTGGATCGGATATGCCGTCCGAGAGCGTGGCGGCCCGGCGCAAGTTGTCGAGCCCTGCGTCCACAGCACCCACGTTCAAGGCGGCGACGCCCGCCTTGAGCAGGGCGCGGATGACCGCATCGGGCTTGGGACCGGGGGGCGCATCGGCGAGGCGCGCCCGTGCCGCGCTGCGCAGGGCAGGCGTCGGAGTCTCGCCCAACTCGCGCTGGAACTCCAACTCGGTTCGTTCTGCGTGGCGGAGCGCGGCTTCGGGATTTCCAGAAAGAACCAGGGCGCGAATGAGAAGGATATGTGCTGCTTCGTCAAACGGTTGGCGACTTGCCATATGCCCGGCGAGGCGAAGGGCCGTTTCCGCGTCGTTGCGTGCAAGTGCGTCGAGGGTGTCGCGTCGGAGCCGCGCATCGATCCGTGCGGAGAGGCGCGCGCGTTCGACCAGAAGCCATGTTTCGTATTCTGTGCCGCAGGCATCCGGGGCGCTGTCTTGCAAAAGCTCTCCGGCCGAAAGGATGTCGAAACCTTGGGCTTCGATGTCGAGCGCATCGATCCAGCAGCCTATCGGAAGATTGGCGCGCAGGGGGTCACCTGTCAGCACCTCGGGTCCGAGCGCACGGCGCAGGGCAGCAAGGCACCAGCGCAGCGACCCGAGTGGATCGACGGTTTTAGGAAAGAGTTCGGCAGCGAGTTGGCGGCGAGAGACGGGGCGATCGGACAACAGCACTCGTGCGAGCACCGACCAGGGCTGAAGGCCCCGCACCGGGCAAACCCGGCCTTCACCGTCGAGAATTTCCGGAATGCCAAGCAGCCTGATGCGCATGCGAAATCCGCCTTTCCCGCCGTATCCATCATTCTGGCATGTGCGCAAGCGTGTGCAAACCTTCGGTGCGCTGCGAACCCGCTCAGCGCCTCTGCACACGCGCCAATGCCAAAACGTGATTCTACGGGCAGTTGAGCCCGTTGGACAGGAGAAGAACATGCCGAAATACCTGATCGAGCGCACCGTTCCGGGCGCGAACTTGCTGACGGCCGACGAGTTGCGCGAGATCGCGGCGAAATCAAACGCAGTCGTTGCCGGATTGGGCGAACCCTATGTCTGGAACCATACCTACGTGGCAGGCGACAAGCTGTTTTGCGTCCACGACGCCGCAAGCCCGGAGGCAATCCGCAGACATGCCGCCGAGGGCGGTTTTCCCGTCGACTCGATCACAGAGATTTCCAGTATGATAGGACCCGCGACCGCTAACGCGTAAAGGTTCGCCCCGAGCGGTCTCGGACCCGACCGAAGACCAGGTCTGGATGGCAACTAAAACCACGATCGAAGGCAGTCACCATGACTGCTTTCCGCCCGATTTCCCGCTCTATGTCGGGTCGTGGAATATTGTCGGTGTCGGCATATCCAAAGAGGGGTGGGTGGTGCCCGGACGCATCGCGAACTGGCGCCACCCGGCATCCGGAAGCCTATGAAAAGCGACCTTTTCTTCTTGCGGGGGCGCCCCTCGTTGGCTAGTTTCTGCCTTCGGGTTCTGTTTTACGGGCGATCTGGACTGCTTCTGGACAACGGGTAGCGGGCGACGACGTCCGGCCGTGCGCAGACGGTCTGAACAGGCGCCTTCCGTTGGGCTTCGCCCCAAGTTGATTCAGCCGGAGCGACAAATGATGGATGAATCAGCCGTGAATATCGTGTCCGAGGCCGACCTTTTCGCGGCTATCTTCGAGCATTGCGAAGATGCCATCATCGGCGTTTCTCTCGACGGGGTGGTGACAAGCTGGAATCGCGCGGCGACGAAGCTTTTCGGATTTGGTGCCGACGAGATGATCGGGGGGCACGTCACCCGCATCATCCCCGAAAGGCTCCACAGTGAAGAACGTCGGATGCTTGCGCAGATCGGCGAAGGCAGGAACGTCGGCCATCTTGAAACGCAGCGTATCGGGAAAGATGGCAATGCGCTTGATATCTCGTTGACGGTGTCGCCGATCAGGGATCGGCACGGCAATGTCATCGGGGCATCCAAGATCGCGCGTGACATCACCCCGCGCAAACGCGCAGAAAGCGCGCGACAAAAGCTTATCGAGTGTTCACAACTGGTTGGCCGCCCATTCCTCCATGCCGTCGTGGAAGCTTTGGCGCAGGCCCTCGACGTGCGCTGGGTCCTCTTATGTGACCTTCACCCGAACGATCCGGGACGCGCAAGGGTGGTTGCCGCCTGGAGCGATGGACGGCCGCAAGCCTATTATGAATATGATCTGACCGGCACACCTTGCGCGAATGTCTTGGGGGGCGGGAAATGCTATTTTCCGTCGAATGTCGCCGAACTGTTCCCTCAGGACGGTCTGCTGGAAAAAATGGGCGCCGAAAGCTATTACGGCGTCCCGTTGCGCAATCTTGATGGCGGGACGCTTGGCCTGCTTGCCGTCCTGAATGACAAGCCGATAGACCCCTCCCGCCAGCCGGAGGCGACGCTGGAACTTTTTGCGGGTCGCGTGGCGTCGGAGATGCAGCGTCTGGCGACCACTTCGGTCAATGAGCGGCTGGGGCGGATCGTCGAAGATGCGGCAAGCGAGACATTCGTTTTCGACGCCCACACGCTCAGGTTCATTCTGGTCAATCGTGGGGCGCGGGACAATCTTGGATATTCCATGGATGAACTCCATGACCTCACGCCCCTGGACATCAAGCCCACGATGTCGGCCGAGCTGTTTTCTGACATGCTCGGGCCGCTTCGGTCCCGCGAACAACAGGTGGTCCATTTCGAAACAATCCACCGGCGCAAGGATGGGACCGATTACAACGTGTCAGTCGCGCTGCAGTTGCTGGAGGATGAGGCGCGCCCCGTCTTTTATGCGGCCATCGTGGACACGACCGAACGCGACGCTGCAGTGCGTGCCCTCATGCAGGTGTCACACCGGCTCGACACGGTCTTGAACAACACGACGATGTCGGTTCTCCTGATGGATGACAGGCAGCACTGCGTCTACATGAACCCGGCCGCCGAACGTCTGACCGGGTACAGTCTGGACGAAACCCTTGGCCGACCACTGCATGATCTCATTCATCACACCCATCCTGACGGTCGGCCTTTCCCGCTGCACGAATGCGAGATTGATCGCGCGTTTCCCGAAGAGAACCAGGTCCAGGGCGAGACTGTCTTCATCCACAAGAACGGCAGTTTCTATCCGGTGGCGTTTACCGCCAGTCCGATCAAGGACGGCGGCGGCAAGGCTATCGGCACGGTCATCGAGGTTCGCGACATCACAGCCGAGATTCAGGCCCGCGAGGCCATGACTAACTTCAATACATTCCTGCAAAAGCGGGTCGAAGAGGTCATCGGCGAACGAGAATCCGTCGAAGCCCAGTTGCGCCAGTCCCAAAAGATGGAAGCGATCGGCAAGCTGACGGGCGGTGTCGCCCACGACTTCAACAATCTGTTGCAGGTCGTCAGCGGAAATCTTCAGCTTCTGATGCGCGACGTGGCCGGCAATGGCCGTGCCGAGCAGCGCGTCCAGAATGCCATATCGGGGGTGTCCAGAGGGGCAAAGCTTGCCTCGCAGCTTTTGGCGTTCGGGCGGCGGCAACCCCTGGCGCCAAAGGCTGTCAACCTTGGCCGCCTGGTGATCGGAATGGATGATCTGCTCAAGCGCGCTTTGGGAGAGGGCATCGAGGTCGAGTCGATCGTGTCGGATGACCTGTGGAACACCTTCGTCGACGAAACCCAGCTTGAGAACGCCATACTCAATCTTGCGATCAACGCCCGGGACGCGATGAACGGGCGTGGCAGGCTGACCATCGAGGCGGAAAATGCGCGCATTGACGACCGCTATGTGGCCCAGCACCCCGACGTGGCGCCGGGTCAATACGTGATGATCGCCGTCTCGGACACCGGCTGCGGCATCCCTCGCGAAAATCTCGACCAGGTCTTCGAGCCGTTCTTTACCACCAAGCCCACGGGACAAGGCACGGGCCTTGGACTGAGCATGGTCTACGGGTTGGTCAAACAATCCAACGGTCACATAAAGATCTACAGCGAAGTCGGCGAAGGGACCACCATCCGGATCTATCTGCCCTGGACGCGGCGAGACGAAGTCGCAGCGTCCGTCGCCGACCTCGGGCCGGTGCGTGGCGGGACGGAAACGATCTTGGTCGTCGAAGACGATGATGACGTGCGCACCACCGTCGTCGCGCTATTGACAGACCTTGGCTACAAGGTGCTTCGGGCAAGGGACGCCGCGAGCGGCCTTGCCATCGTCGACAGCGGCGTTCCCATCGATCTGTTGTTTACCGACGTTGTCATGCCCGGCGCGATGCAAAGCCATGAGATGGCACACAAGGCGCAGAAAAAGCTTCCCGGGTTGGCGGTGCTTTTCACCTCCGGCTACACGGAAAGCTCCATAGTTCACGGCGGCCGCCTTGATGCCAAGGTGGAGCTTCTGAGCAAGCCATACTTGCGCGAAGATCTGGCACTCAGATTGCGCAAATGCCTCGATGCACGCCCGCAAAGCGCATCCAAGGCCGGCGCGGACGACGGAACGCATGTCGACGCCCCCTCGGTCTTCAACATCCTCCTGGTCGAAGACGAAATTCTGATCCGCATGTCCACGGCGGATATGGTGTCCGATATGGGTCACACCGTGTTCGAGGCCGGCTCCGTGGCAGAGGCGCTCAGGGTGCTTGAGGCCAATCCGGTCGACATCGTCATCACCGACATTGGCCTGCCCGGTGACTCCGGGCTCACCCTGGTGAAACAGGTGCAGGACCGCTGGCCAGCGATCCGGATCGTCGTCGCTTCGGGCGTCTCCGGACCTGACGATGCAGACCAGTCCGACCTCGCGCCCGGGGTCAGATGGCTGGGCAAGCCCTATGATCAGATCGCAATAGAAAAGATCCTGAAGCGCTGAGGCCGTGTGAACCGCAGGTTCCCTTTAGCTGAACGCGCCTGGCCATCCGGATGAAAACAAATCGTTTGGACCGGTACCAGCCCAACCCAAGGGCGCAAAGGACCGCTTGAGCCCTCACCCCCGCTCCTCATGAGGTGGACTGATCACCACGATCCCTCATGCGCTGATGAATTCACGCACAAACGGGGTGGCCGGACGGGCGCGGATGTCTTGTGGTTTGCCGATCTGCTCGATGCGGCCCATCGACATGACGACGACAAGGTCGGCAAGCTCCATCGCCTCGTCCTGGTCGTGGGTGACAAAGACCGTGGTCAGGCCGGTCGTGTCGTGGATATCTCGCAGGCCCTGGCGCAGCTCTTTGCGGACTTTGGCATCCAGCGCGCCGAAGGGCTCATCGAGCAGCAGCATCCGTGGCTCGATGGCCAGCGCGCGGGCGAGAGCGACGCGCTGGCGCTGGCCACCCGACAACTGCGACGGATAGCGCGCACCGATATCCGGCAGCTGTATCAGCTCCAGCAGTTTGGACACGCGGCGGGCAATCTCGGCCTTTGGCGGCCTGTTCGCGCGGGGGCGGGCGTTCAGGCCATAAGCGATGTTGTCAAACACCGTCATGTGCCGGAAAAGTGCATAACTTTGAAACACAAAGCCAGCCCGGCGCTCCTGCACGGTCAGGCCGGTGGCGTCCTGCCCGTCGAACAGGACGCGGCCCGAGGTGGGAAACTCCAGCCCGCCGATGATGCGCAAAAGCGTCGTCTTGCCGGAGCCGGACGGGCCGAGCAACGCCACCAGTGCGCCCGAGGGCAAGGACAGAGACACCGGGTGCAGCGCCGCCGTGACGCCGAAGCTTTTCGAGATTTCGTCGATTTCGATATGCATGGACGTTCTCCTAATGGCGGTGCGTGGCGGCGAGTTGATCGGCATGACGGATTTCCAAGGCGGTTTTCAGAAGCAGTGTGACAAGGGCGAGAAGCGCCAGAACAGCGGCAAGGCTGAAGGCCGCGACCGAAAGGTATTCCTGATACAGCATCTCGATCGTCGTCGGCATGGTGGCTGTCTGGCCCCGGATTTTTCCGGAAACGACCGCAACCGCCCCGAATTCGCCCATTGCGCGGGCGTTGCACAGAAGGACCCCGTAAAGCAGTGCCCAGCGGATGTTGGGGATCGTCACCGTCCAGAAGGTGCGCCAACCGGAGGCACCAAGGGTCAGCGCCGCTTCTTCCTCGGCCCGGCCCTGTTCGATCATCACCGGGATAAGTTCCCGCGCGACGAAGGGGAACGTCACGAACATGGTGGCCAGGATGATCCCGGGCATCGCAAAGACGATCGGATAGCCGTTGGCGACCAGCCAGCCGCCGACAAAGGAGTTGGTCCCGAACATCAGCACGATGCACAGGCCCGCCACGACCGGCGAGACGGAGAAGGGGAGGTCGATCAGGGTAATCAGGAAGGCCTTGCCGCGAAAATCGAACTTGGTGATGAACCAGGCCGCCGCGATGCCGAACAGGGCATTCAGCGGCACCGAGATCGCGGCGATGGTCAGCGTCAGGCGGATCGCATCGGCCGCATCCGGGCTGGCGAGGCTTCTCACCGAGGCGGCGACGCCATCGGCCAGCGCCTCGACAAACACCGCGACAAGGGGCGCGAAGACGAGGATTGCAAGTCCCGCGAAGGCGACCCCGATCAGGGCCCAGCGGGTGGCAGGGCTTTCCTCGGTGGCGACGCGGAAGCGCAGGGTGTTGGGGGTTGCGTCAGACATAGCCAATCCTCCTGCGGCTCCAGACCTGAATGAGGTTGATCACCAGCAACATTGCAAAGCTGATCAGCAACATCGCGATGCCGATGGCGGCAGCGGCGTCATAGTTGAACTCTTCCAGCTGGATGATGATCAACAGGGGCGCGATTTCCGTCACCAGCGGGATGTTTCCGGCGATGAAGATGACGCTGCCGTATTCGCCGACCGCGCGGGCAAGTGCCAAGGCAAATCCCGTCAGCGCGGCAGGCGTCAGCATTGGCAGGATGACATGGCGCAGTGTGTGGAACCGGGTGGCGCCGAGGGTGGCCGAGGCTTCTTCCACCTCGCGCTCGATCTCTTCGATCACCGGCTGCACGGTGCGGGTGACGAACGGCAAGCCGACGAATACCAGCGCGATGAAGATGCCCCACTGCGTGTAGGCGATCTTCCAGCCGATCTCGGCGGCCAACTGCCCGAATAGGCCATTGGGAGCGTAAAGTGCTGTCAACGAGATGCCGGCGACGGCCGTGGGCAGCGCAAAGGGCAGATCGACGGCGGCGTCAAGGATGCGCCGGCCGGGAAAGCGGTAGCGCACCAGCACCCAGGCCAGCAGGACCCCGAAGATCAGGTTGAAGACGGCCGCAAACAGCGACAACCGGAACGACAGGAACAAGGCCGACCAGACCCGTTCGCGGTTCACGGTGTCCCAGATGCCCGCCAAGCCATAATTGGCGCCCTTCAGAAGAAGGGCGCCGATGGGCAACAGGACGACAAGCGACAGCATCGTCAGGGTGATCCCCAGGCTAAGCCCAAGGCCCGGCATCGGGGATCGGTGGATCAGGGGCCGCGTCATTTGGGGACGTAGATCTGGTCGAAAACTCCACCATCGGCAAAGTGCTCGGCCTGCACTTTTTCCCAGCCGCCGAAGCTGGCGATATCGACCAGTTCAAGCTGCGGAAAGCGGGCCACATCTTCCGGCGCTGCCTTGGAGGTGTCCCATGCCCGGTAAAAGTGCTTGAAGGCGAGCGCCTGACCTTCGGGCGTGTAGAGGAAGTTCAGGTAGGCCTCGGCCAGCTTGCGCTGTTCATCCGACTTGATGTTGCCTTCCACCAGGGCCACCGGCGGTTCGGCCAGAACGCTGATCGAGGGGACGACGATATCGAACTGATCCTCGCCCAGTTCCTTCAGCGCGAGGTAGGCCTCGTTTTCCCAGGCCAGCAGCACATCACCGATGCCGCGCTGCGCAAAGGTGGTGGTTGACCCGCGCGCGCCGCTGTCAAGCACCGGCACATTGCCAAACAGCTTGCCCACGAATTCTTGCGGGTTTTGCCCGTTCTTTTCGGCCCAGGCCCAGGCGGCAAGGTAGTTCCACCGCGCGCCCCCGCTGGTCTTTGGGTTCGGCGTGATGACCTCCACCCCTTCCTTCACCAGATCACCCCAGTCGGCGATCCCTTCGGGGTTCCCCTCACGCACCAGAAACACGATGGTGCTGGTATAGGGCGACGAGTTGTTGGGCAGCTTGGACTGCCAGTCGGCGGGCAGCTTTCCCGAAGCGGCGATGCGGTCGATGTCCCCGGCCAGCGCCAGCGTCACCACATGTGCCTCCAACCCGTCGATCACCGCGCGCGCCTGGCTGCCCGATCCGCCATGGCTGGCCTCGATGGTCGGCGCCTCGTTGCCTTGCGCCACCCAAAAAGCGGTGAAGGCCTCGTTGACTTCGCGGTAAAGTTCCCGCGTCGGGTCGTAGCTGACGTTCAACAGGCTTTCCGCCTGCACCGGCGCCGGAGCAGCGCCAAGCGCCAGCACCGCCAAGGCGATGGCCGATACGGTGCCGCGGACGCCCTTCGCAGGGTGCCCTCCGCGCAGCCAGCGCAGGTGGTCGATGATGGTCAGAACGGCATTGCCACGCGCTTGTGTTGTGGGGGCCTCAGTTGCCATGGATCCGGCTTTTGTCGCGGTGGCAGACATGATGTTGTCCTTTCGCGGCTGCTGGCTTTGCACCGGGATGGGGCGATAGGGCACAAGTCCCAGAATGGGTTGCGGCAAATGCCGAACGGCCATGCCCGGCGTCTGATCGGGGAACGCGGCTCGGGTCATCATTCTTCTCCTTCGCATCGCGGCAGGACACTTTGCCCGGCCGATGCCTAAATAACGACAGAAGAAGTCGAGTATTGCAACGGAATATTCACGTCAAAATCAGTCGTGATTATAGAAGAACATTCTCCGGCGCGTTCGGCGGGGTTGGGAGGGAAGGTCGCGGAACTTGCTCGATTGCAGCGACTTGGCGCTATTCGGCTGCGCCCATCACCTGATCGGCGACGACACCTGACCTCAGCATGTCGTCCAGCGTCAGTGACTCGATGATGAGAAGATAGGACCAGAAGACCTCGGCAAAGACCTTCCGGATCCGGCAGGTGGCTTCATCGCTGCAATCCTCGCAACGCTGATAAGCGCGGCGCGACAGGCAGGGCAGGGGGGCGATGGGTCCGTCGATGGTCCGCAAAAGTTCCGAGATCGATATGTCCACAGGTCGCTTGACCAGGCTGTAGCCACCGGACCGCCCCCGTGTTGACGCGATGACGCCCGCGTTCCGGACTTCCAACAGGATATGCTCGAGAAACCGCTTCGGCGTACCGGACCGCTTGGCGATCTCTTCGATCGTCAATGCCTCGGGCTGGTCCTTGGCGGCCTCGTCAGCCAGGGCCAGCAGCGCCTTCAAAGCGTATTTCATCTTTTGCGTGATCATGGATCAGAGTTACGGGCTGAAAAGACGAGAATCAACGTCGAGATTGCTTGTGCCGGGCCAAACCAGGGTCACGTTGCCGCAAAACACAAGAAAACAAGGAAAATCGGCGCGTCCGCGGCGTCTCGATTATACACGATCAAACTGGTAGACTTTACCGAATTTTGCTGCATGCTGCTTCGCAAGCCCACCCATGGGCCCGAAAGGCAGATGGTGCGTGGCGGATCTGGACCTGATCGACCGCAAGATCGTCGCGGAGTTGATGCGCGACGCGACCCTTCCCGTGGCTCAGATCGCCGACAAGGCGGGCTTGTCACAGACGCCTTGCTGGAAGCGTATCCAGAAGCTTGAGGCAAATGGTGTGCTGACCGGTCGCGTGGCGCTGGCCGATCCGGAAAAGCTGGGATTTGGGCTGACGGTGTTTGTCGGGATCGAGGCGTCCGACCATTCGGCAGGCTGGCGCGACGCGTTCGCAGCGGCGACCGAGCAGATCCCCGAGATCATGGAGGTCTACCGGATGGCGGGCGAAATCGACTATTTGCTGCGGGTGGCCGTGGCTGACACGATGGCCTATGACAGGCTTTACAAACGCCTCACCGATGCGGTGCCGATCAAGAACGTGACCAGCCACTTCGCGATGGAGCGGATGAAGTACACGACGGCCTATCCGGTGGACACCTTGGCGCGCTGAACCTCAGCGCGGAAATGTGATTTCTTCGCGCGCTTGAAATTCTCTAACCTCGGGCAAGCACGGAGGCTTTTCGCGATGGTCATATCCAGAAGAAATCTGATTCTGGCCGCAGCCGCACTCGGCTTGATGCAGGGCCTACCCGTCCGCGCGCAGGCCGTTCCGACGATCCACGTGGTGAAGGACCCGGGGTGTCCCTGCTGCACCGCCTGGATCGACTACCTGCGGGACAGCGGCTTTGACGTCAGCTTTGAAGAGCGCAGCATCGAGGATCTGGAACTTTACAAGCGCGAGAAAGGCATCCCGCCAACAGTTGCGTCCTGCCATACTGCGACCGTCGACGGCTACGTCCTTGAGGGCCATGTGCCGGCAGCCGATATCCGCCGTCTGCTGAATGACCGCCCGCAGGCCTTGGGTCTTGCCGTGCCGGGTATGCCATATGGCTCGCCGGGGATGGGTCCGGAAACCGAACGCGAGGCCTATGACGTGATCCTGATCGGCGCGGATGGCAGCACGTCGATCTTTACCAGCTACGCGGCTGCCTGAAGCCATCGCCCGGTTGGGAAGCGAAGACTGACAAACCCCCGCGCCACGCGGGCAATCGGCGCAGCGTTCGGCCCGCCAATGACCATTCCCACTGCAGATGAAACCTCTTTCCTCAAAGGGTGGCGGGCGGATCTGGCCTTCGGGGCAGGCATCGTCACCACCGCTTCACATCATCTTCATGCAGGGGGGCCCCCCGGTCCCGGCCCGTCGCGCAGACCTGATCCGTCACAGAGTGAAAATCAGCGCTTGACCTTCCAACAGTGTCAAGGTGCACCCTGAGTCTCGAGGGCAGTTCCGTGGTCATCACGCGACAAGGAGAGCGCCATGCACAGCACCAATCCACACCCGGACCATTCCCATCCCGGTCCCCATACATCTGAAAGCCGGGGCGGGTCGGACGGGTCAACCGGGCCGACAGCCATCGATCCGGTTTGCGGCATGACCGTGCGGCTGAAGGCAGATACGCGGACCGAAAGCTTTGGTCCGGAGCAATTTCATTTCTGCTCTGAAAAATGCCAGACCAGGTTCAAGGCGGATCCCTGGTTCTACGCGTCGGGCCGTGCCGCAGGGCGCAAGAAGGCCGCCCCGGCCAACGTTCAGTACACTTGTCCGATGCATCCCGAGATTGTTCGCGACGCACCGGGGGCCTGCCCGATCTGCGGCATGGCGCTGGAGCCGATGGTCCCGTCGGATGAGCCGAGCCACGAGCTGACCGATTTCACGCGCCGGATGTGGATTTCCGCAGCGGCCGCCGTGCCCCTTGTCATCCTGACGATGGGCGAGTTCGTG
>JANPKV010000037.1:0-3682 GCA_031426185.1 Rhodobacterales bacterium | reverse complement strand
GACGCGGGCGATCTTGGGCATGGTGGCGATCTCTGCGCCGGCACCAGTGGCAGCCATGATCGCCAACCGAGCGGCCCCGAAGGCGCCACCGAAATCGCCGGCGACCGGGACCTGCACGGGAACGCCCAGCGCGGTTGCGATCGCCTGCAGCCAATAGTCGGACCGCGACCCGCCACCAACCGCAAGCAGGGTCTGCAATTTCGTGCCCGTGGCCGCCAGCACGTCGCGGCAATCGCGGAAGGCAAAGGTCACGCCCTCCAGCACGGCACGCGTCGCGGCATGGCGATCCGTGGTATGTTCAAGGCCGATGAACGCACCCCGCATGGTCGGCGAATTGATCGGCGTCCGTTCGCCGCCAAGATAGGGCAGGAACACGGTCTTGCGCGGTGCCTGCAAGGGCCCGAGGGATCCCGTCAGGCTTGCCGCATCCTCGCCGACAAGCCCCGCATACCAGTTCAGCGCATCGGTCGCGGCCAGGATGACACCCATCTGGTGCCAGGTGTTCGGCAAGGCGTGGCAAAAGGTGTGGACTGCGGTTGCCGGGTCTGGCTGATAGCCATCATTGGCCGCGAACAAGACCCCCGAAGTGCCGATGGAGGCGAAGGCTTCGCCCGCGCGCACGACGCCCACGCCAACCCCGGATGCCGCGTTGTCGCCTCCCCCGCCCGCGATCACCACGGCTTTCGGCAGGCCCCAACGCGCCGCCAAAGCGTCACGAAGCGCGCCGGAGGCGACGGAACCCTCGACGAGGCGCGGCATGTGGGCGCGGCTGAAACCGTTCGCGGTCAACAGGTCATCCGACCAGTCCCGCCGGCCGGTATCGAACCATGCGGTCCCCGAGGCATCCGACATCTCGCCGACATGATCCCCGGTCAGCCAGAGGCGCAGATAGTCCTTTGGCAGAAGAATCTTGGCGATCTTTTCCCAGATGCGCGGTTCGTGCTGCTGCACCCAGGCCACCTTGGGTGCGGTGAAACCGGGAAACACGATGTTGCCGATGATGCGGCGATACATCGGGTCGGCGTCCATCTCGGCCGCTTCCTCATGCGCGCGGGTATCGTTCCACAGCATGCAGGGACGCAGCACTTCGTCGGCTGCGTCAAGCAGGGTCGCGCCATGCATCTGGCCCGAAAGGCCGATGGCCCGAACCGCGCCGAGGCCGTGCTGCGCCAGCTGATCCAGCACGGTCTCTGCGGCGGCGATCCAGTCGGCGGGGCTTTGCTCGCTCCAGCCGTCATGCGGGCGGTTGACGCTGAGGGGTGCCGTCGCATCCGCCAGAACGCGCTGATCGTCGTCGATCAGAATGCCCTTCAGCCCCGACGTACCAAGATCCAGACCAATATACATCAGGCGGCCTTGGCAGGTTTTTTGCCAAGGATGATCATGCTGAGGATGTCTTCGTCGGTGACATCGTTGACGTTGACGGTGCCGACCAGCTGGCCGTTCTTCATCACCGATGCACGGTCGCACAGCTTCATGACGTTATGGATGTCATGTTCGATCAGAAAAATCCCAAGCCCCTGCGCCTTCAGTTCCTGGATCAGCTCGGCCACCATCTGGGTTTCCTGCGGGCCAAGGGCTGCGGTGGGTTCGTCCATGATCAGGATCTTGGCGTTGAAATACACCGCGCGGGCGATGGCCACCGACTGGCGCTGGCCGCCTGACAGGGCCGATACCGGCACGTTGAACTTGCGGAAGTTGGGGTTGAGACGCTTCATGATCTTGCGGGTTTCGGCTTCCATCGCGGAATCGTTCAGCATGCCGCCCAGGCCGACAAGTTCGCGCCCGAGGAACAGGTTCGACGCCGCATCCAGGTTGTCGGCCAAGGCCAGCGTCTGGTAAATCGTCTCGATGTTCTGGGCGCGGGCGTCGCGGGGATTCTTGATCTCCACTTCCTGGCCGCTGATGAGGATCTGCCCAGCATCCGCCTGATAGGCCCCCGACAGGCATTTGATCAGCGTCGACTTGCCGGCGCCGTTGTGGCCCAGAAGACCGACGACCTCGCCGGGATACAGGTCGACCGTGACGTGGTCGACCGCCTTGATCCCGCCGAACGAGATCGAGATGTTGCGCAGTTCGACAAGCGGGGTTCCAGTTCTGACTACCATGATCCTTGCCCCTTCACTTGATGCGCTTGCGGTAGACAATGTCGAGCCAGACGGCGAGCACGAGCGCGATGCCGATCACGATGCGCTGGTACGAGCCGTCGCCAAAGCCGATCAGGACCATGCCCGTCTGCAGTGCGGTCAGGATCAGCGCGCCGATGATGGCCCCGTAGATCGTGCCGACACCTCCGGCAAGCGACGTGCCACCAACCACCGCCGCGGCGATGACGTACAACTCGTCAAGGTTGCCCATCGCGTTGGTGGCAGAGTTCTGGCGCGCCGCGCCGATCACCGCGGCTATTCCGGCAAGGCCACCCATCAGGGTAAAGATCTTCACCGTCATCGCGCGGGTGTTGATGCCGGACAAGGCCGCAGCCTCCGGGTTGCCGCCGATGGCAAAGACATAGCGGCCAAAACGGGTGCGGGTCATCAGGATGGTCATGAAGATCGCCACGGCGATCAGGATCAGCACGGGGAACGCAAAGCCATGTCCGAACTGGGCGCAGACATCGGTGTAGATCGTGTCATTGTCTTGCGCGCAGGCGGGAAGCTCCTGTCCGGTGGAGGTATAGTATTTCTGGATGTTGCCGCGTGGCCAGATGTAGGAATTGACGACGGCGGTGGCACCGATGATCACGGCACAGATCAGGCCGATCACCAAGGTTTCGGCCCAGACCGGCCGCAGTGCAAAACCATGAAGCTGACGCGACTTGCGGCCGTTGATAAAGGCCCAGACGACGAAAAGACACGCGATGATGCCGAAGATCCAGCTTCCCGTTCGACCAAGCGCTCCGAACGAGCCCCCGCCGATCAGCGCGAACGTGTCGTCAAGTGGCGCAATCGTCTTGCCGCCGGCGACAAGGAACGCGGCCCCGCGCCAAACAAGCAGTCCACCCAGCGTCACGATGAACGAAGGGATCGCGAGGTAGGCGATCAACACCCCCTGAAACGCCCCGATCAGCGCGCCCATGGCGATGCCGAAGATCACCGTGATGATCCAGATCGACGGATGGCCAAGGCCCAGCGCTGGCGTCAGCCATTCGACCTGGAGCAGGCCCATATACATGCCGACCATGCCCATGATCGACCCGACGGACAGGTCGATGTTGCGCGTGATGATGACCAGCACCATGCCCGTCGCCATGATCCCGATATACGAGGTCTGGACGCTGAGGTTCCAAAGGTTGCGCGGCGTCAGAAATCCGTTCGCCTCGGCCTGTGATGCGCCCAGCAGCATGCTTGGACGGCCCAGCACAAAGGTTGAGTAGGCCTCGAAAGCCAGGCAGATCAAGACAAGCGCACCGACCATTCCCAAAAGCCGGGGGTCGATCTCGGTGGCGCGCAGAAATCGGGCAAAACCGTTTTCCGGCGCGGCTTGGGTTGTGGGGGAGTGCGGTGTGTTGCTCATGTCCTCGTCCAGCCAGAGAGGGGAAAGTGGTCAGGCAAACACAGACTGGCGTCGCCGCAGTCCGGTCGCGCCATACTCGGCGCACAAGGCCACCCGCCAGTTTGAAAAAACAGAAAAGGACCGGCGCAGCCCGGTACAGGGCGGCGCCGGAAGATCAGCCGAAGGTTAC
>JANPKV010000036.1:0-5119 GCA_031426185.1 Rhodobacterales bacterium | reverse complement strand
CGATGATCTATGCGCTTGACGGTATCGCCCCGCACATCCACCCCGACGCCTGGATCGCGCCGACCGCCGTGCTGATCGGGCGCGTGGTGGTGGAGGCGGGTGCGTCGATCTGGTTCGGTGCGACCTTGCGCGGCGACAATGAGGAAATCCGGGTCGGAGCGGGGTCGAACGTGCAGGAAAACGCGGTGCTGCACACGGATATGGGCTATCCCCTGACGATCGGGGCCAATTGCACCATCGGGCACAAGGCGATGGTCCATGGCTGCACCATCGGCGATCAGTCCCTGATCGGCATGTCTGCCACGCTACTGAACGGCGCCAGGATCGGGTCGCATTGCCTGATCGGTGCGGCGAGCCTGGTGACCGAGGGCAAGGAAATCCCCGATGGCAGCCTAGTGATGGGCAGCCCCGGCAAGGTGATCCGCACGCTGGACGATGCGGCACGCGCGCGCCTGTTGCAGTCGGCCGAAAACTATCGGCGCAACGCTGTTCGATTTGCCAAAGGCCTGACCTTGCGCGCGGACTGATGGCCTGAAGGTCCCGGTTACGGCACCGTGATCACCTCGACGATGATGTCCTTTGAACCCGATGCAGTGCGGATTTCCCGCAAGACCAGCCCCGGATTCGGCAGGGCAGGGCCCACAATCCGCAAGGTGCCGCGAAAGCCCAGTTCGCCAAGCCTTTCGGCAATCTGCATCGCGTCCAGATGTTGCGACACCAGCGGCCCCATCACGACCGCCGCCTTCGTCTCGACCAGAAACGGCTTGGTCAGCGCACGGAACGGGATCTTGACGATCCGGGTCCCGGCGGACAGCGACGCTGCATCCACGTCGACTGGTTCTATCGCGATGACGACCTGTTCGCCCGGCACGTTTGCATCGACAGGATTTGTCTGTTCTGGCGGCAGAGTTCCCTTGCGGGCCAAGGTGCAGCTCCCCTTGCGAAGCATTCCGGTTGCGGCATAGTCTGGCACGCCGCATCCGGTGACGTAAACACCAGATGCACGCATATCGGGAATTTTCGTTCCGAAATACACGCATAGATTACAAAGTTCGTGTCTTCTGGCGGGGCGGCCCCGGCTTTTGGACGCCAGAAGCTGCCGTTCAAGGAGCGTATCCCTGTGCCACACCGTCTTGTCGCGTCGATCCTCGAAGCGCTGGGTCATCCCGCAGTGATCGTCGGCAAGGATGAACGCATCCTGTTTGCCAATCAGGCGGCCAAGGATGTGCTGGGACCGGCCATCGAGGGACGCCACCATGCAATGGCGCTGCGGACGCCGGCCGTTCTGTCCGCCATCGCCCGCAGTCTGTCGACCCGCGAGCGGTCCGAGGCCCGCCATGTCGTGCCGCTCGGGTCACGCGATCAGGTCTTTCGGGTCAGCGTTTCGGCGGTCGACGGGGCGGATGTCGACGGGGTCATGTGCATCTTGCAAGACGTCACGGCGGCGGAAGAGGCCAGCCAGATGCGCCGCGATTTCGTGGCCAATGTCAGCCACGAGCTGAAGACGCCGCTGACCGCTCTCATGGGGTTCATCGAGACGCTGCGCGGACCTGCTCGCAACGATCCTGCCGCGCAAGAGCGGTTCCTGGCCATCATGGACCGCGAGGCCGGACGGATGAACCGACTGGTGCGGGACCTCTTGCAGCTCAGCCGGGTCGAGGCCGAGGAACGCGTCCGTCCAGCCGATCCCGTCGATCTGGTGGCGCTGATCCAGATGACCGTCGCGACATTGCGCCCGCAGGCGCAGGCCGCTCAAATAGACGTTCAGTTCGAGCCGTGGGGCGAAAAGCTGATCGTGCCGGGCAATGCCGATCAGCTGACGCAGGTGTTCCACAACCTGATCGAGAACGGCATCAAGTACGGTGCGGCGCAATCGGTGCTGCGGGTCGCCATGACGGCTGTGGATGCGCCGACCGGCCAGATGTTGCAGGTCGATGTCATCGATCAGGGCGACGGCATCCCGGCCATCCATCTGCCGCGCCTGACCGAACGGTTCTACCGCGTCGATACGCACCGGTCGCGGGAACAAGGCGGCACGGGTCTGGGTCTGGCGATCGTCAAGCACATCGTCCAGCGCCATCGCGGTCGGCTTCTGGTGGAAAGTGCCGTCGGCGAAGGCAGCACGTTTTCGGTTCTGCTTCCGCGCAGCATCGGGTAAAACCGCGTCTTGGTTTCGCCGCGAGGGTGGTCGCTATGCGTCAGGTCGTTGCCGCGTCCCTTGTCTATTTTGCCATCGTGTTCGCGGCGGCGTTCCTGCTGGGCGCGCTGCGGGTGACAGTCATCGCACCGTGGGTCGGTGCCTTGGCTGCGGTCGCGCTGGAGGTGCCGATCGTGTTGGCCCTGTCCTGGGGCGCTGCGGGCTATGTTCTGGGGCGCTGGCCGTTGGGGACCGGGCAGCGGATGGCGATGGGGTTGCTGGCGTTCGTCGTGCTGATGATCGCCGAATATGTGCTGGCCACGCTTGGTTTCGGCCAAACTGCGGCAACCTATCTTGCGGCGATGGCAACCCTGCCCGGTGCGCTGGGCCTTGCGGGTCAGCTTGGCTTTGCCTTCGTGCCAGTTCTACGCCGCTAGACCAGCGGCTGCGCACGCTCGATCAGGCGCACGAAAAAGCTTGATCCTATGGGCGCGACCTCGTCGTTGAAATCCATCAGGGCGCTGTGCAAGCTCGGGCCCGGTCCGGTGCCAAGGTAGAGATAGGCGCCGGGACGGGCCTCCAGCAGATAGCTGAAATCCTCCGAGCCCATGTTGCGCGGCCAGTTGTCATTGACATGTTCGCCGACGACATCGCGCGCGGCCGCGACGGCGAATGCCGTTTCTGCCGGATGGTTGACGGTGGCGGGATAGCCCCAGTCGTAGTCAAGCCTTGCCTTCACGCCGTAAGCGCGGGCATGGCCTTCGACGATGTCCTGAATGCGCTGCTTCAGGGTCTTGCGAAGCTCCGGTTCGAACGTGCGGATCGAGGCTGAGAACGAAGCAGTATCCGGCACGATGTTGCTGGCGGTGCCTGCATGGAACATGGTGACCGCCACCACGGCCTCGCTCAGCGGATGGACGTCGCGGGGAAGGATCGTCTGGATGGCTGCGACCATGGCGACGGCAGGCATGATAGGGTCGATGCAGCTATCGGGATAAGCCACATGCCCGCCCTTGCCGGTCACGGTGACCGTCGCGGTATCAACGGCTGCCATGAACGGGCCGGGCGTCGTCAAAAGCCATCCCAGCGGCATGTTCGGCTGTTGATGGATGCTGTAAACCTGGGCGATGGCAAAGCGGTCCATGATGCCTTCGTTGACCATCACCTGCCCGCCGCCGGCATCTTCTTCGGCGGGCTGAAAGATCAGCGCCACACGGCCTGCGAAATTGCGCGTTTCGGCAAGGTATTTCGCGGCACCCAGCAGCATGGTGACATGCCCGTCATGGCCGCAGGCATGCATCCTGCCCGGAACGGTAGAGGCGTGCGGGACCCCCGTCGCCTCCAGGATCGGCAGGGCGTCCATGTCGGCACGCAGGCCGATGGTGGGGCCGGGGCGCTGGCCGTTGATGATCGCCACGATCCCGGTCCTTGCGATCCCGGGATGCACCTCGTCCACGCCGAACTCGGCCAGTCGCGCGGTGATGAAGGCCGCCGTTTCATGACAGTCGAACGACAGTTCGGGATGTGCATGCAGATGCCGTCGCCAGGTCTTCATTTCCTCGGCATAAGCGGCGATACGGTTCAGGACGGGCATCGGATTCTCCCAGGCTTCGTCTTTGATCAAATCTCAAACAGAGGTCTGCCGCAATGCCGAAGGCCCAGTCCGACCGCGCCGCCAGTGATGCCCTGGTCCACGATCCCAAGGCCGGTCTGCCGCGTCTGGTGGAAATCATGGCGCGCCTGCGCGATCCGGTTTCGGGATGCCCCTGGGATCTGGAACAGACATTTGCCACCATCGCCCCCTACACGATCGAAGAGGCGCATGAGGTCGCCGATGCCATCCAGCGCGGTGACATGGACCATCTGCGGGGCGAGCTGGGCGATCTGCTGTTTCAGGCCGTCTATCACGCCCAGATGGCGGATGAGGCGGGTGAGTTCGATCTGCAGGACGTGATCCGGGGCGTCTCCGACAAGATGGTCGCGCGGCATCCGCATGTCTTTGGTGACCGCTCGCGCGTCAAGTCGGCCGAACAGCAGTCGCGCGATTGGGAAACGCTGAAGGCGGCTGAACGCGGCCCGGCACGCGTGCTGGACGGCGTGGCGCTCGGTCTGCCGGCACTGAGCCGCGCGGTAAAGCTGCAGAACCGCGCGGCCCGCGTGGGCTTCGACTGGCCGTCGACCGATCAGGTGCTGGACAAGCTGATCGAAGAGTCGCGCGAACTGGTCGAGGCCCGTGCGACCATGACCGAGGCAGAGGTGGTCGATGAACTGGGGGATCTTTTCTTTGTGCTGGCCAACCTTGCGCGTCATCTGAAGGTTGACCCCGAGGCCGCCTTGCGTGCGGGAAACGCCAAGTTTACCCGCCGGTTTCAGCGCATCGAGGATTGGCTGGCCGAAGAGGGGCGAACCCCAGCCGACAGCGATCTGGCCGAGATGGACGCTCTGTGGAACCGCGCCAAGGCCGAGGACAAGGCCAGTAAAGGCGACGCTGCGGCTGCCGCGAAATAATTTCCGACGCAATCACTCGGGTATTGACGGCGCGCGTGAGGTTCGCAATAACAACGTCACAATACCTGACAAAAGGACTAAGGTAATGACATTGCGTCTTTCACTCTGCGCGCTCGCGCTTTCTTCCGTGGCGGTTCCCGCATTGGCGCAGGAAATCAACGTCTATTCGCACCGCCAGCCCGAACTGATCCAACCGCTCGTTGATGCCTTCACCGCCGAGACGGGGATCACCGTCAATGTCGCATTCGTCGACAAGGGGATGGCCGAACGGCTGGTGGCCGAAGGCGCGCGGTCGCCTGCCGATCTGGTGCTGACGGTGGATATCGCGCGGTTGACCCAGATCGTCGATGCCGGCGTGACCCAGCCGGTCCAATCCGCGGTGCTGGAGGCCAACATTCCCGAAAGCATGCGCGACGCGGGTGACCAGTGGTTCGGTCTGACGGCGCGGGCGCGGATCGTTTACGCCAGCAAGGA
>JANPKV010000035.1:0-2229 GCA_031426185.1 Rhodobacterales bacterium | reverse complement strand
AGCCATCAGGATGTCGACCACCTCTTGCGGCATCACGACTGGCAAAATGCCGTTCTTGAAGCAGTTGTTATAGAAAATGTCGGCAAATGACGGGGCGATCACGCAGCGGATACCGAAATCCAAAAGCGCCCAGGGCGCATGCTCGCGGCTGGACCCGCAGCCGAAATTGTCGCCTGCAATCAGGATTTCAGCCTGCCGATAGGCGGGCTGGTTCAGAACGAAATCCGGGATTTCCGCGCCGTCCTGCGTATAGCGCATCTCGTCAAAGAGGTTCTTGCCCAGGCCCGACCGCTGGATCGTTTTCAGAAACTGCTTGGGGATGATCATGTCGGTGTCGATGTTGACCAAGGGCATCGGGGCGGCGATGCCGGTCAGGCAGGTGAACTTTTCCATGTCACGTCTCCAGCTATGGCCATCCCGGCCCTGTCGCGCGCCTGCTTAGTCGGTTTTGCTGCCCGCGCCAATGGGGCGCAGAGGGGTTTCGGCTGGGGGCCTACTTGCCGACAAGCACCGGATTGCGACTGCGAAAGCCCGCCTGGTGCCAATAGGGATAGGGCAGTCCCGGATCGCTGGCGCGATCCAGCCGCGCGATCTGCTCTGCGGTCATGTGCCAACCGACGGCACCCAGATTGTCGCGCAGTTGCGCCTCGTTGCGCGCCCCGATGATGACGGTCGACACCGTGGGGCGCGACACGACCCAGTTCAGCGCGATCTGCGCGACGGTCTTGCCGGTTTCCGCAGCCAGCGCGTCCAGCACGTCCATCACGGCATAGAACCGCTCGTCGCTGACGGGCGGCGCGGCCCCGGCATTGCGGGTCGCGCGCGCGCCTGCGTCGATCGGGTTGCTGCGCCGGTACTTGCCGCCCAGACGTCCCCAGCCAAGCGGGCTCCACACCACCGCGCCGACGCCCTGATCAGCAGCCAGCGGCATGAGTTCCCATTCGTAATCCCGCCCGATCAACGAGTAATAGGCCTGATGGGCCACGTGACGCACAAGACCAAGACGGTCGGACGTCGCCAGCGACTTCATCAGATGCCAGCCGGAAAAATTGGAGCAGCCGATGTAGCGGATCTTGCCTGCGCGGACCATGGCATCAAGCGTCGATAGCACCTCGTCCTGGGGCGTCAGGGCGTCAAAGCCGTGCAGCTGGAAAAGATCGATGTAATCGGTCCCCAGACGGGTCAGCGATGCGTCGACTGCCTTGGTCAGCCAGTGCCGGCTTGACCCGATCTGGTTCGGGCCGTCCGCCATGGCGAATGTCGCCTTGGTGGAAATCAGAACCATGTCGCGCCGGCCCTTGACGGCGGCACCCAGGATTTCCTCGGCTGCACCGCCCGAATACACATCGGCACTGTCAAACATCGACAAACCTGCCTCAAGACAGATGTCGACCAGACGCGTCGCTTCGGCCACGTCGGTCGCGCCCTATGCCTTGAAGAAGTCCCCCTGCCCGCCGAACGTTCCCGTGCCAAGGGTGAGAACAGGCACCATGAGGCCCGATTGGCCAAGACGACGGCATTCCATGCAGCACCTCCCGTTGTGGCACCAGCATTGCGACCAGCTGCAGGCTTCGCAACCGAAAAGGCCGCGCACGGGGCGCGGCCTTTCCAGATTTCGTCGGCGTCGCGGCCGGTTAGTTCTTGGCGTAGTATTCGACGACCAGGTTCGGTTCCATCTTGACCGGATAGGGCACGTCACCCAGGCCGGGCGTGCGCACGAACTTCACCACCATCTTGTTGTGATCGGCCTCGATGTAATCGGGCACGTCGCGTTCGGTCAGCTGGATTGCCTCGAGGATCAAAGCCATCTGGCGCGACTTTTCGCGCACCGCGATGACGTCGCCTTCCTTGACACGGTAGGACGCGATGTTGACGCGCTGGCCGTTGACCGACACATGGCCATGGTTGACGAACTGGCGCGCGGCAAAGATCGTCGGCACCAGCTTGGCACGGTAGACCACCGCGTCGAGGCGGCGCTCCAGCAGACCGATCAGCATCTCGCCGGTGTCACCGCGCACGCGCTCGGCCTCGGCATAGATCTTGCGGAACTGCTTTTCGGTCAGATCGCCGTAATAGCCCTTGAGCTTTTGCTTGGCGCGCAGCTGCGTGCCGAAGTCCGACAGCTTGTTCTTGCGACGCTGGCCGTGCTGGCCGGGGCCGTATTCACGCTTGTTCACCGGGGATTTCGGACGGCCCCAGATGTTTTCGCCCATCCGGCGGTCAATTTTG
>JANPKV010000034.1:0-15977 GCA_031426185.1 Rhodobacterales bacterium | reverse complement strand
TGGCAACGCCTTCGCGATACGCTGTTCGGCGTAATACATTTTGCTCAGCGTATCCTTGAACAAAACGTCGAGAGTTGCTGTGGTCATTGTCTGGTCTCCACCATGGGTTTGCAACGCGGCTGGCGTCGCAGGTGAAACCGTTGGGAAGCCCTGAATGTTCCGTGCGGGCGGGCTATTCGGCGTTGGCGCGCCAGCGTTCGCGGATCGCCGCCTGAAGCTTGCGCGCCAGTTGCTCGATGGCGGGCGGGACCGGTTCCTGTTCGATTGCGCGCAGCAGCGCGTCGGCGCTGTCCACAAGGTCATCGTCAGTAAAAACCGGGGCCTGGGGTTTCTTCTTGGTCATTGAGCGGGCACACGCACCTTAGAGGTGCATGAGATGTTTCGTTAATTGCCACCTGTGGCAAGGCCAAACGGCCATTTCCGCCAAGGTTTCGGGATCGGAGGCGCGGCTTGTTGCAAAAACCACGCCTCCCCCCGCTGTGGTTCAGGCCGGCAGTTCGGATTCGCGCGCCCAGTGGCGCAAGGCGCGACACGCCTGCAGGAACGCCTCGGCGTCGTCGGCCTCTTCAAGTTCGAAATGGCCGGCGTCACCCTTGCCCTCCATCCCGCTTGCCACAATCAAGGCATCTGCACCGCTGACGCCGATGAACTTGCAATGGGCATGCGCATCACGAAGAAAGTCCTGCGCCGCCGGGATCTGCGCGATCATCTCGGCGTCATTCGGGCCAAGGACAACGGCGACCGCGTCAAAAAGCACGGATTTGCCCGCCTGCAACATCTCATCCGCGGGATGCGGCAGCCCGGCATCATCGACGATGCCGTGGATGGTCGGGCAGACCAGCTTGATGCGCGCGCCCTCCGTCAACGCGACGGCCGCCAGCCGTCCCAGCAACATGGTGCTCGCCCCGTCCGAACACAGGATGCCCAACACGCGCCCCTCAAAACTGCCCGGGGCCTTGCGCTGAATGCTGAGCGCAGGCGAGGGTGCAAGGTCCATCCGGGTCGGGCGCGCGGCAATCGCCGCCACAGGCAGTTGCGCCTCGCCCAGACCTTGGGCCACGTGTTCGGCAAGGTCCTCGTCGATGTTGCGCAAATGCGCGACGATGGCCACCCGGATACGGCGTTCGCGGCACTTCGAAAGCTCGAACACCAGCGCGTTCTGGATATGCGCCTGTTCCGTGACGGTCTGGCTGATGTAGAACTGGCGTGCCTGACTGTAGTGGTCGGCAAAGCTTTCGGGCCGCAGCCTGGTCTTTGGCCCCTCCACCGGCTGGGCAAAGCTGACATAGCCCCGCAGCGGGTCCTCACGCGGGCCGATCCCCCAGCCGTTCGGTTCATAATTCACGCGCCCCGGACGGTTGGAACGCTGCATGTGCCCGTCTTGCTGATAGGTGCTGACGGGGCATCCACGCGGCGCATTGATCGGGATCTGCGTGAAGTTCGGGCTGCCAAGACGCTTCAGCTGCGTGTCGAGATAGGAAAAGTTCCGGCCCTGCAGCAGCGGGTCATCGGTGAAATCGATGCCCGGAATAACGTTCTGGGTGCAGAACGCAACCTGTTCGGTTTCCTGGAAAAAGTTGTCCACTGTCCGGTTCAGCGTCATCGTTCCCAGCACGACCAGCGGCACCGCCTCTTCGGGGATGATCTTGGTCGGGTCAAGGATGTCGAAATCCAGCCCGTCTGCCGTGGCCTGATCGAACATCTGCACGGCCAGGTCCCAGGACGGCAGATCGCCGCGCTGGATCGATTCCCAAAGATCGCGCCGGTGATAATCGGGGTCGGCACCGTTGATCTTGACCGCCTCGTCCCACAAAACCGACTGCATCCCAAGCTTGGGCCGCCAGTGGAACTTCACGAAGGTCGCCTCGCCCGACGCGTTCACAAAGCGGAAGGTGTGGACGCCGAACCCCTCGATCATCCGAAACGATCGGGGCACGGTGCGGTCCGACATCTGCCACATGACCATGTGCATGGATTCCGGGGTCAGCGAGATGTAGTCCCAGAAATTGTCATGCGCCGACTGCGCCTGTGGAAAGCCGCGATCCGGCTCTGGCTTCACGGCATGGACAAGATCGGGAAACTTGATCGGGTCCTGGATGAAGAACACCGGGATGTTGTTGCCGACAAGATCCCAGTTGCCCTCGTCGGTATAGAACTTCACCGCAAAGCCGCGCACGTCGCGCGCAAGGTCCATCGACCCTTTCGATCCCGCCACGGTGGAGAACCGCACGAACAGTTCCGTCGTTTTGCCCACCGCCTGGAAGGGTGCGGCGCGCGTCAGTTCGGGAATGGCATTGGTACAGACAAACACCCCATGCGCACCGACACCGCGCGCATGAACGACCCGCTCGGGGATGCGCTCATGATCAAAGTGGAAGATCTTTTCGCGCAGCATGAAGTCCTGCAGCAGGATCGGCCCACGAGCCCCGGCGCGCAAGGAATTCTGGTTGTCGGCGATGACCACGCCTTGCTGGGTGGTCAGGGATTCGCAGTTGCGGCGCGCCGTCTGGTGCAACTCGCCGCCCTCGCCGATGTAGTCGTTTTGGTCGGTGTCCGGGGTGTCTTGATGATCGTTCATGTGAGCCGCCGCTTTCCAAAGTGTCGTTTTCATAGAAAAAAGGGGGCACGGTTTCCCGTGCCCCCTGGTGGTCTTTCCGACCTTAGTAGGTCTCGACCATATCGCAGAGCATCTTCATGTTGTCGGCCGAAACGCCCATGGTCGCAGTCGCGTCGCCCGTGGTGGTGCTTTCGGTCGTGGTGGTCGTGTCGGTGCTCGTGGCGGTGTCGGTGCCCGTCGTCGTATCGGTGCCCGTCGTCGCGTCGGTGCCCGTCGTCGCGGCGGCGCCCGTGTCTGCCGTGCCGGTTCCGGTGGCAGCCGTGGTGCCGCTGTCGGTGCGGTAGCGCGCACATTCTGCCAGGACCGAGTCACGGTCTTCCTGCGTCATGGTGGACCAGCTGGTGCTGATCTCTTCGGGCGTGCGCATGGTCGTCATTTCCGGGTCCGAATAGAACATCGAGCCCGTCGTTTGCGACCAGGTTGTGCCATAGGTGCTGCCGGTCGCGGTGTCAGAGGTTTGCGCAAATGCTGCGCCGCCCATCAGTGCCGCGACGGGAAGTGCAAGGAGATAGCTTTTCATCGGTGTCTTCCTTTTGAACTGATCACGTGACGCACAGGCGCGCCACACGGGAGTAAGGCGCGGGCCACGCTGCCGACGCCCCGGTTCCGTCCGACGAAGGACACAAGTTCGGTGTCCCAGCTTGGGGATCATCCGAGTTGAAGGCCGGCGGAACCGATATGGGAACAACCGTGCCGGGGCCGCGTTGTTCCCGGAAATTCGGCGCGCGCAGGCAGGCGCCGCCGGGCTTGCGCGAGGTCCCGCTTATGCCCCGTTGGCGTGCGGCCCCGACCGGCAAAGGCGCCCGATCCGTCCAATCGCTGCGGGGTCGGCGGTCGCGGTTCTGATTGCGCGCGCCTTGCGTAGCTACACCTGTGCAGCCCTTCCGACCCCCCGGATATGAGTTCTGCGGGAACGATTTGTCCGGTGCGGTGTTCAGTTCGGGAAGGCGCTGATGCGTCTAAACCCTCCTTCAGGAAGATAAGAATGTCCCCAGTCATTCTCGAAGCGCCTGTGGCGCCGCCGATTCTGCTTGTCTGCTTTTCCCACCTGCGTTGGGATTTGGTTGTTCAGCGTCCGCACCATCTGTTGCGTCGCGCGGCGAAGACCTGGCAGGTCATCTACTTCGAAGAACACCACCGCCACGACGGACCCGACACCTTGGAAATCCGTCAGGATGCCAGCGGTGTGACCATCGCGACGCCATGGTTGTCGCATGCCACTGGCGATGCCGATGCGGCGGTACGCCAGCTGCTTGACCGTCAGCTTGCCTCGACGCCGCATCGGGCGCTGATCGCCTGGTACTACACCCCCATGGCCTTGTCTTTTTCGGCGCATCTGGCGGCCGACGTGCATGTCTACGACTGCATGGACGAGCTCAGCGCGTTTCGTTTTGCCCCCGACGCTTTGGGATTTCTCGAGGACCGGCTGTTTTCCATCAGCGACCTGGTCTTTACCGGCGGTCGCAGCCTGTACGAGGCGAAACGCCACCGGCACCCAAAGGTATTCTGTCTGCCAAGCAGCATCGACGTTGCCCATTTCAGCAAGGCCCGTATGGCGTTGCCGGACCCCGACGACCAGCGCCAGATCGCAACACCTCGGGTGGGCTTTTTCGGCGTGATCGATGAACGCATGGACCTTGATCTGGTGCGCGCAACCGCGGCGGCGCTGCCGGAGACCCAGTTCGTGATGCTGGGGCCGATCATCAAGATCCACCCCGATGATCTGCCTCGGGGGCCCAACCTGCACTGGCTCGGCCCCAAATCCTACCAGGAGCTGCCGGCCTATCTTGCCAATTGGCAGGCGGGCTGGATGCCCTTTGCCCTGAACGAGTCCACCCGTTTCATCAGCCCGACCAAGACGCCCGAGTTCCTGGCCGCCGGTCTGCCGCTGGTCTCCACCGCGATCGCGGATGTCGTCACGCCTTATGGCGACAAGGGTCTGGTGACGATTGCCGATACGGCCAGCATGCCCGAGATTGTGCGCGAAAGCCTGGAGCCGCCCACGCCGGGCCTGCGCCGTCGCGTCAATGACATGCTGGCAGGCATGACCTGGGACAAGACCTGGGCCACGATGCAGGACGCGATCGAGCGCGAGCTTGTGCCCGAGCAAAAGCAATCCGCCAAGAGGCGGACCCTGTCGTCGCGCAGCTCCGTGGTGGCCCAGCATGTATGATTGGTTGGTAGTTGGCGCCGGGTTTGCCGGCAGCGTGATGGCCGAACGCATTGCCTCGCAGCGCGGCGAGACGGTGATGGTCATCGACCAGCGCCCGCATATCGCAGGCAATGCCTTTGACCAGCTGGACAAGGCGGGTGTGCTGATCCACGAATACGGACCGCACATCTTTCACACCAATGCCCCGGCGATCGTCGACTACCTGTCGCAGTTCACCAAGTGGCGGCAGTACGAGCATCGCGTCCTTGCGATGGTCGATGGCAAGGCGGTGCCGATCCCGATCAACCGAACCACGATCAACCAGCTTTACGGTCTGAACCTTACCGAAGCCGAGGTGCCGGAGTTTCTCGCTGCGCGGCGTCTGGACATCGCGGACATCAAGACGTCCGAGGATGTCGTGCTGTCCACTGTTGGCCGCGATCTTTATGAAAAGTTCTTTCGCGGATATACGCGCAAGCAGTGGGGACTTGACCCGTCCGAGCTGGACAAGTCGGTGACGGCCCGCATTCCGACGCGGGTCAATGATGACGACCGCTACTTCACCGACACCTTCCAGCAGATGCCCGCCGAGGGCTACACCCGGATGTTCGAGCGGATGCTGGATCACCCCAACATCGATATGCGCCTTGGCACGACCTTTGCCGAAGCGAAGGCAGAGATCTCGTACAAGCGGCTTATCTATACCGGTCCGATCGACGAATACTTTGGCTACTGCTTTGGCAAACTGCCTTATCGCTCGCTTCGCTTTGTGCATCAGACCATCGATGCAGAGCAGGTTCAGCCGGTCGCGACGATCAACTACCCCCAGACCGAGGACTATACCCGCATCACCGAGTTCAAGCACCTGACCGGCCAAGAGCACCCGCGCACCAGCATCGTCTACGAATATCCCAGCGCCGTCGGCGATCCCTATTATCCGATTCCGCGCGAAGAAAACTTCGAACTTTACCGCCAATACGATGCCCTGGCGCGCAAGTTGGATGATGTCTGGTTTGTGGGCCGGCTTGCCAATTACCGATACTTCAACATGGACCAGGTGGTGGGGCAGGCATTGGCGACCTTTGGTCGGCTGCCCGCAAAGGTGGCCGAACGCGACATGCAACCCGCACGTCAAGCAGATGCCGGAACAATCCGACCCTTGGGTGGTTTGACCTGAAGTTGCAATAAAGAGGGCGACACATGCGTACACTCAATATCATCACCCAGGTCTTGCTGATCATCGGCGGATTGAACTGGCTTCTGGTCGGCGCTTTCGAATTTGATTTGGTGGCGGCAATCTTCGGCGGCCAAACGGCGCCACTGTCGCGTCTGATCTACATCGTTGTGGGACTGAGCGCGATCTGGCAGATTTTCCAGCTTGGAACGTTTCTCAAGGACCGTTCTCCTGCGGTCACGCGCAATCCGAACTCGCGCCCCTGACGCGACCCAGACGGCAGGTTTTCGTAATGTGCAGAACCCTCCATGGGTTCTGCACAACGCATTTTCCGGCTATTTGCTTTTCCCCGATTTCGCCTTGTCGCCCTTGGCCCCCTTGCCGGAGCTTTGACCGCCCTTGCGACCAGCCTCTGCGGCGCGAGCGGGATCGTCCTTGAAGTTTCCGCTGCCTTTTTTCGGCGTTTCTTCAGATTTCGTCTTGTCCATGGGAAGGCTCCAGTTGGTGTGATGCGCCTGCATTGGTGCATGAAACTGAAACCGGAATGCGCAGGTTTCGTTCCCTGTCCGCCACGCTCGGGTCAGAACCTGCGGCTCAGGGACGGACTGTCGGCAATGCCCCAGCGCCAAGGGCGATCCGCGCCCTTGGTGATACCGATACGCGGCCCCTGGACCATGGCAGGTCGCGCTGACGCCGTGCGCAGAAACGCAAGGCGATCATCACCGAAAGGGCGTCCATCATCGCTGTCGGTGATGCCAAGCGCCTGGCTCAGCTTGCCCGGCCCGGAACACAGGTCCGACAGCCGGTCTGTCCCGCGCCGCATCGCCATGATCGCAGCGCCGTGGCTGGGGTGAAGTGCGCGCAACAGGACCGCATGCCCGCGTTCGCAGACCACGTTCAGGCACCAGTGCAACCCGTATGAGCGGTAGACATAGGCATGGCCCGGGTTGCCGAACATGGCGGCGTTGCGCCGGGTGATCCCCACGAAACTGTGCGAGGCAGGATCGTCAGGGGTGTAGGCTTCGGTCTCCACGATGACGCCGCCCACGCCGTCCACGAACAATGACAGACCCAGAAGGTCGGGTGCCACCTCGGTGGCGGCGCGGTCAAAAAAGGCGCGCGCGCGGATGTCAGGGGTGTTGGTCAGCATGGCCACGCCGTTGAAAAGACCGCAAAGCATGCCAGCCAGAGGAACCGCCCGCAACCTGCCTGTCAGGCCTGCAGCCGCAGCTTGCCGCGGCGCGCCAGCTCTGCGTTGAGCGCGCCGCCCAGCAAGACGACAAGGGCCGACAGATAGAACCAGATCAGCAATGCCACCGCCGCCCCGATCGAGCCGTAAACCTTGTTGTAGTTGCCAAAGCGCGCCAGATAGACCGAAAACGCGATGGACACCAACAGCAGCAAGGCAACTGCCACAATCGCGCCCGGGGTGATCCATGCGGGTTTGGGATCCGGCAGATTGGGGCCATAGCGGTACACCGCACCCAAGGCCAGGACCGCCACGGCCGCCGTCACGACCCAGCGCACGACCTCAACCGCAATCTCTGCGCCGGTGCCCAGCGGGATGATGGCCAGCACGATGGGCGTGACGACCATGGCGGCGATCTGCACCAAAGCCAGCCCGCTCAGCACGACGGTCAGCGTCAGGGAGGCCAGCGTTTCGCCAAACCAGCTTGCCCGGGGCTGGGTGTTGTGTACCGCGTTCAGGCCGCGCATCAGCGCCGCCACTCCCGCCCGTGCCGACCAGATCGACAATGCCAGCGTCAGCAGCAGCGCCCAGCCGAACCCTTGTTCGGACCCTGCCGCAATCACGCGGGCGATCTGGTCGGACATCACCGTCTGGACATCTGGCGGCAGCGCGCCGGCACCCAGCGCCACCAGTGCGCCCGCATCGGCGGGATCCGCAATCAGGCTCCACAACATCACAATTGCAGCCAAGGCAGGGAACAGCGCGATCATGCCGAACAACCCGATGCCCGCCGCAATCAGGCTGAAATTCTTCCTGTCCATCTCGGTATAGACCGGGCCCACGAGCCGCGTGATGTCGGATATTGAAAACACCTGGATATTCCCTTCGTCTCCACCAGTTGCGCGGATTGCGACCGTGGCGTTCGTGCACAGCCAACGTGTGGCACCTGCGGATCGTTCCAGCCTTTGCGCAAGCATCCCCCGGCGCTGGGCGAACCGCCCGGCTGGCAGTTAGTCCCGCACCTGCCGCCACCGCGTTGCCCTGACGGCCAGGACGCCGAATGCAAGGTCGACGACAATCGCCAGCCCCGCGACCAGAAGTGCCCCTTGCAGGACATAGGCGGTGTTGCCGCCGTTCAGCCCGATGATGATGGGTGATCCAAGCGACACCGCGCCGACCGTCGATGCGATGGCCGCGGTTCCGATATTGATGGTCACCGAGGTTCTGATCCCGGCGATCACGATGGGGGCGGCCAGAGGCAATTCCACCTGCGCCAGACGCTGGCCCGGGCGCATCCCCAGCCCCTCGGCCGCTTCGCGCGCCGCAGGGGGGACGCTTTCCAGCCCCGCGATGGTGTTCTGGCTGATCGGCAGCACGCCATAAAGCGACAGCGCGACAAGTGCGGGCCAGAATCCGAACCCGATCACCGGAACGGTCAGGGCAAGGACTGCCACGGGCGGGAAGGTCTGACCCATTGCCGACAGGGTTTCCACCATGCGGCGGAAGGCGCGACCCTGCGGTCGTGTCACGTAGATCCCGGCGGCAAGCCCCACCACTGTGGCGATGGCACTTGCCGCCGCCACCAGCGCGAGATGTGCGCCAACCAGCGTGACAAAGCTTTGCTGTTCATAAAGGGGGCGCTCAAGTTCGGGAAACAGCGCCGAAAAGACGGGTGCGCCATAGGGCAGGGCGGCCAGGAACGCCAGATAGACCACAAGCCCGACCGCAAAGCGCGTCCAAGCTGTCGATCGACGCAAGATAGGCGCGACACCGCCGGTCATGAGGCAAGGTCGTCCAGAAAGACGGTGCCGATCTGCGACCCTTTCGGATCGACGACGGCAATGCGGTTGTTCTTCATCGCCATCATGCGCGACAATGCCAGACGCAGGCTGTCTTCAGGCAGCACGCTTTGCGGACCGCAGGGAATGACGATGCTGCGCATCCGCCCGCTGACCGGCTCCACCGACAACAGCTTCAGCCCGTAGTCGTCCTTGCCCAGAAAGGCGCGCACGAAATCGTCGGCCGGTTTTGCCAAAAGGTCGCGCGGTGTGGCCGACTGCACGATGGCGCCCTTTTCCAGAACCACGACGCGGGTCGCAAGACGCAGCGCTTCGTCCATGTCGTGGGTCACAAAGACAATCGTCTTGCCTGTCTGGGCATGGATGCGGATCATCTCGGCCTGCAGACTGTCGCGCGTGATGGGGTCCAGCGCGCCAAACGGCTCATCCATCAACAGGACGTCCGGGTCCGCCGCCAGCGCGCGTGCGACCCCGACGCGTTGCTGCTGGCCGCCCGACAACTGATGCGGATAGGCATCGCGAAACCGCGCCGCATCCAGGTTCAGCATCTGCAAGAGTTCGGTTGTCCGCGCGTCGATCCGCGCCTGATCCCAGTTCAGCAACCGCGGCACGGTGGCGATGTTCTTGGCAACGCTCCAATGCGGGAACAGGCCCACCGACTGGATCGCATACCCGATGCGCCGCCGCAGGACCTCGGGGGCAAAGGATCGGATCGGCTCATCAGCAAAGTGTATTTCACCGGAGGTGTGTTCCACCAACCGATTGATCATTTTCAGAATTGTGGATTTTCCCGACCCTGACGGGCCGATCAGAACACAGAATTCCCCCTTGGCGATCGACAGGGTCAGGTTGTCGACGACTGTGGTCGCGCCGTATGATTTTGAGACGTCCAGAAATTCGATCATGCAATGCGCCTTTGGGAAACGGCGAGCGCCAGTTTGAACAGCGCATCCGCCAGAACGGCGATGGCGATGATGGGCAGCGCACCCAGCAACACCAGATCCAGCGCGTTCGAGAACAGACCCTGAAACATGATCGCCCCAAGCCCGCCCGCCCCGATCAGCGCGGCAACAGCCGTCAGACCGATGGCCTGCACGACGGTAACGCGCAGACCTGACAGAAAGACCGGCAATGACAGGGGGACCTCGATCCGCCAGAAAAGCTGGCGGCGCGTCATGCCCATGCCCTCGGCCGCGTCGATCACGCTGCGTGGCACATCGGCCAGGCCTTCGGATGTGTTTCTCACGATGGGCAGGATCGAATAAAGCGTCAGCGCGATGATGGCCGGTGCAAGTCCGATGCCGCTGATCCCCAGGGCCTTGAGCGCCGGAAACGTGACGGCAAGGGCCGACAAGGGGGCCAGCAAAAGCCCGAACATCGCAATCGACGGGATCGTCTGGATGATGTTCAGGACCGACAGGATCGGCCCACCCAGCGCCGCCTTGCGATGCGCAATGACGCCGAGGGGCACCCCAACCAGAAGGGTCGGTATCATCGCGGCAACCACGATCAGCAGATGCCGTCCGACGGCCTGACGGAACAAATCCGCCTTGTTGGCATATTCCATCATGATGGACATGGCATGCAGGTGACCTGTCAGGACCATCGCCGCAATCGGCATTACCGCCAAAAGACCTGACAACACGCGGGCAAAGGGCGACAGTCCGGCGCGCGCCGTCAGATCGGCAAAGGTAAGCGCTGCGGCCAGCGACATCACCCAAAAGCCAGACCCGAACGATGTGCGGGCGGCAGTTGATGCCCCCGATTGCGCCAAAGCCTCGGCACCAGACGCTGCGGCATGCACCAGCCCCGCAAGAAACAGGGCCGACACGAGACCCAACAGCCGCGCGCGCGGGATGGTGATGTCAAGAAACACGCCCGCCACCAGCAAAAGGGCGGGCGCCATCAGGACGACCGATGCCGTATCCAAAACCGCCCACAACGCCACCGGCTGACCAGAGATCAACCGGTTCGGCGCGTGCGTCAGAAACGGCAAGGCGGTCGCACCCGCAAGGATCAAGATGACCTGCAACAATAGGGGACTATTCTTGATCAAGACGCAGACCTTCCAAAAGGGCAGGGAGCCGTGTCCCGCACGGGCGTGTCGCGGAATGCCCTAGTTCAGGAACCCTTTCTCGGTCAGGTATTCTGTCGCCACGGCCGCGTAGTCCTGACCTTCGACCTGAATTTTCGCGTTCAGCCGCTGCAGGGTCGGGGCGTCCAGCGTGGCGAAAACCGGCTCCAGCAGATCGCGGATCTGCGGGTTGGCATCCAGCACGTCCTTGCGGATGGTCGGGGCCGGCTCATAGACCGCCTGGGCGCCCTTGCTGTCGGTCATCACTACCAGATCGAGCGCGGCGATGGCACCGTCTGTGCCGTAAACCATTGCCGCGTTGACGCCCGATGTCCCTTCGGCCGCCGCGCGGATCGTGGCTGAGGTATCGCCACCCGCCAGGACCAGCAACTGTTCGGCATCGAGGGTAAACCCGTAGGCTTGCTGAAATGCGGGCAGGGCCGCCGGGCTTTCCACAAATTCCGCCGATGCGGCCAGCTTGAATTCGCCACCGCCGCCGACATAGGTGGCCAGATCCTCCATCGACGCCAGCTGGTTGGCCTCGGCCAGATCCTTGCGCAGGGCGATGGCCCAGGTGTTGTTCGCCGGTGCGGGTTTCAGCCAGATGATGCCATTTTCGAGGTCAAGTTCGGCTGCCTTGGCCGCGGCCTTTGCTGCATCCTTCCAGGCTGGATCGGTGTCGTTGGCAAAGAAGAACCCCGCATTGCCGGTGTATTCGGGGTAAACGTCGATCTCGCCTGCAACCAGCGCTTCGCGCACGATCTTGGTGGCGCCCATCTGCAATCTGTTCTCGGTCTTGATGCCGTTGGCCTCAAGCACCTGGATGATCATGCTGCCCAGCAGTCCGCCCTCTCCATCCAGCTTGGATGCGACCCGGACGGCATCCTGAGCCATCGCGCTGCCCGCCAGCGACACAGCGGCCACGACCCCAAAGAAGGTGCGACGGTTTAGATGCTTCATCATGAAAGAATTCCCTTGTCTGAAAGACTGCCGCTCATGCGCGCTGTCTGCCAACGCGAACGCAGTGCCGGTCAGTTCGGTTCCGTCATGCCGTTGCGGCGGGCGCGGCCCCCTTGCGGGGAACCGCGCCAGCGTCGTCAAATTGCCGTCAGCGCCGGTTTTTCCGATCCCGCCCGTGCTGCAGGAAGAACCGCACCATTTCTGCCGAGGCGGACGGCCCGAGCGGGTCGGTAAAGCTGCCGTCGGACGTCCCGCCCGCCCAGGCATGCCCCGCTGCGGCGATTTCCCAATGTTCACACATCGCGGTGCCATCGGCGCGGGCATAGCTTGTCTGATGGTAAGGTCTACCCCCGTCCGACAACCCTTTGCGCGCACTGGCCTTGAGCGGGCCAAAGGGCTTCAAA
Organism: Rhodobacterales bacterium; assembly: GCA_031426185.1. Taxonomy (GTDB): domain Bacteria; phylum Pseudomonadota; class Alphaproteobacteria; order Rhodobacterales; family Rhodobacteraceae; genus JAJNPS01. The sequence continues at coordinate 3,608 of JANPKV010000034.1, read as the reverse complement.
GCCTGCGTGATGACCGCCTTGCCATTGCTGGGATTGACCGTGGTGTCGGCAAGGCCATGGATCACGATCGTGGGCATGGGATGGCGGACGGCAGTACCCGGCGCACCGTTGCGCATCGCCGAGAATGCCTGGGGGATGTCCGTCGCCGCCCCAACGGGAAGTCCCGAATGGACCCCGACTGCGGCAAACAGGTCGGGATAGGCGGTGGCCACGATCGCCGCAGCCGCTCCGCCTGCCGAGAGACCCGCGACAAAAACCTGCGCCGCATCAACCGGATGGTCGCGCAGGATGTCGCGCACGATCCCGGCGATCAGCGCGGGCTCGCCATGATCGCGTGCTTGATCTTCGGCCTTGAACCAGTTCCAGCACTTGTTCGGGTTGGCCCCCGACGGCTGGCCTGGATAGGCCACAAGAAATCCGTGTTCTTCTGCCAACGCGTTCATGCCGGTGCCCGCCGCAAAATCGTCGGGCGACTGGGTACAGCCGTGCAGCATGACGACCAGCGGCATCGTCCCGGCGACGCGGGAAGCCGGCACATAAAGCTTGTACTCGCGCCGACCCGATGGCGTCGCGTGCGTCAAGCTGTCAAAGCTTGCATTCGCGGGAACGCGGGGATCGCCCTTGGCCGGAGCAGCTGCCTCGGGCATGCCGCCCGCACGGATCTTGCGAAGGGTTTCTCGCAGCGGTGTGCGCTTGTCCGCAGCGGTGGCGGCACGTGCAGGCTTGGCAGGTTTGACAGGCTCTGGCTGCGCGGCATCCTCCAGTCGCGTCCAGGTGCCGTCGATCACCGCATCGTCGGCCGGAACGACGGCCGAAGGCTGTGCCGGGGTCAGCAGTGACTGCAAAAGCGCGGTTGCCTCGGCAAGCTTGCCAGCCCGTGTCAGTTCGGTGGCTTTGCTCATGCCAATGGAAAAGTGATTGGTCATCATGTACTTTCTGCGTGTTTCTTGAAGGTCCCCGCCGCGCGGATGCCCGGGGCTTGAAAGAAGTGCTGTCACTGCGGCGTGTCGGGGGGTTCGCCGCCAGCGAAACGGGATCGATGCCTCTAGATCAGTGACAACGCTTCGACCTGCGACGGAACCCGCCCAGCGGGGGTCAGCTGGTTCACGACGTCAGGCAACGCGTCCGTCAGACGCGCCAGCAGCTGGTCCTCTGTCATCCCTGTTCTTGCGCTCAGCTCGCTCAAGGTCTCCTCGCCGATGACGCCGCGGATGTCATCGGCCTCCATGGGCAAATTCGGCCCGATGGACACCCAGCTGTTCACCGGCTTGCCCCACCCTGACGACCTGAACCGACTGACAAGGTCCGCAAGCCCGCTTGCGACCGAACTGCCGCTGTCGCCGGTGTGAAACATCCGCGCGATTTCCGCCACAAAGCCGCCATTCGCCATCACATCGTCACGGCTTTCCAGACTCGACCCTGTCGGGCCTGAATGGCGGCCCTCGGCCGCCGCATTCTGCCGCGCATCCGCCAGCATGTCGCTGACCCTGGTTCTGTTCTGGTAGCCCGCAATCGCGACGAGCCCAAGAAGGGCCAGCAGCGAGGGAGTGGATTTCGCCATTGAAAAGGTTCTTTCGAGCAGGAAAAGGGTCAAGCGCGCCGACGGACAATCCCCCAGATCAGAAGGACGATGATCGCGCCTACCGCCGCGCCAATGATGCCCGCACCTTCGTCGCCTTCGTACCAGCCGAGATTTTGACCGACGTAGGACGCCACGATCGCGCCGACGATGCCGAGGATCGTGGTCAGCACGAACCCCGAAGGTTCGTTGTCACCGGGCGTGACGAACTTTGCGATCATTCCGGCGATAAAGCCGATGATGATCGTCCAGAGAATTCCCATTTTCGGCATCCTTACGTGACAAAACGTTCACAGCCTCAAGTCCGGAGGGACTGTTTTCGTTCCGTCGCAAGCCGCGTCTGAACATAGGTTTCCGGCGCCCCGGCTCAATGCGAAGCGGGCCCCGCAGTGGGGATATGTCGCACGACTACCTGCTGAACGCTTTGACGCGACGTCACTTGACCGTCTGCCTGAAGATTTCGTGAGGAAGACAAAAATCTGTTTGGTTTTGCACCCATGGCCGGAACCAGGAGACCGCTTCTCTTGTTGTGAACACGAACCTTGCCATTCAAATAAGGAAATCTCGATGACCAACACGCTCAGGACCGTGATCATCCCTGCTGCCGGCAAGGGAACCCGCCTTCTTCCGCTGACGCGTGTCACGGCGAAGGAGTTGTTGCCGGTGTTTGACCAGGTCGCGATCGACTTTGCCATGCAAGAGGCCGTCGCTGCGGGGGCGGAACGGATCTTGGTGGTCATCAGCCCGACCAAGACCGCGATCCGCGATTTCCTGGCTCAGGACGATGCCTATGCCATCCACGGGATGGACCGGAGCGCACCCGTCGCTGTCGCGGGCAAGCCCCAGAACGCCGTCGTGGTCGAGTTCGTGATCCAGGAAACCGCGAACGGTCTTGGGGATGCTCTTTTGTGCTGCAAGGGAAAGACCTTGCCGGGTCCGTTTGGCGTGATCCTTCCTGACGACGTCATCTTTGGCACCCATTGTCTGAGCGAGATGTCCGCAGACTACCGCGGCGGCCATATGGTCGCGGCCATGCAGGTGACGCCGGATGACGCGTCCCAGTACGGGATCTTTCAGGTCAAGTCTGTCCCGTCGGGGCGCTGCGTTCCGGTCTCCGGCATGGTGGAGAAACCTGCCTTCGGAACCGCTCCGTCGACGCTGGCTGCCGTGGGACGGTACATCCTTGACCCGATGGTCTTCGATGTGTTGGCCCACACCCCGCTTGGCGCGGGCGGCGAGTTGCAGTTGACGGATGCGATCGCGATTTCGTCCAATGCCGTGCCGCTGACGGCGTTTCGCTTCTCGGGGGAGCGCTATGATTGCGGCAATCACGACGGGCTGCTAGCGGCCTCTGCGGCGCGTCAGGCCATCGTGAAGGCGCAGCATCAGGCGCCGCGCCGTCAGGCAGCAGCCTGGCCCACCGGACCTTCGCGCGTTGCAACCGATTATTCCGGCGTCAACGGCAGCCTTGCTTATCAGGCGCGCTGATCGAGGGACAAACGGCCGACCGCTTTGATGTGCTGACCTGCCACGGGATTTTTCCTCCATCTGCGACTAGAGTCCGGCCCAAGAAAGGGACGGACGATGAAGCGAACAATTCGAACCGAAGAACGCATCATTGGCATTTTGTCGGTCTTTTGTAGGAAACTACATGATACTGCATGCCATTGGGCGATACGAGATGCGAGTGAATAATGCGCTAGATGAAACGCTTAGCAACTCCGCGATACTGGGTGATACTCGAGATGCTTGCTTGGAAGGCAGATGTCTTACCATTACACAACGCCCGCAACGCCTTGGGTGGTATTCTGACAGCGATCTGTCGTCAAGCTTCTATCCCAACTAACGTTGACACGCCGCGTCGCAAAGGGGCGGAAAGCGGCCCGACGGCGGCGCGGCAGCGCAGATGCAGCATCGAACCGGAGCAGTCCTTAGTTCATCGCGCAGCATTTCCGGCACCTGAACGACTTAGAGGGCGGAAAACAGTCGTCCGCAAATATGTCGCGATGGTCCTCGATGCGCAGAAAGT